>DCAW01000117.1:0-9326 GCA_002313895.1 Dehalococcoidia bacterium UBA1123
TCTGTGAACGCGCCGCTGGTGCTGACGGACACGACTCCGTTGCCGGACATGAGGTCGCCTGTCCATGTCGCGTTTGCTACTCTAACTGTTGCCATTTCGTTCTCCTTCAAGTGTTATTTAGTTCGCCAACTCGGTTTATCGCCTGCCTGGAACGATCTTGAAAACGGCTGATTACGATTGCGAAATTGAGATCATTGAAGCAGGCAGAGTTGTAACATATTGGCACGCATATTGAACAATAAAGCGTGAAAATGTGGCAGCTCGAATGAGCCTGGCTGGGAGTTACGGAGTTCTGGCGACCGCGATACCCACGACGCTAGACGCTCCGGAGTCTTTCAAGGCCGTAGCGCATGCTGACATTGTTGCGTCTCTTGTCTCAAGGTCGTCGACGAGCAGGATGCGAAGACTTTTGGCTGAGACGACGGATTTGAAGTCACCCTGGCCGTTGTCCCAACACTCGTCTCGCGAATTGGCTTGGAGCTGGGACGGCGAGTTTACCGCTCGGATGACCAGGCGCGAGTCCATCGAAGATTCTATGATTTTGCTCAACTCGGATGCCAATAGTTCTGCTTGGTTGAACCCTCTCGACCTCAATCGTCGAGGATGACTTGACACAGGCACGAAAACGTCGAATTTTTCGGGACGCCTATCGAGGTATCGAGCAAGCAGCGGTGCGTGTTCTGGAGCAAGGGCTCTCAGGTTATTGAATTTCCGCTTCCTGATGGCGTCGTGCACGGGGTTGGGTTTGACGTAGAGGGAAGGCGCTAATATCCAGTCAAACTTCGGTTGACGGTGGCGGCACCAGCCGCATACCCTGCCAACCTCGGGTCGCGTGCATCGGTCGCAGTTCGGTTTTGAGAGCCGGGGCATCGCAAAACTGTATGCGTCACAAATGTTGGCCCCTGGATTGCGGCATCCCAGGCAGCGCAGAGGGTAGAGAGTGTCTAGAGTCTCGGTCCAGATTCGACTGACCAGCGTGTTGAGCACGGCAAATCACGGTCACGTCGGCTATCGTTGAGCGTGCCAAGCGAACGTTGGATCACTATCGGTTAGACCGGCGCGGCAGGCGATGCCGCGCTTCAAGACACCTTTGACGGGGCAGTCGGAGGTGTCTTATTTCCTCTTTAACGATTGACGCAACGGTCTAGAGTTTCTGCCCCACTTCCAGTCGCTGGATATATCAGCGAACCTCGCCAGGTCGCAATCCAGATTGCTGGATAGGGGGGGTCTTTGCGCTGAGGCGGTTTATGTCAAGTTCGAGCGACGATTCATGCTGAGTGACATCAAACTCGACGCTCAGGGCACTGAACTTGTCATGCTGAACAGAGTGAAGAGTCTGGCCAAGTGTGTCGCAGCCGTTGCCTTACTGACAACAGATTCTTCATCTGCGGATTCAGAATGACAAACGCTGCTAGCGGTTACCCGATCAGCCACCGCGCAAGCTCATCCCGATTCTGGTTTGCCCAGGTGATGTTCAGGGTCATGCGCTCTAACGACTGGCTGATTGTGCGCTCGGCGGCGGGTGCAGGGTGGTCTGTGAAGAAATTCTCCACGTCCTGCCGGTTCTCTTCAGTTGTGAACAGAGATGTCATGCCCACGAGTCGCATGAGGGCAAACCCGCCGTCGCCGTAGCGTCGTTTGATCTCTTCCCAGTTGTCCTTAACGAACTCCCAGGCCAGATTTCTGCCGTGCCGGTTTGAGGCGACGGTGACTATGACCCTGATTGTGTCCTGGCTTCGCACTTCGACGCCCAACGTGCGGTCCAGGGTTTCCTGAAGCAGGTCGCCCTGCTCAAAATTAGCGAGCGCGTTCAGGAATCGAATTTTCTCCTCGTGCAGATCTGCGGCTTTTTCCAGATCCCACATCAGGTCGTAGGTCTGTCGGTCTCCTCGCCGAGCGGCCATCTCGAATACTACTGCCCGCATGTCGGGGTCGAGGCTCGACGGGTCGTTGGTGTAGCCTTGGAATCTGCGTTGGGCTTCGGCCAGGGTGTCTTCATCCTCGAAGTGGCCGAGTTGCGATAGCGCTGTGCTGCGAAGGAGGGCGTCGCGATGTCCCTCATTTGGTCGAGCGTCCCAGCCGATTTTGCTGCCGATGGGCGCAAAGATGCCGCGGGCGAACGCCTGGAATCGAGGATAGAAATCCTCGTCCGACAGCAGGTTGTCCAGCGCGTTCAGGTTGAAGGCCAGGTCTCCGCACACCGATGCGTCGGTCTCGTTCTGGTAAGCCTCGGCGACGGTGAGGAAGTCGGTCACGGGAATGTGACCCGCTTTGGTGAGCGCGTACGCATCGGCCTGAATGCCCAGGCGATCGGCGGCAGGTAGCGAGAGGCTGCGTATAGGCGCGGTCAGTTTCTCAAGTTCCTCTGAGGAATAGCGGACCCGGAAGAATGCAGTCTGGCCGGGGTTGACCTTTATCCACTCGTCGGTTGAGCCGTGGGACGCTGGCTTCAACTGAACCGTTTCTGTTGTCGTCTCCATGAGGCGGCGAACTGGGTCGGCGTCGCTGGCGGTGCGTATCGTGAGAGGAACTTTCCATGTCTGTTGAGGGGGCTGATCGCCGTCGAGAACGTTCTCGTACAGGAACCGTGATTGGGACAGCGTAACCTCCATGCCTGAACTGTCCCTTTTTATGTCGGCATCCAGGAATGGATATCCGGTCTGGCCGGTCCAGGTGTCCATGATGTCTGCGACGGGCTGGCCGGATGCCTCGCCCAGGGCGTTCCACAGGTCTCGCGTTCGGGCGTTAGCGTGAGCGTGCCTGTTCAGGTAAATGTTGAGACCGTTTTGGAAATCGTCCGCTCCCAGGTATTGCTCAAGCATTCGGAGGATCGACCCGCCTTTGGAGTAGCTGATGGCGTCGAATAGCTGGCCGATCTCGTCCGGGTTATTAACCCGCTGCTCTATGGGGTGGGAGTTTTGGAGGCCATCCAGCGAAAGTGCGCTCATGGTGTCGTGACTGAGGAACTGGGTCCACATATCCCATTCTGGATGCAGGTCATCGACGGCCTTGTCGCCCATCCACGACGCGAAGCTCTCGTTGAGCCACAGATCGTCCCACCAGGCCATCGTGACGAGGTCGCCGAACCACTGGTGGGCCATCTCGTGGGAGATGATCGCGGCGACAACCTCACGGGTGATGGCAGAGCTGTTCTCCGGGTCAACCAGCAGGGCAGTCTCGCGGTATGTTATCGCTCCCCAGTTCTCCATCGCTCCGGCGGCGAAGTCAGGCAGCGCTATGTGGTCGAGTTTGGACAGTGGGTACGGTATTCCGAAGTAGTCGTTGAAGTAGGCCAGCAGGTCAATCGAAGTCTCAAGGGCGAACTGGCCCTTGTCTTCGTTGCCTCGGGTGGCCCAGACTCGCATGAGCGTTCCGTCTGGCGTGGTGTCTTCGACGCACGCAATGTCGCCGACTATGAAGGCCAGCAAGTACGTGGACATGATGGGTGTTTCGGCGAACTGAAGCCTGGTCTTGCCATTGCCCTCGTCGGATTCACTGACGATCTCCATGTTGGACACGGCCTTCAACTCACAGGGGATTACCAGAGTCACTTCGAACACGGCCTTTACCGATGGTTCGTCCCAGCACGGAAATGACCGTCGGGCGTCTGTGGACTCGAATTGGGTTGCTGCGAGGTATCTTTCTTTGCCGTCCGAATCGGTGTACGCGCTTCGGTAGAAACCGAGAAGTCGATCGTTCAACTCGCCGGTGAATTCGATGCTCAATGTTGCCTGACCCGCAGTTAATTCTGAACCGAACTCGAATGTTACAGTCTCGGCATTTTCGTCGAAAACCGTTTCTGTCGGAATTTGTGTTTCGCCTCCCATCGAAAGCGATGACGACTGGATATCAATCTCCGCGCAGTTCAGAACGATCTCTGACGTTGGCTCTAGGATCGCAATGTCTATACTCTCACTGCCTGAAAAAGTGAAGCCGACCAGGTCGGGAGTTAGTGTCAGGTCGTATCGGGCAGGTTTTACGTTTTCGGGAAGGGTCACTGCGGTGGCTTCGGTCATGAATCATTCCTTGATTACGGCTGTCGTCGCAGAATCGCCGCCAGAGTCGAAGACGCGGCGGCAATCCTGATTGGCAATAATGGCTTAGTTCCAAAGGCTCGGATTAGGTCCCGGTCCACTTGGGCGGGCGCTTCTCAGAGAAGGCGCGCGGGCCTTCGATTCTGTCATTGGAGGCTACTTGTTTCTGTTGCTCAGAATAGTTGCGAGCGAAGGCGATGTTCAGCGGGGAGTCGAGGCCCTGGATTGCCATTTGCTTGGTGGCGCGTACCGACATTGGCGCGCATTCCAATATTTCAGCCGCCCACCGCTCGGCAGTGATCATCAGGTCTGCGAGGGGGACAACCTCGTTAATCAGCCCTAATTTTTGAGCCTCCTGGACTTTGATGCGACGGGCCGTGAGCATCATGCCCATAGCGATTTTCATGGGGATATGCCTAGGGAGCCTGTGGACTCCGCCAGCGCCGGCGTATAGTCCGACACGCGGCTCTGGCAGTCCGACCTCCGCATGGTCGGCAGCTATGATGATGTCGCATGCCAGCGCGATTTCGAACCCGCCGCCCAGGGCGTATCCGTTGACGGCGGCGATGATGGGCTTCCAGCACTCGAAGTCCGACGTGATGCCACCGAACGACGCGCGGTCGGCTCTCGCTCCGGGCTTGTCGCGGATCTGGTCCTGTTCTGCAGTGTATCGCAGGTCGTTGCCCGCGCTGAATGCTCGATCTCCCGTTCCAGTCAGGATAGCGACCCACACGTCGGGGTCGTCTCGAAATTCGCAGAACGCCTTGTACATCTCCATGTTGGCTGGCGGATGCAGGGCGTTCAGACGCTCCGGTCGGTTGATCGTGACGTAGGCAATGCGGCCCTTTGTCTCGTATTTCAGGTATTCGTAAGTCACTAAATTGCCTCGCTGCGGAATGTGAGTTCAGGTTGAAATTGTATCAATTTTTGTATTTCCACGTGCCATCTAATCGATGGTTGTTGGGTATGATGAACGGGGTTGGCAGATTACGATTCGTCCCATTTCTCCCAGTATGTGACTTCGCTGACCGGAGCGCGGCGCGTTGGACCGTACTTGTACCCTTCCTGGATAAATCCGATGGGCAAAAGGGCGGCAGTTTCCACATTGTCCGGTATCCCCAGGAGGTCTTTGATCTCCTTTTCGTACCGTTTGTGCAGCGTGGTTATCGCGCTTCCCAGGCCCAACGCTCTGGCGGCAAGCAGGATGTTCTGAACGGCGGGGTAGATGGAGGAGCCGCGAGTTATGGTCGATGGCGAACCGTCGTGATGGATGCATGCCATGAGCAGGACCGGCATGTCGGCCATGTTTCGCGCCAGATAATCTGCCGACGATCGGACGTGGCTTTGAATGTTCGGAGGCGAAGGGTTCTGGTTCCCGTAGGCCATCTCCCATGCCTGTAGATAGTATTCGGCGATTGCGGATTTGGTCTCCGGGTCTGTGATGACGATGAATTTCCAGCCCTGGCTGTTCCCGCCGCTCGGCGCTTTGGTGCCGGCACGGATAAGTCGCTCAATGGTCTCGCGAGGCACGGGGTCGGGCTTTAGGTGCCGGATGGCCCGTTGAGTGTATATGGCGTCGAAAAATCCAATCTGGTCGGTCATGTTCATCTCCAGGAATTTTTGAGTTGTGCGCGGGTCGACGAGGGAGTCTTGCGGCGCCGTGAATGTCTGGCGACCCTCATATTACGTGGGTTGTGTGCCTATCGCAAGAAAGGAGAGGAGAACAGAATGAGAACTCGTGCGTTGATAATGTCCGTCTGCTAGAATGTGCGCGCTTCGATGAAGCCACAAATGAAAATCAGGAGGCGTAAGCGATGAAGGTTGGAACAGGGTTAACAGCAAGGTCGCCTAGCGAGATTGCGGAGTCGGCTCGGAATGCCGAGAGTCGCGGGTTCGACGTTTTTTCGTCCAGCGAGACCAATCACAACCCATACCTTCCGCTGGCGATTGCCGCCGAGCATACGGAGAACATAACCCTGCGAACTTCCATCGCGCTGGCCTTCGCTCGCAACCCGATGGACACAGCCTACATCGCCTGGGACCTGGCCGCTATGTCTAACGGCCGGTTTGTGCTGGGACTTGGCAGTCAGGTGAAGGGGCACATCGTCCGACGTTTCGGGATGAACTGGACGCCTCCGGCTCCTCGTATGCGCGATTACATAAATGGAATGAAACATATCTGGAACGCCTGGCAGACCAAAACCCCGGTGGATTACACTAGCGAGAATTTTACCTTCAACCTGATGCCTCCGTTTTTCAATCCAGGCCCCATCGATCACCCAGATATCAAGGTGTACATCTCTGCGGTGAACACCAACATGTTGGGTGTCGCGGGCGAGGTATGTGACGGGGTGCTGGTTCACGGATTCAGCACTCACAAATATACTCAGGAATTTATTCTCCCCCAGATCGCCCGTGGCGCGGCAAGGGCGGGGCGAACGTTGGAGGACATCGAAGTCTCCGCCGGCGGATTCATCGTCACAGGCAAGAACGATGAGGAAGTGGACCGACAGGTTCAGATCACGAAAGGACGAATCTCTTTCTACGCCTCGACGAGAAGCTATTTGCCGGTCATGGCCACTCACGGCTGGGACGACACTGCTGCCAAACTCTACCGCATGTCTATAGACGGCAAGTGGAGCGAAATGCCTTCGCTGATTACTGACGATATGGTCGACGCATTTTCAGTCGTCGGAACTCACGACGACATCGTGCCGAAGTTGAAGGCTAGATATGGGGGCTATGCGTCGTCCATCGGCTTCGACATCCCGGTCGAATCTCCGGAAGATGAGGACAAGCTGAAGAGCATGGTCGCGGAGTTGCAGGCGCCTTAATTTCGTGCCGGAGGTTTTCTGTCAATATTCGAGTACAAGGCTCTTCTTGACTTCGGCGGACCTCCTGTGCCCATCAACAACCAGACAGTGGAAGCATTCTATGTTCTCGAAGGGACGTTGGAGATCAAGCTAGCGTCGGAGTGGATGACGCTGTCAGCGGGAGCATTTGTCGTAGTTCCCACAGGCGTGTTGCAAGGCTTCGGCAACCCGAGCAATCAGACCTCTCGATTTATGGTCATCATGTCTCCGGGCGGCTTTGAAGGGTATTTTGATGAATTGGCTGGATTGGTCGAGAAGCACGGGTTTCCGTCGCCCCCGACGTCATGGCTGAACTCATGAACCGATACGATATGGTGATGCCAATTTGACACGCGTCGGATTCGAAAGTGGTTTATTTAGCCTCCCGGACGACGCCCTGATCTCGCATTTTGGCGACTTCGGCCTCAGTGTAGCCTAAGATGGTTGTTAACACCTCTACGGTGTGCTCGCTGTATCTCGGAGCGCGGGTGACGACTGTGTCATCGTCGGATAGCTTGATGGGCATTCCGATCATCAGGTAGTCGCCTCGCACCGAGTCGTCCACAGACACGATCATCTCGCGCTCTATGAGATGCGGCTGCTCAAGCAGCTCCTCCGGCGTGTAGGTGGCGCCTGCAAGGACTCCGGTTCCGGCCAGGATGTCCATAGCTTCTTGCTTGGTGTGTTGCAATGTCCATTCGGTGATAATCTGTGTGGCCTCCTCGGCGTTTTTATTGCGCTCTTCCTCGCTGTCGAATCTTGGGTCGCCGATAAGCTCAGCTTTGTCCATCGCAGCCAGCATTATGTCCCAACCGTCACCTCTGGGATGGATCATCACGTAGTCGTCCGGGCCACCCGGCGAGGTCGGAAACACCATTGGAACTCCGCGAAATCCCATATGTCCTTGACGAGGGCGGACATTGCCTGCCAGCGTTGGCGTAAGGCGCATACGCATCAGATTGACGACCGCGTCCTGCATGGAGACCTCGACCTTCTGGCCTTTGTCGGTGCGCTCTCGCTTGTGAAGAGCGGCCAGGATTCCGATTGCGGCGTGAAGGCCGCTGCCTGAGTCTCCGACGCCCGGAGCGATACTCACGGGAGGTCGGTCTGGGTGGCCGGTGGTCGCCATCGCTCCGCCCACGGCTTGAGCGACAAACTCGAAGCCTTTGTAGTCGGATTGCGGGCCGTACTCTCCGAAGCCTTTGATCGTGGCGTAAACTAGCCTGGGATTTATCTGTTGGAGGACGTCCCAGCCTAACCCAAGACGGTTCAGCATTCCTTTTGAGAAATTCTCCAACAGAACATCAGCCCACTTGACCAGACCCCTGAACACCTCTTTCCCTTTTTCAGTCTTCAGGTCGAGGGTTATGGCGCGTTTGTTGTTGTTGAATATCAGAAAGTAAAAGCTGTCGGAGTCATCGCGGTGGGCCAACTCCCAGCGCGTGGAGTCTCCGCCACGGGTGTCCTCGATCTTCACGACGTCGGCGCCGAGGAATCCAAGCATCTGGCCGCAGGACGGCCCAGCCTGAACGTGGGTCAGGTCCAGCACCTTTACATCCTCAAGCGCACGATCCATGTCGTTAATCTCCTGTTTCGAGGTTTTGGTTGTGTTGTGAAGGCTGGGACTTTGCATCGGAGATTATCTGTTCAATCTCGGCTACCGCGTCGTCCAGCCTTCCATTGTGATTGACGACGCGATGGTCGAATTTTGAGCCTTCGACCATTTCACGCTGAGCTGTGGCGATGCGGATTTTTAAGGCGTCCGAAGATTCGGTCATTCGTTCAGTCAAGCGCCGGGTGAGTTCCGGGATGTCGGGCGGTTCGAGGAAGATCAGCACGGCGTCCGGAGCTTCTGTCCTGATGCTCGCCGCCCCTTGTATATCCGCCTTGATTATGACGTCAATTCCCTGATCCCGTGCTTGATTCACTGGGCCTTTGGGCACACCGTACCGGTACCCGTAGACGATTGCGGATTCTAGAAATGCGTTGTCTACCATCATTGCGGCAAATTCTGAGTCGGAGTAGAAAAAGTAATCTACTCCATCGACCTCATTAAGGCGCTGAGGCCTGGTGGTCGCAGTGACGGTGAAGTGCAAAGGCAGGCCATTCTCTCTCATAAGGGAGAGAACGGCGTCTTTGCCAACGCCAGACGGGCCTGACAACACAAACAGCTGCCCCTTGTCTCGTATAGGGTCGCGGTCTCTGCCCGGCGAGTCGGTTCGCACTATAGATCTTCAGGAATCCCCGAACTCAGACAAAACGCGTCCCATCGTAAATTTGCCATCAGGTGAACCGGCGCCGCCATGCTTAGTCGCGGCTCTTTCGGAAGTATTCGAAGCGCTTTTTTTCCTCGCCTTCGCCGCGAAGTCCTTGCATGCGTTTCGCCAGCTTTTCGCCGAAAAACGCCGTTGCCATCGACTGGGAGGCAGATGGCAAGTCC
>DCAW01000117.1:9732-12303 GCA_002313895.1 Dehalococcoidia bacterium UBA1123
GTTCATCTTTGTCTTTTATCTGGTTGCGGAAAGCGTATAGCTGGCCGATCAATTGATCAACCCAATGAACCAGTGCGTCGGGGCTGGCTAAGCAGACTGCCTCGTTGTCCAGCGGGTCGTTGGATGCAAGACGTGAGAAGTTGTCGAAATTGGCGTCCGCCAGTTCGTGCATCTCTCTCCAACCGTCACTGCCTGCGGTGGCGTTGACGAACGCAGATGACATCACCAGCGGCAGGTAGTGCATAGCGGCGGCGTAACTGTCATGCTCGGCAGGATCGAGGAACAGAGGCTTGGAACCGAGGGCTTCGATGAGTCCGACAACTGTCCGAATTGAGGATTCGTCTGCTTTTTTCCCGGGCGTCACAGTATAGCGGGCGTCCATGAATATGCTGGGGTCAGCGGATTCAATGGTGTTGGGCAGCCGTTTTGGCAGCGGGTGTCCGCCGACGAAGTCGACACCGCTGCGAATGTAGGATTCTGCCCATTCCAACACCGGAGTCTTGGTCGCGCATGTGTCTGTGACTACAGCCCCCTCGTCGAGAACTGGGCCTATTGCTTCCAAAATTTCCCGCATCTCGCCGATCGGCAAGTCGAGCACCACAAGCTGCGCCCCTTCGACAGCGGATCGGAGATTGCTTACGGTCTCATTCGCGGCGTTCATCTTTGACACCGCGCTCATAACCCCTCGGTCGCCCGAAGATATGATGATTTCTGTGTTGTTGAGCTTGCGTTTCATCAGGCTAAGACCCATGGAGACTCCCACAGGCCCCACACCGATAATTGTTATTCTCTCCAATCCATCACCTCCGTGCCCCGTATATTCGTATGCGCCGATGGTATTAGATACCAGATTATCACAACACCTGTCCACCCAATACCACCGTGGTGAGCAGGTTCAATATAGGATTGATGAAGCTGGACAGTATTCCAGGCCCTGGCAGGATGTACTCCAGCATGATTGTCATCATCAGGATTCCAGGGCCGTACTGCTCCAGTCGGGCGAAACCGCGAGCGCTCTCAGGCGGCAGGATACCCAGAACTACCTTAAAACCATCAAGCGGAGCAATGGGCAGCAGATTGAATGTTGCCAAGAGCAGGTTCCAAAACACCATGTTGATGAGTATAACGTCGGCTATGTCGTTGGCGGATTCCCCAAACAGCTCGAAACCGAATCCTCCAAGGTCAACCAGTCCGGCTCTGATCGGGATGGCGAAAAGCGATGCCACTACGATATTCGAGATCGGCCCTGCCATGGACACCAACGCCATTCCCTGGCGAGGACTGATTCTCAGGAACAAAAATGGGTTCACTGGTGTCGGCTTGCCCCAGCCGAATCCAGCGAAAAATATCAGCGCAGTGCCCACCGGGTCGAGGTGAGCGGCGGGGTTCAGGGACAGGCGGCCCTGGCTCTGGGCGGTGCGGTCGCCCAGCGACGTAGCCGCCAAAGCGTGACTGAACTCGTGCACTGTGATGGCAATAACAAGTGAAAATGAAAACGCTGCCAGAGTGATGATTGCCTGAGTAGGGTCTCGCTGAAAATCATCCAGGATGCGAATTAGCATGAATTATTCTCTTAGGCGAAGATGGTCAGATTTGATCTGTCGAAAATCGGGCTGCTGCCAAAATAAAGACGGGGCGCAATATGCGCCCCGTCTTGAACAACCTGTTCAGTTAGGCTTTTTGGCCTAGTGTCCGCCGCAACCGCAGGCTCCACCGCCGCCGCCGCCGCATCCTCCGCCGCCGCCGCATCCTCCGCCACCGCCACCGCCACCGCCGCAACCACATCCTCCGCCCCCACCGCCGCAGCCGCATCCGCCAGCGCTCTGGAAGTTGGGGTTGCTGATGACGAAACCAGATCGCATCAGCCCTTCGACA
This sequence comes from Dehalococcoidia bacterium UBA1123, assembly GCA_002313895.1. GTDB lineage: Bacteria > Chloroflexota > Dehalococcoidia > Lucifugimonadales > UBA1123 > UBA1123. Next base: position 11,608 of record DCAW01000117.1, read on the forward strand.
TAGTCGATCTCAGAACCGTCAAGCAAAGGAGCGCTGTCGGCGTCGATTAACACCTGTATCGTGCTGGTGTCGATGACGAAATCGCCGTCGCCAGCCTCTTTTTCGACGCTGAGAACGTACTGCATTGCGCCCTGGGCTCCTGGCATAACCATCACCCTGAGCATACCATCGTCTTCGCCCTGCTCCTTGAGAATGTCATGGAACTTTTCAGCTGCCAGTGCGCTGACCTCGAGAATCTTGGTTGTTGCCACTCGCTGACCTCCAATTGTCGTCTTGATTGACGGTCCGGTTAATTGCCCCGATTCAATCATATTTACATTGATAGCCGCTAAAATCCAACGAATCACGGGCGTTCATTTAAAACATGCTAGCACGCGATATATATGGGGTCAATTATATTAGCGCTCGAATTTTGGACGTGGGCGGAGTATCGTGCTGTTGAAATCAACCTTTTTTATAGAGGCCTCGAAACCTTGACGTGAATCGTGATGAGCGCAGACAAATGAGTTTTGGAAATGGGGTTGGCATTGTTTTAAAATAGATTGGAGGTATCCCGATGGCGAAATCCGTTTCCATTCATTGAGTGTCAGGCGTCAAATTCGCGTTGACACTGCTTCTTTGGGCGCTTTATACTGCTTGCATATCCCCCTGGTGGTTGGAGCGAAGCGGCCCCACCCGTTCCCATCTCGAACACGG
>DCAW01000117.1:12613-12793 GCA_002313895.1 Dehalococcoidia bacterium UBA1123
CGTTCCCATCTCGAACACGGCAGTGAAACGCTTTAGCGCCGACGATACTGCGTTAGTAATGGCGTGGGAAAATAAGTCACTGCCAGGGGATTTTTCTTTTCCGGATATTTCCGCGACCACCGATTTCGCCCTTACGAATGCACGACCCCCTCGTATTGCGTAGCTGAAAACGTTCCTGAA
>DCAW01000007.1:0-25014 GCA_002313895.1 Dehalococcoidia bacterium UBA1123
CTGAATCTTGACTGACTCCTTGGCCTCAAGAGCCTGATGAAGGCCATCCGAGAACCGGCGGCCCTCCATCATTCTGCCCGTGAACTCGTCCACGATGATGACCTGGCCCTCCTGGACCACGTATTCCTTGTCTCGAATAAACAGCGTCTGTGCCTTGAGGGCATTTTCCAATTGATGGACGACGCCGAAATTCTCCTGTCCGTACAGGTTGGTGATATTGAGTAGTTGCTCCAGCTTTGTGATGCCATCATTGGTCAGCGCGACGCTCTTGTGCTTTTCGTCTATGGTGTAATCGACGTCCATATCCAGGCTCGGAACAACGCGCGAGAACCGTTGGTACTCCCTGGCCGACATATCCGCCGGGCCGCTGATAATCAGAGGGGTCCGCGCCTCGTCGATCAGGATGTTGTCGACCTCGTCAACAATGGCGTAGGCGAGCGGTCGCTGAACCCGACCTTCAACCGCCGACGACATATTGTCGCGCAGGTAGTCGAACCCGAACTCATTGTTGGTGCCGTAGGTAATGTCGGCTGCATAAGCGTCGGCCCGAGTGCAGGGGCGCATATGCTCGAACCCGCGCTCTCCACTGTCGTGGGACAGATCGTAAAACTCAACCGAGTCATGTTGCAGTGTGGCGACCGAAACTCCGAGACGTTCAAACACTTCCCCCATCCAATGGGCGTCACGCCGAGCCAGATAATCGTTCACTGTCACCAGATGAACGCCCTCGCCCGCAAGCGAGTTCAAGTAGGCCGCCAGCGTAGACACCAGCGTCTTGCCCTCGCCCGTCCTCATCTCCGCGATCTTGCCTTCGTGCAGCACCATGCCGCCCATCAACTGAACATCATAATGCCGCTGACCCAGCGCGCGCATCGCCGCCTCTCTTGTTGCGGCAAACGCCTCTGGGAGCAGATCGTCCAGGTCTTCGCCCTCGGTGATCCGTCGTTTGAACTCGACGGTCACAGCGCGCAGTTCGTCATCGCTAAGCCGCTGAAATTCAGGCTCTAGCTCATTTACTTCGTCGACATCCGGCTGCATCTTCTTGATGACTTTCTCGTCAGAGCTGCCGAACATTTTTGTGATGCTTTTGAACATTTTTACGTCCCTCTCGACGGGGTCTGTGTAGGATTGCGCTTCAAGTGTTATAACGTTCCGAATGCGGAAAGCGTTAATCCACAGCCTATATTATACCCTACCCGTTCCAAACTGCCCCCTTCGGCATATCCAGCGATTTCCGGGCCAGTTGCACGCAAATGGGCATTGGCGCCAGCCGACATCCCGTTGTGCTACCCTGACCCCATCATTTTCCAAGGAGCCGCCCGATGCCCGACCCGACGCTGTTCGACGCCAACTCCATCCACCCAGACGTGGCCGCATTCAATGCAGAACTTGAACGGCTCGGCGCCGAGGCTCCGCCCATCCACACGCTGGAGCCGGAAACCATCCGCGCCGCGAGAGAAGACGGCTCAGGCCCGGCCGGCCCGATAATCTACTCTGATATGGCCGAAGAGAGGGTGATCGAGACCGACATCGGTGGATTGCCGGTCCGGGTTTTCGTGCCGGACACGGTCAAAGGCGTCTACTTGCACATCCACGGCGGAGGATGGGTTCTGGGCAGGGCGCATCACCAGGACATTCGGTTGGAAGAGATTGCGAAAGAATGTTCAGCCGCCGTGGTTAGCGTTGACTACCGCCTGGCCCCTGAACACCCCTATCCCGCCGGCCCTGACGACTGCGAGGCAGCGGCTGTTTGGTTGGTCGAGAACGCCAAATCCGAGTTCGGGACCGACAACATCGTCATCGGAGGCGAGTCCGCAGGCGGGCATCTGTCCGTGTCCACAATGCTGCGAATGCGAGACAAACACGATTACACAGGATTCAAAGGCGCCAATCTACTGTACGGGGTGTACGACCTGTCAATGACACCCAGCCAGGCAAATTGGGGAGACCGAACTCTGATCCTCAGCACGCCGATCATGGCGTGGTTCTACGACCATTATGTGCCTGAAGACATTCGCCGAGACCCCGATGTGTCACCGATCTACGCAGACCTAACCGGAATGCCTCCAGCCCTGTTCACCGTGGGAACGCTCGACCCGCTCCTAGACGACACGCTGTTCATGCGCGCCCGCTGGGCAACGGCCGGAATCGAGTCCGAATTGGCAGTCTACCCAGGAGCCGTCCACAGCTTCAACGACTTCCCAACTGACCAGGCCGAACAGGCGAACTCGAGAATCAACAGATTCATAACTGACACATTTAACGGGCGCTCCAACAAATAACACTGGTCTGGGACATAATTCGATCCATTATTGACTCCGATGTGCCCTGCTAATACACTCCGAACAATCAAAACACAGGAGATTTCGATATGACCTCCAATCAACCCACATCGAAGAACATCACGATCAATGGAGTCAACCTCCGATACCTCGACTGGGGCAACGAATCCAAAACGCCCCTAGTCTGCCTCCACGGACACACCGGACAGGCCCACATCTGGGACGAATTTGCTGAGGCCATGTCCGATCAGTACCACGTTATGGCCGTCGACCAGCGGGGCCACGGTCTCAGCGGACACGCCGACGATGGATACGCCAGAGACCGATTCGTTGAAGACCTGGCGGCGTTTGTAGACGCGCTTGAACTCAAGACATTCGTCCTCGTCGGACTGTCAATGGGCGGCTGGCATTCCCTGCTCTACACCGCAGACCATCAGGACCGCGTCGAGCGCATCGTGATCGTGGACATCGGCCCTGAGCCGGACGCAGGGTCCAAAACCGCCCCTCATCGAACACCCACCCCGATGGAATTCGATTCAGTCCAGGCGTCCTTCGACTGGATGCGCGAGAGCAACCCTTGGGCCACCGACGACCGGCTCATGCAGGACGCCCAGGACAAACTCCGACAGCTAGATTCAGGAAAATGGACCTGGAGGGCCGACGCCAAGCTGTTTAACACGCCTTTGCCCGACATGACCGACCCTGGCCTGATAGGTCGCTACTGGAGCGCCATCGACACAATCACATGCTCCATCCTCGAAGTCCGAGGGGCAAAAAGCCCGCTGGTTTCCGACGAAGTCCTCGATCGCATGATTTCCAGAGGCCACAACCTGACATCGGTGGATGTTGCTGACGCCGGTCATGTGGTAACAGTCGACAAGCCTCAAGAATTCATTGAGGCCGTAAACGCATACCTCGGCGTCAAGACCGCCCAAGCCGCCTGACACCTGAATCCTGATACCCGATTCCCGAAGGAAACACATGACAATCCTGAGAAGTCTCCTGTTCGTTCCTGGCAACACATCTCGAATGCTCGACAGGGCGGTGGCTCTGAAACCCGACGCCTTCATCTTGGACCTTGAGGACTCAGTGCCCATCGACGAAAAATCAAACGCGAGAGCGGTCACAGCATCATATCTAGAGCGATTCGCAGCGACCGGCCGGCCCGTCATCCCACGGGTAAATTCCCTGGACACCGGACTGTTGGAAGCCGACCTCGAAGCCATGGTCGGCCCTCATGTGTTCGGAGTCTCCGTTGGGAAAATCGACACGCCCGCCCATACTGCGGAGGTCAGCAAGATACTTCAACGTCTGGAAGTCAAATCAGGACTGGCCATAGGCACGACCAAGTTGATTCCGTGGATTGAGTCTGCAAGCGCAATAGTCCATGTGTTCGACATCTGTCGATCCTCCAGTAGAATCGTCGGAGTCGCGCTTGGCGCCGAGGACTTCACCAACGACATGGAGATCGAACGCCGCGACGACGACCAAGAACTCGCCTTCGCAAGAAGCGCCATTTCCATTGCCGCCCGCGCTGCCGGAGTTCTCGCCCTTGACACGCCCTACTTCGCATTCCGTGACCCTGACGGGCTGCGGGAAAATTCTCAGACATCGAAGGGCAACGGCTTCAGAGGCAGGTTCGCCATCCATCCGGCCCAAATCGACGTAATAAACGAGGTGTATTGCCCATCCGCCGACGAGATTCAGCACGCCAAGGCTGTGATAGCCGCGTTCGACGAAGCCGCAGCGCAGGGCAGGGGTTCCACGTCCCTCGATGGCAAGGTCGTAGACGTGCCGGTTGTCAAGCGCGCGCAGGCATTGCTAGAACTGGCAGACTCGATGGGCGTCGCCCGCGAATGAACGATTTCAGGGTCACAACCGCTAGTTCGTGGCTAACCTCTAGTCGCAATTGGGGGCGTCACGGAAGTCACGAGAGCATCCACAGAATATACTTGAAATAGAAAAGTGGACATCCAAACAACAATACCCACTAGCCTATTGCCCGTTTTTTCGCGGAGGCCAACCATCGAACTCAAATCTTCCGTTAAAGGCGGGACGTCTCTCAGCACATTTATGCCACGGATGCCGCTTGAGGAACCGATCGAAGCGGCCCAACCTCAATGACGTCTGGAGGCAGAGCGACGATCCTGCTTGTCGAAGACGAATGTGCGTTGCGCGTTTTAGCGGCTAAAGTGCTATCCGACCACGGCTACACCGTTCTCACCGCATCCAATGGGGCGGAGGCGCTGCAAATCGCTGACGCACCGTCCGTGCCTGAGATAGACCTGCTCCTTACGGATGTGATAATGCCGATCATGGGCGGCAAAGAGGTCGCGGACCGCCTGACAGCCAACCGCCCAAGCCTCAAAGCCCTGTTCACATCAGGGTACGCCTACGATGCAATCGCCAGCTAGAGAATACTCAAACTCGGGTCGGCGTTCACCCAAAAACCGTTCTTGCCAATGGATCTAGTCGACAAAGTCAGAAAAGTGCTGGATGGCATACTTCCAACACAGGCAAGGCAAGACTACCGTTTCGCGGTATTCAACGTGAACCCTGACAACACCCCTCACCTCCCGTCAACGGCTGACCTCGATCGCGAAATGTAATTTTCAGCGCACAAAACAAAGACCCATCCCCATGGGACGCGTCCCCTCGATGCTCAGAGCTATCGATCCCTCAACGCCAGCACATTCGCTCAATCAGTGTTGACGTTGTGAACCGTCTCATCCCCTTCACGCGATAATCCTCTGCCTGTAAGTTTCGGAAACCACGTGGGCGGCATCATTCACGCCTAGCCGGTCAAATATCGCCTGCATTTCCCAGTGAACGGTCATCTCGCTCACATACATGTCCACGCGATGCGTTTATACCTGTTCCCTTCGGACACCAACTTCAGAACTTCCAACTGTCGAGGAGTCAACTAAGAGACTGAATTGCCGTTCCTAAGCTCCGACAATTCTCGAACCAACTGCGTCGTAACCGACGGATCGATAGGTAACGGCCCTTGATCCGTGCCAACCGCGGTCAAGCTCGTCAGCCTGGGCGCATCGGATTACATCACAAAGCCCTTCAACATTGACCTAATAAAATCACTGTCGCCAAAGTATTGGCCCAGCGCGAATTTTTTTCAGAGTCCCAAACCCAAATCGACAACATCTTTCTAGCTGTTCCAGACAGCGTCGTCGAGCCGTACAATTTCTTGCTGTTTAACCAGATGGTCGAGCGCGAGATCGCCAGGTCTCGATTGCGACAGCATTCATGCAGCCTGATGATCGCCGAGATTGACGAGTTTGAAGAAGCCGTGCTTGGCAACGCAACAAAGAATTGGGAAGTCCACTTCACCACCATGTTCGGAATGGTCAACCGGTACACCAGAGCAGGCGACATCTTCGGTCGCACCGACCCTGATCAGTTGTCGATTATTTTGCCCGAAACGAACGCAAAAGAAGCGTACGGCCTTTGTCAAAAAATCTATTCCAACGAGTCATTGGGAGATGGATTCATTGTCAGGGCTGTAACGTATCCCAACGACGGGCAAAATGTTCAAAGCCTCATACGCTCCGCTAAGGTCGCCGTGCAAGCGGCTCGATCTGCTCCGCGCTAAGGCGTATCTCTAATCAGGGCAGCTCTTTGCAAACCTGCTTCGCCAAAGCTCTCCGCCAATCGCATTCCTCGCCCTTGAAGTTCAATTCGTCACTTCTCATGCTATGATGCTTCACGTCGCCGCAACGACGTATTGCCCAGTGCGGAGAGTGATATTGGCCCTCGAAATTGAAAGATGTGTCGCATGCAGGCCTGGGTCTCCTGAGATCACAGCACAGGAGACGGCCAACCTGCTGCCACAGATTCCCGACTGGAGTATCATCGTCGACGACAACGGCCAGCGGCTGTTAGAGCGCCAGTTTACTTTCCGGAACTTCATCAAACCAATGGAATTCGCGAACCTCATCGTCGGAGTCTCCGAGCAGCAAAGGCATCATCCCCGCATCATGGTGGAGTGGGGCAAACTGACCGTTTCCTGGTCAACGTATGCTATTGGCGGCCTTCACCGAAACGACTTCATCATGGCGTCAAAAACCGACAGTCTGTTCGATGGATTCCAATGAGGTGCGCCGCCGGCCGTGGCTGAGCTTCTGACACGATTTTCAAATTCGACGCCACTGCCCTTCTTGCGGCCAGTCCGGCCATTAAGTTAACATGCCCACGGAAAACTTCTAGGCAACAACCATCAACCCCACATCCGCATTCATTCGCGCGGCCCGCCACACAGGGAACTGCTAGTGTACGACGCAATCATAGTCGGCGCCGGACCTGCCGGAAACGTGGCCGCCCTTAGGCTATCGTCCAAGGGCCACCGCGTCGCCGTTCTGGACTGGCGATTCGACATTGGGGACAAACTCTGCACAGGGATCGTCGGGACAGAGTGCGGCGAAGCGTTCCCAATTCCAAGCGAATTGATCTACCGCCAGGCGAACTCGGCCACGTTCATCTCCCCAAACGGCAGAGAATTTGGCGTCGTTTCCAGGCGCGATCAAGCGCTGGTCGTGGACCGCGTGGCATACATCAACGAAATAGCCGAGACTGCCATGAACGCAGGGGCAAGCTACCACCTGGGCCATCGAGTGTCGGGGATCGAAATGGACGACACCAGTGTTCGAGTCCGAGTTCGGGCCTCTAATAACTCAACAACTTTCTCCGCCAAATTGTTGATCCTCTCCAGCGGTTTCGGCTCCCCTCTGATCCGCATGGCCGGACTTCGAGAGGGCAAGGACGGCGATTTCATGATGGGCGCCCAAACGGAGGTGGAAATCGGAAACGTCTCCGACACAGAGGTTTACGTCGGAGATCAAATCGCGCCGGAGGCTTTCGGTTGGATCGTGCCGCTGGACGAGTCTCGCGCCCACGTCGGCCTCATGTCCCACCACCCGTTAAACGGCCATCTCGATAGTTTCCAAAGCCGCCTCAAAGAGCGCGGGAAAATATTGGATGACATTTCAGCTCCTCGGCGCTGGGGCATCCCCTTGAAACCTATCCCTCGCACATACGCTGATCGGACCCTGGTCACCGGCGACGCCGCAGGATTTGCCAAACCGACGACAGGAGGAGGCATCTACTATGCCATGCTCTCTGGCCAGATGGCCGCAACCGCAGCCATCAAGGCCTTCGAGTGCGGTGATTTCTCAGCGGCTCAGCTCAAGGGCTACGAAGACGACTGGAAAAAAGTGTTCGGACACGAACTGAAAGTCGGATATTACGCCCGACTGCTGTTCGAGTCGATGAACGATACTCAGCTAGATCGAATGATGGAAATGTTTCTATCGCCGGAAGTGCAACAGGACACCGTGCTGTCTTCAGACTTCTCGTTCGACTGGCACGGCAAAACAATTCTGAAAACGGTGCGGCATCAGGAACTGGGTCCGCTCATCACATCCTTCGGCGCTGTGGTGGCCCCATTTTTCAAACGCCTCATCCGGTCCTCGATATTTTGAGGCTTGGCCAGAACCACCCTTTTAGCCCAGAACGTGCCGAATAACCGCCATACGGACGAACAGCGCGTTCTCCGCCTGCCTGTAAAAAGCCAATCTGGAGTCTTGCGTCTCTATCGAAAAGTCGCCGCTACGCTGCATCGGGTCCATCACAATGCAATCGTCCTTGAGTCGAGACATGAACTCGTCGTCAATCTTGAGGTGGCCTGAACCCCGAGACCTCAATAACTGAGCGTGCGCGACGGTTCTCGGCCCGTTGAGGTAGATCGCATCCGCCTCAGACAGCGAGTCGATGTCTCGATGCTCCTGCACCGTCACGCCGTTTTCCACACAATGGCTGATAACCTCTTCAGGCACCTGGCCGCTGAAAGGGACCAGCATCAACTTGATGTCATTGAACATCGCCAACCCCTTCAACAATGCGCTGACATTTCGATGTTCCAAGCGTCCCACGACCGCGATGGTCTTGCCATCCACGCCGCCGAGTTCGTGGTGTATCGTGTAAAGATCAGCCAGCGCCTGCGTCGGATGATCGTCTGGACTGCCGCCGTTGACCACAGGCATCGCTTCCGCCGACGCGGCCCGCTCGACGACCCCGGAATCTCCTGACCTCAAAACCACAAGATTTATGTGCAAACTCGCCAGAATATTGATGATGTTGTCGATGTAATTCGGCGCATGCACAGGGAAGAACTGCGAAGCGTCCTCAGTATGGAAAGCTTGACCGTCCATCAGTCCAGCCGCCTGTTCAAAGGAAGTTCTGGTGAGAAAACTCGGCTCATAGAAAAGGCAATACAGCGACCGCCCTTTCATGGCAGGTTCGAAATCAGACTGAATCCGAATCTTATCGCAAAGCGAAAACACCTCGCCCTCAACCCAGTCGCGGTCGAGTTTTGTGGTGTCAATCAAATGCCGGTGTTTCGCCATTCAGTTCTCCAACAGCAGCGATTTAACCAAAGGCTGCCAATTTCGGTTGTCAGCCTCGATTAGTTATCCTTGAGGCTCAACTGCGCTATCCAAATTTCTTAATCATCCCAGGAAATCAGACACAACCCTCGCGAACTCCTCCGGCTGCTCCAAGATAAACAGGTGTCCGGCATCCTTCATGACGTGGACACTGGAGTTGGCGATCTCAGACGCCAGCACATCGCCATGGGCCGAAGGCACGATCTTGTCGTTGTCTCCGACGACAATAAGAGTCTCATTCCTGATCCGTCCAGCGCGCCTGCGAAGCCCTTTCTCTGGTATCGGCCACAGAAATTTGGCCACCGCGCTTAGAGACTGCACCCGCTCGATAATTTGAAGCCCCAACTCCTCGTCAGAGTCGGTGTCAGGCAAAACAGACCTGGCGATCTCGGAGTCCGGCTCGGCGAACAGGATGCTGCGAGACTCGATGTGGGGTGTCGTGTTGTAGTCGACGCCAGGGTTATCGTCCAGCCAGAGACCTGCAGGCGCGGCCAGCACGAGTTTTCCGGTGGTGTGAGTGCAGATCGCCGACATCTCAGCAGCCACCATAGCCCCAGAATACTGCCCCACGATGTTCGGCTTGTCCAAGCCTAGAGCGTCCAACAAGTCCTGATGATACAAGACCAATCCGAGAAGATCGTCAATCTCGTTGATTCCCTCAGCATCCAGGAATCCTGGGTGCAATGGAGCATAAACAGTGTATTGTTCTGCGAGCGTGTCCAGAAACGACGGCCAGCCTTTGTACCCAAACGCTCCGTGGAGATACACTAGCGGATCGCCGCTCCCCGCCTTCTGGACCGACGTGCTGATGGGGCCGACCTGAACGGTCACCATTTCCTGTGTAGTAGTCATGCCTTGCCTCTAATCTGCTGCGATGACGCGGGTTTCGTCTGGGGCTGCGCGCTCGGCTTGGGGAAGAGCCTGCGGCCACCAGTGATCCTCGTACTCGTCCCACATATCTTGAAGGTGCGGGGCGACTTCAGTCGCGAACATCTCTGTGTTCTTCATCGTCAGGTCACGAGGCATGGAGCCGATCTGCAAAAGTGTCATAAGATGCCCGACCCGCAGGCCTTCGGCGGCTTTGCGAAGGTTTTCTACAACCGTCTCTGGGCTTCCTGCGATAATGTAGCCTTGCTCGATATAGTCCTCCCATGTCAGCCGCTGGCGGAACCGACTGGCAGCGGCCCCGACCTGTGCTAAGGCTCCAGACTTAATCGTCCGAATAGTCCGATAACCAGGGGCCTCAGCGAAGCCTTCGTAAACGTGGAGGCACTTTTTGTAGAAGTAATCCACATGCTCTTCATACAACTCTTTCGCTTTTTCGTCGGTCTCAGCTACGCACACCAACTGGAGGAAACCAGCCCGGTATGGGTTGTCATCGACACCCAACTCCTCCATCTTCTTCCAAAATCCGTTCATAACGTCGATGCCGCGTTTATAGCCGAAGTAGCTCAAGTAGCAGTAGACGTAGTTCTTCTCCGCAGTCCACTCCCACGTCTCCACGCTCCCGCCGCCCGGAATCCAGACCGGCGGATGCGGCTGTTGGAGGGGACGAGGCCAAATATTCACGTACCTGACTTGATTGTGCTTGCCGTTGAAGGCAAATGGCTCCGGCTCGGTCCACGCCTTCATGACCAAATCGTGGGCCTCGTAGTATTTTTCACGGAGGGTCGCTGGATTGACCCCATAGGCGTAGTTGGTGTCCATCGACGTTCCAACAGGGAAGCCTGCCACCAACCTGCCCCCGCTGATACAGTCGAGCATAGCGAACTCTTCGGCCACTCGGATGGGCGGATTGTAAAGCGCCAAGCTGTTGCCCAAAACAATTATCGCCGCGTTACTGGTTCGTCGCGTGAGAGTTGCCGCAGTGATGTTGGGAGAAGGCATGATGCCATAGGCGTTATTGTGATGCTCATTCACGCAGATGCCATCGAAGCCCACTTCGTCGGCAAATTCAAGCTCGTCGAGGTACTCATTGTAAAGCTCGTTGGCTTTGATCGGGTCAAACAGCTTGCTGGGCACGTCAACCCAAACTGACCGATACTTCTCCTCAAAGTCCTCTGGCAAGTACCTATAAGGCATCAGATGGAACCAACAGAATTTCATTTTTCTCTCCCTCGATTTGGCTGTCAGCGATCAGCAGTCAGCTTTCAGGATATACCTGGTTAGTGCCGGTAATTTGCGACTAATCCTCTTCCAACCCACTAATATCACCCTCCGGAAGGCCGAGCTCGCGAGCCTTTAACAAGCGGCGCATGATCTTGCCGCTTCGAGTCTTCGGCAGACTGGGAATGAAGTCGATCTCCCTAGGGGCAACACCGGTGGAGAGTTTCTCGCGAACGAAGCGCATGATCTCATTGCGAAGCTGAGTGCTCTCCTCGTAGCCATCATTCAGGGCCACGAACGCCTTCACAACCTCCATCGCTATCGGGTCAGGCTTGCCTATGACGCCGGCCTCAGCGACGGCGGGATGCTCGATAAGCGCGCTCTCCACCTCGAATGGGCCAACAAGATGTCCCGCGGTGTTAATCACATCGTCAGAGCGTCCCACGAACCAGAAGTAGCCTTCTTCGTCCACGCGGGCGTTGTCGCCGGTCATATACCAGCCGCCCTTGAATCGCGAATTATACATCGATGAATTGTTCCAATACCCGTGGAACATGGACGGCCAGTTGGGTCGAACCACAAGGTTCCCATCCACGCCGGCCGGAACCTGTTCAAAATTGTCGTCCACTATGCCAAGCTCGACGCCTGGGATGGGCTTCCCCATCGAGCCGGGCTTGATAGCCATCGAGGCGTAGTTGGCGCACATTATCGCGCCGGTCTCCGTCTGCCACCAGTTGTCGTGGAAAGGCATGCCGATAGCGCTCTCGCCCCACACGACCGCTTCGGGGTTTAGAGGCTCGCCCACGCTGGCGGTGAATCGCAGGGTAGAGAGGTCATACCTCTTTGGCACGTCGTCTCCCGCCTTCATTAGCATCCGAATGGCCGTCGGCGCGGTGTACCAGACTGTGACCTTGTGCTTTTGAATCTGCTCATACCAGGCGCTAGCCCGGAAGCCGCCTTCGTAGATAAGCTGTGTCACCCCGTTAGTCCACGGCGCCATCATGCCGTAGGACGTTCCCGTCACCCATCCCGGATCTGCCGTGCACCAGTAAATGTCGTCCTCGTGCAGGTCCAGCGCCCACTTGCCGGTGGCGTACTGTTGAACAGCCGCCTGATGGCGGTGGACCGCCCCCTTCGGCTTGCCCGTCGTCCCAGAGGTGTAATGCATAATGGAATAGTCATACTGGCTGGTATTGACGATGGAGAATTCTGATGGAGCCTTGCCCATCTCCGCGTAATAATCCAGGTCCTGCGTGTCGATGGGAGCAGGGTCGCGTCCGTCCTTATTGACAATGATAATATGTTGAAGATCGAAAAGTTCAGGGATTATCCCAGCGATTTTGCGACGCAGATCAGGCTGAGTGACCAGCACTTTCGCGCCGCTGTCTATCATCCGGTCTTTCACCGGATCAGGGCCAAAGGCCGAGAACAGCGGCCCGGCGATAGCGCCAGCCTTGAGAATGCCGAAAAATGCGAAATACAGTTCCGGCAGTCGGTCCATAAACAAAAATACCCTATCTCCGGTTTCGATCCCTAGGCTCTTGAGCACGTTGGCGAACTTGTCCGTCTCCTCCTTCATCTGTCCGAAGGTGTAGTCTTCCCGTTCGCCGTTCTTGCCCTCCCAGATGAGGGCGATTTTGTCCCGTTTGGAACCGTTGGCGTGGCGATCGATGGCCTCGTGGGCCTTGTTCAGGCCTCCCCCCGGGAGCCAGTCCAACTCTGAGTACAAATCCTGCCAATCGAACTCTCGCACATTATCACGATCCAGGTTCGGCGTGACGTCGAACTTGTCTATCGCCGGCTTTTCGATTGTTTTGAATGTCGAAGCAGTCATGGCATTCTCCGGTGTTTTTGGATTTCGCCCTCGAGAACGGCACAGGGCTTTGGGCGATGCGTCAGTCTTCAAGGTCAAAGACTTCTACCCAGCCTGGCTCGTTTTTCCTGTCCCGCAAATCGGCAATAGTATACACCCATGCCCGTCAGTCAGCACTAGGCGACAAGATTTTGAGTTGAGCGTCAACTCACAGCCGCAAGGGGTCACACACAATGAAAAAATCTTGACCCTCCCAGCGTGCGTTCATATAATGGCGCCACCCAACGCTAGAGCAGGAGCGAGCAATTGAGCTACGAGCTATTACTCCTTGTACGACAGGACAATGTAGGCATAATTCAACTCAACCGGCCAGAGGTTCTCAACGCGCTGAGTCAGCAACTATACAGCGAAATCGACGCCGCCGTGACCGAGCTTGAAGACGACGACAGCGTTCACGCCATTATATTCACCGGATCGGGCGAGCGAGCATTCTCCGCCGGAGCCGACATCCACGAGATGGCGCGAAATGCCGAATCCGACGATTCGTCGCCTCCCGACCCACGAAGAGCCGACTTCGCATGGCACATAGCCGCATGCACAAAGCCGACGATCGGCGCGATGAACGGCCTCGCCTACGGAGGCGGAGCCGTGCTGGCATCCAGCATGGACATCCGAGTGGGATGCGAACGTTCAAGATTCCGTTTCCTAGCCGCCCAATATGGCCGCGTGAACTCAACATGGAGCCTGCCTATGCAAGTTGGCTGGCCGATGGCGAAAGAACTCCTGCTGACTGCTCGCGTGGTCGGGGCGGAAGAATCGCTCCGGATTGGACTGCTCAACCACTTGGTTCCAGCCGAGGAATTGATGGACAAGGCGATGGAACTAGCCAACCTCATCGCGGCCAACGATCCGCGCATGGTTCAGGGCATCAAAGAACTGCTAATGGACGATGTCGGTGAACCCTGGCAACAGATGTATAAGGGCGAACAAACGGCGCAGGCAGGCAAGCTATCGCCCACGCCGGTGCTGGAAGGATTCAAGCCATTCCTGGATAGAAAGGGGCGCAAGTAGACATGACCGAACAGAACACGCCGTTGGCCGGACTGAGAGTATTGGACCTGGGAAGGTATCAGGCAGGCCCTCGTTGCGCCCTGATGTTCGCCCGTATGGGCGCAGAAGTTATCAAGGTAGAGGCGCTGAATGGAGATGAGAGCCGTCGCAACGGCCCGACCGTTCGAGGCCAGAGTGCTTACTGGGTGCAGTACAACTCCGGTAAAAAGAGCCTCGCCATAAACCTCAGAACCGACGAGGGCAAGGAAGTGCTGAGAGACCTTGTGAAGGTCTCTGACATATTCCTTCAGAACTTCAGGCCCGGCACCATCGACATCATGGGCTTCGGCTACGATGTGCTGAAAGAACTGAACCCCAAGATCATCATGATCAACGTGTCGGCATACGGCCAGACAGGGTCGATGAAAGACCAGGTTGGCTTCGACCCTATAGGGCAAGCGATGGGCGGCCTCATGTCGTTGACGGGAGCGCCGGATGACGCTCCTATGCGGACCGCGTTCCCCCTGATCGACAGAATCACCTCTCTCCACGCCACCATCGGCGCTCTGGCTGCTCTGCGAGAGCGTGACATCTCCGGCGAGGGCCAGACCATCGACGTTTGTCTTGCCGACACCGGATTCACTACCAACGAGATTCCCATTTCCGCATATCTGGGTTCCGGCCACGTGGTCCAGCGCGAGGGCAACGGGAAAGGCCTCGGCGGAACCTATCAGACCAAAGACGGCTGGATAATCATTGCCGCCAACAACGACGCTATGTGGGGCAGGATGTGCGAAGCCGTGAACAAGCCCGAATGGCTAGAAGACACCCGATTCTCCACACGGGCCGACCGGCAGGCCAACAACGACGCGTTGGAAGACGAACTTACGGAGTGGTTCTCCGAACGGAACACCCGTGACGCCGCAAAACATCTGTCTGCCCACAGCGTTCCTTGCGCGCCCGTTAACACCGTCGAGCAGGCGGCCAAAGAACCCCTCTTGCAAGAACGAGAGATGATGATGGAAATCCCCGACCCGGTCGCAGGCACGATGTGGGTGACTGGCAAGTCCATCAAATTCGGCAGGACTCCAATGGTCGTGAACCCAACGCCGTTGATAGGCGAACACACGAGGGAGCTTTTGTCCGACGTTCTGGGATACGACGACGAAAAGATCGGCTCCCTCGAGGACTCTCAGGTGATCAAGACCACCGAATCCACGCCCGCGGCAGCTGACTAGCTATTCAGGACTCCCAGCGATTGACTGGCTCGACGCAAGAAAGGCATATGAAATATGGCTGACGCTCGAAGCTTGGAAGGGCGAGTAGCACTCGTCACAGGTTCAGGTCGAAACATTGGCCGCGCAACCATTCTCGAACTGGCCTCAAGAGGGGCCGACGTCGTAACCAATGCCAGAACAAATCGAGAAGAGGCGGAGTCTGTTGCTCAGGAGGCCCGCGATCTCGGCGTGCGCGCCGCCGCGACCGTGGCCGACGTGGCTGATCAGGCACAGGTGAACGCAATGGTGTCCGCGGCCCTGAACGAATTCGGGCGCGTGGATATCCTCGTCAACAACGCAGGACTCCGAGACGTCAAATCCTTCACCGATATGACGTTGGAAGACTGGCGATACGTCAACGGCGTTAACATGGACGGGCCTTTCTTTTGCAGCAAAGCCGTAGTCCCCGGAATGATCGAACGCGGTTGGGGTCGAATAATCAACGTGTCCGGCCTCAACGCCTTTAAAGGGCGGTCAGATTGGGCGCACGTATGTGCCGGCAAGATGGGCGCGCTGGGAATGACACGCGCTCTGTCCGTCGAACTTGCGCCGTCGGGCATCAACGTGAACCACATAGTCCCCGGAGCGTACGACACATCTCGCTCCCCGACCCAGGAACGTTTCGAACAACCCCAAAGAGTTGTAGGCATCCCGGTGGGCCGCCTCGGCCTCCCAGAAGAATTAGCCAAAGCATGCGCGTTCCTGGCTTCAGATGAGGCCAGCTTCATCACCGGGCAAACCATCCACGTAAACGGCGGCGCATTCGCCGGGTAACAAATAGATCACCGCGACAATTACATATTACAATTTTGAAATTCTGAAATTCTGCCCCTAATCATTGGCACCGACTATGGCAATTAACTTGCCGAGTGAGAGATCATGGTAACTCGAATTGATCTTCTGGGACGCGATATTCAACGCCGATTAGGCGACGAAAAGAGGCGGGAGTTTGAGTACTAATCTCTCCCGCGTTACAGCTCTCAAAGCCCTGGTTGCAGGCAGCGTTGTTGCCAATTCTCAAAAATATCCCGACATTTTATTTGCGTTTGACCAGATAAATAGGGCACAGAAAGTTCGTCGTCGAGATTGTAAGAGGTTGCTACAAGTCGTACATGCTAATCGAGCCTTAGACACAACTCTCAAAGAGTCCAATAACGCATACAGAGTAACTGATGGTTTCTCGATGTCACAATATCTGAAAGATTTGGTTAACCATAATAAATCCAACATACGTAAACTCCCAAAACAACTACAAGAGCAATATGAACTTTCGATCGTAAGATTCCGGAATCGATTGATGCATGAATCGGTGGTTGTGCCTCAGAAAGACTCAGATGTGCTGAACTTGCTCTCAGAGATGCACAGCTGTTTACAGACCGTAGTCAAACTCCGACGGCGAATTGGAATCTTAGGCTATGTAGGTTGCTCACAATCGCAGTTAATCAGGAGGCATCAAAGACATGGCAATAGGCATCAACTCGTACAGGCCCCCAGTGATGGGCGTGACTCACATGGTATCGGCAGGCCACTATCTCGGAGCGTCCGCTGGATACCGAATCCTGGAGCAAGGCGGCAACGCCATAGACGCTGGAGTCGCCTCTGGAATTGTCATCAACGTCACTCTCCCTCACGCAACCAACTTCGGCGGAGTGGCGCCGATAATCGTTTACATAGCCGAGTCTGACAAGGTCTCGACCATCAGCGGGCTTGGGACTTGGCCTGAAGCTGCGTCAATCGAACATTTTATCGAGAACGAGGGAGGCCAAATCCCCCCCGGAATCAAACGATGCGTCGTTCCATCCGCCCCCGACGCCTGGCTGACGGCTCTCGAAAAATTTGGAACCATGACCTTCGAGGAAGTAATCACGCCGGCGTTGGAACTGGCAGAAAACGGATTCCCTGTGTCTGGGCCGGTGGCAAGCGGCCTGGCCCAATCTGAAGACACAGCCCGAAACGACCCTGAAGCCTGGGCTTCCACCAGCGAAGTGTTCATGCCCAATGGCCGAGCGCCGAGGCTGGGCGAGCCATTAGTGCAAAAAGACCTCGCTCGCACATTCAGGCGCCTGATCGAAGTCGAGCGCGCCAATTCTCACATGGGACGAGCGGAGGCTATCCAGGCCACCCGCGACTACTTCTACAAGGGCGACATCGCCGAGGAGATTGCCAGATTCAGTGAGCTAATGGGCGGATTCTTGAGCCTCGACGACATGCGTAATTTTTCCGTCAAGATCGAAGAGCCTGTTGTCGGGAGTTTCAAAGACCTGGACATCTACACCTGCGGCCCCTGGTGTCAGGGGCCAGTCGTGGCTCAGACTCTCCAGATTCTTGAGGACGACGATCTGAGCAGCTTGGGACACAACTCCGGAGACTACGTTCACCTGGTTTCTCAGGCGCTGAACCTGTCCTTCGCTGATCGTCACCACTATTACGGCGACCCCAACCATGTCGACGTCCCGATGGAAGGCCTTATGGCAAAGGGTTACACAACTGCCCGACGCTCGGTAATCAACATGGACATGGCGTTCCAAGAAATGCCCCCTCCCGGCGAGCCGTGGACCTACCAGAACGGCGAAGGCCGCAACGCCTCAAACGGCAACCTCGCGGCGTCTCTGGGGCGGCTGGAGCAGGACACCTCTTACACGTGCGTCGTGGATAGATGGGGCAACGCTTTCTCGGCCACGCCTAGCGACGGACTGTTCGGCGCGCCAGTCGTGCCGGGCCTCGGCATCATGATCTCCTCTCGCGGAACCCAGAGCTGGCTGCAAGAAGACCACGCATCCAGCCTTCAACCAGGGAAACGCCCCCGCCTGACTCCGAATCCCGCTATGGCATTCAAGGACGGAAAGCTATTCATGCCCTTCGGAACTCCGGGCGGCGACGCTCAAGGCCCAGCTATGGTGCAAACGCTTTTGAACATCGTCGAATTTGGCATGGACCCGCAGGCGGCCATTGAAGCGCCCAGATTCGTTCCCTGGAACTATCCGAACTCATTCTGGCCCCACGCTTACCTTCCGGGCCGAATCCACGTCGAGGGCCGAATATCCGGCGAGGTCAACAGCGACCTTAATGGCCGAGGCCACGACCTCAGAGCGATGAACGACTGGTCTCCGGCGATGGGCGCGATGTCTGCAATCGTGGTTGACCACGAATCCGGCGTACTAAAAGGCGGAGCCGATCCCCGAAGAGACACCTACGCAATCGGGCGTTAGAAGCCGTCCGGCTGGTATAATTTAGCAAACGATTTCCAGTCGCCGATCAATCGACGACGGAGGAGGCCACGCGCTGAGAATCACGGTTCGTCTGTTTGCCAGCTATAGAGAAAAAGCCAAAACCAGCCAGATCGTGCTGGACCTGTCCGAGGGCGCCAGTGTGAAAACCCTGGTGGATGACGTTTGCGCGGCGTATCCTCACCTCACAAGCAACCCGGACTCTCTGGTGGTGGCAATTAACCAAGAATATCAGGACCACACATTCCCGCTGAACGACGGAGACGAAGCGGCATTGATACCGCCAGTGAGCGGAGGGGCGAAATGATCGAGATTACACACGAGCCTCTGGACGCCGAGGCTGTCACATGGAAAGTCCTGCACGATGCGGCGGGCGCAGTCGTGACCTTTCTGGGCGTCACTCGCGACCATACAGGCGACCGAAAAGTCCTGTTCCTGGAGTACGAAGCCTACAGACCGATGGCAGACCAACAACTCGCCCGCGTCGCCGAAGAGATGATGGAGCGTTGGGACCTCAAAGGCGTCGCCATCGCACATCGGCTGGGCAGGCTCGAAATCGGCGAACCCAGCCTTGTGGTCGCTACGTCGTCGGTCCACCGCAAGGACGCCTACGAAGCGTCAGAGTACAGCATCAGCCGAATCAAGCAGATCGTGCCAATCTGGAAAAAAGAGTTCTTCGAGGGCGGCGGCGTCTGGGTAGGCAGCCAGGAAGAATTCGACCCTCTCGCCGCATCATCATACATCGGCGGCGACTCCAACTGAGTCAGATTCATCCATGTCGTGAACTTCCAGGAAATCTCCGGCCGCCTACCAACCGCTTCATCGTTCTGAGCCGCCCGCCAGCTTGCCTGTCATTCTGAGCCGCATCGAAGAATCTGGTCGACGCACGACACTAGCCGCGATTCCAGTGACACAGTGTTTTTGGTATTACGCTATGTGTCGGCCAAAAACTCACAAGAGCGATGTCGATCAATGGCTCCAGCATAGAGCCATTTTTATACAAAGTTCAGACTCCAACCGACATATATTGTGAAATCAAGCACAAATAACCGCTATTTTGTGATCAATTAAGCATTTACGCTAATATGTGAAAAATTTATCAAATTCGCTGACATCTCAATCCCGCAAAAACAAAGATGACGCTTATGATGCACAAACTCCAGGTATGTGACGGTTTTCGAGAGCCATCTTCCAAATAGTACCGAAATTCACAATGTTTTGTTTGCTCGGTGAAATTATCTCTGATATATTGGATTCCCGAGGAGGGGTCGCATAGTGGCCTAGTGCGGGCGCCTGCTAAGCGCTTAGGGGTAGAAATGCCTCTCGCGGGTTCGAATCCCGCCCCCTCCGCCATCCGAAAATAGATATATCAGGAAAATTTTCAACTATGGAAAGTTACTACATCTGGACCGTGGGATGCCAGATGAACAAGGCCGACTCTGAGCGCATGGAAAGCGCACTCGGTCAGATGGGCCTTGGCCCCACCGAAAGCCCTGGCGATGCCGACGTTATCGTTCTCAATAGCTGTGTCGTCCGCGAAAGCGCCGAGGACCGGGTTATTGGAATGCTTACCAGCCTCAAACCCCTCAAACAGAAGCACCCTGAAAAAGTTCTGGCGTTGATGGGCTGCATGGTTGGCCCCCAGACCAAAGCGCTTCAAAAACGCTACCCCTACGTTGACGCCTTCATGCAGCCACAGCAGTTCGGCCGACTTCTGGAAATCGTCGGAGAGCGCATCGGCATTGATCCCGAAGGTTGTGTCGGCCCCCTCACTGCCAGAGCCGACGTGGCAACCTACATCCCCATCATCCACGGATGCGACAAATTCTGCACATTCTGCATCATTCCTTATCGACGGGGCCGCGAGGTGAGCAGGCCAGTGGATGAGATCGTTCTTGAGGCACGCATGCTGGCCCGTCGCGGCGTCAAAGAAGTCACCCTACTGGGCCAAAACGTCGACTCATACGGTCACGACCTCTCCGGCTCAATAGACCTCGGCGACCTGCTTTCGGCAGTCAACGAGGTAGAAGAACTGGAACGCGTCAGATTCCTGACCTCCCATCCCAACGACATGAGCGACCACATCATCGACACTATCGCCCATCTCGACAAAGTCTGCGAACACGTGAACCTCCCGTTCCAGGCCGGCGACGACCAGGTGCTGAAAAACATGCGACGCGGGTACACAAACGACGAGTACCGCGCGAAAATCGAGAGGATTCGGAATCGGATTCCCAACGTGTCTATGGCAACGGACCTGATCGTCGGGTTCTGCGGAGAGACCGAAGAGCAGTTCGAGCGGACCCTGGAAATGGTCAGAGACATGAAATTTGACAAAGTCCACGCCGCCGCCTACTCGACAAGGCCCGGAACCATCGCCGCGAGGATGATGGAAGACAACGTGCCTCACGAAGAAAAACAACGCCGACTGAAGGCAATCACATCTCTTCAGGAAACGGTATTGACAGAGATCAATTCAACTCTTGAGGGAACCACACAGGAAATTCTCGTCGAGGGCCGCAAACGTGGCCGATGGTTTGGCCGCAACCGGAACGACAAACTGGTTTATTTCGACGAAGATATCAATCGAAGCGGAGAGATGGTGACTGTGAAAATCGAACGGGTTGGCCCCTGGTCGCTTCAAGGCACGCTTGCCGTCTGAAATCCATGAGGCCCCAAGTGGTCGCAGCAACTGGACCCAATTATTTAAGGTTTGAGACTAACTGATTCACCAGGACTCAGATAGGAGTCACATATACATGGTAATTAAGCTCAAGATACCGACAATACCAATAACCGAGATTGAGCAGTCCGCCTTCTGCCAAACCGACGAAGAGCTTGCTTCAAAAACGCTGGCCGAGGAGTTCAGCGCCGGTGTCAGATGGCAAAAACTACCTGTCGAGTACATGCGAATGTCTCCTGAAGAACTGCGACAGCGCATCACGTCGGCAAGAGCCAAGCTGGGCGACACCGCCGTGATTCTCGGTCACCACTACCAGCGGGACGAGATCATCGAGTTTGCGGACGTTCGGGGCGACTCCTTTAAGCTCTCTCAATATGCGGCGACCCAGGGTCAGTCACAGCACATAATTTTCTGCGGCGTCCATTTCATGGCCGAGACCGCGAACATCCTCTCGGAACCCCATCAAAAGGTTATCCTCCCGAACATAACCGCTGGATGCTCGATGGCCGACATGGCGCAGATCGACGACGTGATGGACTGTTGGGACGACCTTGAACGTGTCCTCGGCGACAAAGGCGGAGTCGTTCCCATCACATACATGAACTCCACCGCGGCAATCAAAGCGCTGTGCGGACGCAACAACGGCATCGTCTGCACGTCGTCCAACGCCCCGGCGACCTTTGATTGGGCATTCGAGCGTGGACAGCGCGTGCTGTTCCTTCCCGACCAGCACCTTGGCCGCAACACTGCCGTGAAAATGGGCATCGGCGTTGACGAAATGGTGGTCTGGAACCCGTTCAAGGAGTTGGGAGGCCACACGGAAGAGGAGCTAATCAACGCCAAGATGATCTTGTGGCAGGGGCATTGCTCCGTGCATACAAGGTTCACCGTCGATCAGATCGAAAAGGCGCGCGAAACCTATCCCGACATCCACGTCGTCGTTCATCCCGAATGCACGATGGAAGTTGTGAACGCGGCAGACTCCCACGGTTCCACCGAGTACATTCTGAAGACAATTTCCGAGGCTCCTGCAGGCTCGAAGTTCGCAGTGGGAACTGAAGTTAGCCTCGTCAATCGCATCGCCGCAGAGAACCCCGACAAGACGGTGTTCTGCCTCGACCCTGTGGTCTGCCCCTGTTCCACCATGTACAGAATTCATCCCGCGTACCTGTCCTGGGTGCTGGATGGCCTGAACGAGGGCGTCGTGGTCAACGAGATCACAGTTCCCGACGACATCGCAGAGCAGGCGAAAATTGCTCTGGACAGGATGCTGGCGATCGTCTAGCGTTGGTCCAAAACTGAATGTAAAATAGGCCCGTCCTTCTTCTCGGATGGGCCTATTGTTTTGTAAATGATGTAGAGTGCAAGTATGCAGATTACGAGAGACATCCGCGACCTGATAGACCGCACACTGGCCGAAGACCTGAGCATCGGCGACCCCACCACAGACATTCTGGTGCCGCCAGATCTTGAGTCCACGGCGGTCCTGCTCGCCAAAGAGGAAGGCATTCTGGCAGGCCTCGACGTTGGCCTCGAAGCCTTCCGTCGGTTCGATGATCGCGTGTCCATTACCGCTCTTTTGGAAGACGGCGCTCCGATCCGTCCGGGCGACCATCTCGGCACGATACA
Organism: Dehalococcoidia bacterium UBA1123; assembly: GCA_002313895.1. GTDB lineage: Bacteria > Chloroflexota > Dehalococcoidia > Lucifugimonadales > UBA1123 > UBA1123. Next base: position 22,523 of record DCAW01000007.1, read on the forward strand.
AGGTCGCGTGGCGTCGTTGCTGAAGGCAGAGCGTACTGCTGTCAATTTCATGCAGCATATGAGCGGCATCGCAACACAGACTCAACGCTACGTCAAAGCGGTAGAAGGGCATCCTGTCAGAATCGTTGACACCCGCAAAACGACCCCCGGACTAAGATTTCTGGAAAAGTATGCGGTCCGAATGGGAGGCGGTCAAAACCATCGCCAGAACCTCGGAGATGGCATACTCATAAAGGACAACCATATCGACGCCCTGAGGGGCGACGGGATGAGCCTCGGAGACGTCGTAAAAAAAGCCATCCGCGAAGCCTCGCACACCATCCGGGTCGAGGTTGAGGTGGAAACCCTGGAGCAACTAGACGAGGCATTGGACGCAGGCGCGGGCATTATATTGCTCGACAACATGGACGTGGAACAGATGACAATCGCCGTCCAGATCGCAAAAGGAAAAGCCTTCACCGAAGCGTCCGGCGGTATCACGCTAGAGACAGTTCGCGCGGTGGCGGCGACAGGCGTGGATATTATTTCGGTCGGCGCTCTTACGCATTCTGTGCTCGCGCTCGACATCAGCATGGACATGCTGGACTGACTTGGAGGGCTAAATGCGAACCAACGCGGGGATGGTTATACTGGTCTCGGCCCTCGTCATCCTGGCGGTGCTGGGTAGTCGCGGCGGGGTCGCGTCCAACCTGCCGCCGCTGCCCCCAGAGCCATCCGTAAATAGAATTGCCATTGTTGGTTTGGACGGATTGGTCAGAACCATCAAACCCGATGGCACAGATATGATTGAGATTTCGGGTCCCCAGGGTTTCTTCACCTGGCCCACGTGGGCGCCAAATGGAAAGAAGATGGTGTACTCCGGGTTGGTCAACGACGCCAGAGGCGACTCGAGCATAACGCTGTTCGAGTACGAGTCCAAAACCCACGTTTCTCGCAAACTCCACATTGGCGAACCCGGGTTCGCGGGCCTGCTGGCAGAAGGAGTTGTCCACTACCCTTTATGGTCGCCCAATAGCGAAAAGTTAGCATTCGTCGGAGTCACGCAACAAAACGGACTAACCCTCTTCTTGGACGATCTGTCAGACGACCCCGGCTCACTATACGTACTTGACCAGGGGCCGCTATGGATGTCGTGGTCCGATGACTCCTCTGACCTCATGGTGCACAGGTCTGACGATCACTTCCTTGTGAACACTGACGGCCCGCTTACGGTAAAGCAAATCGGTGTAAATTCGCTAAGTTACCGAGTCCCGGCTTGGAGACCAGTCGAGAAAGCAATCACATTTGCTCGTGAAATTGACGCCTCGAATTCGAGGATTTATTTCGCGCCGGTAACTCCCGATGGTGTCGGCGAGGCGATACCCATTACTGACGCAGTCTCTGATTCGGCGTTCCAGTGGACCAGAGACGGGAGCAAACTGGCAATTGCTGACTCAAGCAATGCAGTCTTGTACCTGGGAGGGCCAACGCTGGTATTCAGAGAGTTAAAGATACTCGACTCCTCTGATTTCAGCGAAATTGCGATGCTCAGAGACAACATCATCGCTTACTTCTGGTCGCCCGACGGCACGAAAATTGCCTACGTTTCAATACCAGACGGACGAGGGAATCTGCGCTGGACGCTGTTCGACATCGAATCAGGAGTGAGGACGCCTCTTGTGGATTTCGTCCCATCATCCGATCAGATGACAATGTTCCAGTTCTTCGACCAGTACGCCTACTCCCACCGTCTCTGGTCGCCGGATAGCCAATTTCTGGTCTTCGCAGGCACTCTCAGCGAGCAGGCGGTGACCGCCTCATACAGCGCTCACCCCGGCCACACGGGAATCCATGTGTTCGTGATGGACACTGGACGAACACTGTCAGTTGAACCCATCGCCACAGGCACATTAGGTTTCTGGTCACCCATCTAAACCACCGCTGAGTGGCTTCATCCCCGGTGAGGCCGGTTGCGGTCCTCAGAGTCCAGCATTATCGTGACAGGCCCGTCATTCTCTATCGACACGAGCATGTGAGCCTGGAACCGTCCCGTTTCGACTGCCAAACCGGTCTGCTTGAATTTTCCAAGCGTGACGTCGAAAAGCTTCGCTGCGTCTTCCGGCAAACCGGCATCGGTGAAACTTGGGCGACGACCCTTGCGAGTGTCGGCATAAAGCGTGAACTGGCTGATGACCAGAAGTTGGGCCTCGATGTCCAGTGCTGATAGGTTGAACCTGCCTCCCTCATCCGAGAAGATACGCAGGTTCACAATCTTGGACACGATGTAATCGGCATCCGCCTCGTCGTCTTCGCGGGAAATCCCGACAAAAACTACCAACCCCGGGCCGATCTGCCCGAGCGACTCGCCGTCAACCAATACTGCCGCCTGCGACACCCTTTGAATCAGGGCGCGCAATGGTCAGTCGCTCTTCGACGCAGTTTTGGGCGTGGACCCGGGCTTTGAGTCTGAAGAAGATTCAGACTTGGAGGCGGTCTCTGATTTCTCTGTTTTC
>DCAW01000007.1:25400-52193 GCA_002313895.1 Dehalococcoidia bacterium UBA1123
GTTCCCTCGGCCTTTGCCGTAGTCGTTGACGTACCACCCGCTGCCCTTGAAGATAATTGGCGGCGCGTGGAATTGGCGGTTGGAAGTGGAACCGCACTCAGGGCACGGCATGACTGTGTCTGAATTGAAGGATTGGCGCAGCTCAAACACATGCTCGCAACTGCTGCACTTGTAATCATACCTTGGCAAATGGGGCCTCCCCGGAGTTCTGAATAATTAGCAGTCACGGTCCGTGACTGCTACCGCCATCTATTAATTTAGCATCGGCCAGAAAAGCTGTCAAATAGATTTAGCTTTGGATGTATGCAAAATCAAGACGCATAACGCAGTTAAATTGTCATGCTGAGCCGAGGCGAAGCATTTGGTCTCCTTCAAGACGGCTGTTGAACTTGACCCGCGAGAATCTTCGACCATGTTAACTTGTGAAGTCCGCCGACGCTACTCCCGCGGAACCACCGGTAATTTAACGTGCGAAGGATACTCATCAGTGTGGAACACATGCTGAAGCGCTGAGACAAATTCGGTGTCCGAGCCAATCTCCTCGCCCGTGTTGGTGTTCCTGTCGAACCTCGGGAAGTTGGAGGATGAAATCTCCAGTCGAATCTGATGCCCTTTTAGGAACAGATTGCTGTTGGCCCACAGGTCAATCGTGTACTCATAAACCTGTCCCGGCTGAGGCAGGCTCGGCGGCTGGTTTGGGTTCCGGTATCGCGCCCGGATAATCCCGTCCGTGAGATTTCGAGCGTAGCCATCGGGATGCACGTCGACCAGCTTCCCTGTGAAATCAGTGTCGTGCGCCGAGGAGGACGCGAAAAGCGTAACCGTGATCGGTCCTGTGACTTCCATATCAACTTCAAGAGGCAGAGTGCTGTACACCAGCACATCCTCTCGACCCTCCACTGGACGCTGGTCATAAACGCCGGATGCCATGAACGCGGGGTCACAGCACAAACCGCCGCCCAGGGTGGGCACAGGCAGCAGCGGGTTATAAGCATACACATCCGGCGATTCCTCGCCCGACGGAGCCGCAGTAGACAGCGCGCCGTTGCCATTCAGTGTGTTGGCGTTGCCTCTGCTGTGGAGATAATAATTAACCGTCTCCGCCCGTGAAAGCGGCCATTCATCCTCGTAGCGCCAGACATTCTCGCCCTCAACAAAAATGCGGACGGGTTGTTCATCCGCGACGCCGTTGTCTTCGTCTCGGAGCCAGTGATCGTAGTACCTCAGCATCTCCCCGGCGAGGTCGATAGACGCCCCCGCCGCCCGCGTGCCGAAGTTGTGCTCGCCGGAAACTGAAGGCGGCGAACCGCCATGCACCCACGGCCCAATCGTCAACCTTTGGCCTCGACGCGCTTCATTGGTCGCTCCGAGTTCCTGCATGCGGGTGAAGTTCCTAATCGTCCCGCCCAGGAAAATGTCATGCCAGCCTCCAAAATTATAAGCAGGCACTGAGATATTGGAGTGGGATTCCTCGATGGACACGGCCTTCCAATATTCGTCGTTTTCAGGGTGAGCCAGCCAGTCATAATAATAAGGAGCAAGCTCGCCCTTGAGGTGCGGCATCTCGCTCATAGGCAAGTGCAGGAAACCTTCGTTCAAATTGTCCTTCGCCTTAATCACCCGTTCCCTGTCATCATCTGTCAGATGCAGCCTGCGCGACAGGTTCCCCCAGTTCGCCTCTGTCAGCGCGCCCATAGACCAGGAGAGGTTGAATCCAAGCTCAAACGCACCGCCCTGCCATGCCCAGCCTTCGTGATAATCAGAAGCCGTAACGCCTGGGACGATAGCCGCCAATGAAGGGGCGCCGGACTTCGCCGCCAGCCACTGTGTCGCACCTACATACGACACCCCATACATTCCCACCTTGCCGTTGCACCAAGATTGGCTTGCCACCCACTCCACCGAATCGAACCCATCGTCGATCTCGTTCACGAAGGTGTAGAACACGCCATCCGATGCGTAGCGTCCTCGGACATCCTGAATAACAACCGCATACCCGTGCATGGCCGCGGTGATGGCATCAAGCGTTCCTGTCCGATTCATTCCGGCTGACTTGTTATAGGGAGTCCGCTGCAACAGCGCGGGAACGCTCCCAGACACATCCGGCCTGAACACATCGGCGAACGTGGTCGTGCCGTCGCGCATCATGATCGCGACGTTGTAATCGAACTTAACAGAATATGGCCCAGGCATTAGATTCCCTCCATCAGGGTTGGTCTGAAATAGTGTTCAACAGCCACGCACTCAATGGCGGGTGTGACTCTAGCACAGCACAGATGTTCCTGCAACTGGCCATGATCGCCGCATTCATCATGGTCGAACCGCACACGATCAATCTTCCCACGGCCCTCGTATTGGCCGACGAGCCGGCGTTTGTTACAATCGGCTCAACCAAAAAAGTCTGAACTTGTCACCACGCCTCCAGGGAGCATTCAGTATGCCAACAATACAAGAGCTTAAAGATAGGGTCAATGCGGCAATCGACCGCCAGGCCGACCAACTTATCAAGACCGCCAAGACCATTTTAAACAACCCGGAACCGGGGTTCAGGGAGTTCAAGACGGCAAAGCTAGTCGGCGAGGTGTTCGACAGCTTTGGCATCGCTCACCAAGACGGAATCGGCATAACCGGACTCAAAGGCTACCTCGACGGCGCGACCCAAGGGCCGACCGTCGGGGTCATGGGTGAGCTGGACTCCCTGAAAGTCCAGGGGCACCCCCACGTCGATTCCGAAACCGACGCCGCCCACGCCTGCGGCCACCACTGCCAGATTGGCATGATGCTAGGTGTGGCGGCTGGCTTGCAGGCCGACGGAGTCTTGGAAAACCTCTCAGGCAGAATCGCGCTAATGGCCGTGCCGGCCGAGGAGTACATCGAAGTCGCATACCGCGATGACCTGCGCCGTGAAGGCAAGCTGGAGTTCATCGGAGGCAAACCCGAGTTCATCCGGCTCGGCGCATTAGACGACGTGGACGTCGCAATGATGACCCACACCTCCAGCAACTCCCAAGAGGGCAAGATCGCCTTTGGCGGCACCAACAACGGCATGGTGGCCAAGAGGATCCGATTCCTCGGACGCGCCTCTCACGCCGGCGGCGCTCCTTGGCTGGGCGTCAACGCTCTCAACGCCGCGATGATCGCAATGTCGGGAATCCACGCCCAGCGCGAGACCTACCAGGACGCTCACACCGTGCGGATCCATCCCATCATCACCCAGGGCGGTGTCGCCGTAAGCTCCGTCCCGGCGGACGTCAGGATGGAGACCTACGTGCGCGGCGCCAACACCGAGGGATTCCTCGACGCATCAACAAAGGTTGACCGCGCCCTCCGAGCCGGGGCAATGGCCGTCGGTGGAAGCGTCGAAATCACCACCCTCCCCGGCTACTTGCCAATCCAGAGCGACGAATCAATGCTCGACCTCTACAAGGTCAACGCCGCGTCGCTGGTCGGCGAGGAAAATCTGGTCCGACTGCAACATCGCACCGGTTCCACCGATATGGGAGACGTGTCCCAACTCATGCCGGTTATTCACCCATACGTCGTGGCCGCTACCGGAAACGGCCACGGCATCGACTACGTCGTTCAGGACTACGAACTGGGAGTCATCACTGGCGCCAAAGCGATGGCTATGACTGTCATTGATCTGCTTTCCGACGGCGCCCGTCAGGCCAACCGCATCAAAGCCGAGTACAACGCCCCCCTTACCAAAGATTCTTACCTGTCCCTCATGCGCGGCATGCTCAAAGAGGGAACGTACACCAAATAGCGCCCACCTGGAGGAACCATGTCCACCCTCGAAGACCTCAAAGCCAAAGCTCAAGCCGCCATCGACGACCGCGCCGAGTGGCTGATTCGCAACGCCCTCACCATCCTCGACAACCCTGAACCCGGATTCCACGAGATAAAGACCTCCCGCTTCGTCAGCGAGAAGATGAGCGAGTTGGGCATCGACCACGAGAGCGGCATCGCGATCACAGGTCTCAAAGGTGTAGTTCAGGGCGGCAAGCCCGGCCCGACTGTGGCGATTATCGGCGAACTGGACTCGCTCAGAGTTCTCGACCATCCCCACACCGACCCCGACACCGGAGCCGCCCACGCCTGCGGCCACCATTGCCAGACACCCATGATGCTTGGCGCCGCGGTCGGCTTGATGCTTCCCGAAGTCTTGGAAAACCTGGCCGGCAACATAGCCTTCATAGCCGTGCCAGCGGAGGAGTTCATCGACGTCGAATACCGCTGGGGACTCCATCAGAACGGCACGCTTGGCCTGATGGCAGGCAAGCAGGAGTTCATTCGTCTTGGAGCCTTCGACGACGTCGACATGGCGATGATCGTCCACACCGCCTCCGACTCACAGGAATCCACGAAGTTCTCAATCGGAGGCACCAGCAACGGTCACGTCGTCAAATTCGTTAAATTCATAGGCAAAGCCTCCCACGCCGGAGGCTCGCCCCATCTGGGCGTCAATGCCCTCCAGGCCGCAATGGTCGCGCTCAACGCCCTCAACACCCAGAGAGAGACGTTTCAAGACCAGAACAACATTCGCCTACACGGCATCTTGACCCAGGGAGGCGTCTCGGTGAACTCCATCCCTGCCGACGTCCGATACGAAGGCCGAGTGCGAGGCCGCACCGCCGAAGCCATAGCCGACGCCAACGGCAAGATGGACAATTGCCTACGCGCGGGCGCTCTCACAATGGGGGCTCAAGTCGAAATCGTCACCATCCCCGGCTACCTTCCTATGAAAAACCACCAGGGCATGATGGATATATTCAAGCAGAATGCCATCGAAATCGTCGGAGAGTCCGAGATCACAACCCATCCGGCCGACCGCAACCGGGGCGGGTCCACCGACATGGGCGACCTCAGCCAGCTAATGCCCGTAATCCACCCCTACACGACCGCTGCCACAGGCTCTGGCCACTCTGTCGACTATGTGGTTCAGGACTACACCCAGGCAGTCGTCAACCCGGCCAAGGCGATGGCGATGACCGTCATCGACCTCCTTTACGACGACGGCCAAAAAGCCAAAGAGTTGATCGACAACCACACACCGCTGTTCAACAAGAACAGCTACCTTAACTTCCAGAACTCCCGCCTAACAGAGGAGCGGTACATCGGGGAGTAGCTTTCAGCCGTCAGCGATCAGCCGTCACCTCCGAGCTGCCTCAATATTCGCCATTCTGAGTCCGCAGGCGAAGAATCTGGTCGCATATAAAGCCCCAGTCGCAACACCCGCAACCCAACTTTTCCCTCTGCAATCCGTTACAAATTACAGCACCGTATAATAATAGGGTGACCTCCCCGTGCGCGCCGAATTCACGCCTTGAGATTACGGGCTCGTAACAATCACGAAACCTATGTGAAACACGGGTGTGGCACAATGGAATCATAGAAACTCGCGCAGCGTCGGCTCAATGTGCTTTCACGCTCGCAATCTGGCGAGTGCAAATCCCAAAGAACGCAACATTTCAATATCGGGAGACACGAAAATGAACCTCGCAGGACTTCGGGCGCTCAATCAACAGGTTGAACAAGAGGCTTCGTTCCTCCGGAACCTGCTCGACGAAATTCGCAAGGTCATAGTGGGGCAGGACGCCCTTGTCGAACGGGTGATAATTGGCCTGTTAGCAGACGGGCACATACTTCTCGAAGGCGTCCCTGGCCTTGCCAAGACCCTCCTGATTAAGACTCTCTCCCAGGCCATCCATGCGGACTTTTCGCGTATCCAGTTCACCCCGGACCTTTTGCCTGCCGACCTCATAGGCACGCAGATATACAACCCTCGCACCTCTGAATTTACGGTTCACCAGGGGCCGATATTCGCCAACATGATACTCGCCGACGAGGTGAACCGAGCTCCCGCCAAGGTCCAGAGCGCCCTGCTGGAGTGCATGCAGGAACGCCAGGTAACCATCGGAGACCAAACCTTTCCTCTAAGCGACCTCTTCCTTGTCCTCGCAACCCAGAATCCGATCGAGCAAGAGGGAACCTACCCGCTCCCCGAGGCCCAAGTTGACAGGTTCATGCTCAAAGTCCTGGTAGACTACCCCACGCGAGAGGAAGAACGCCTAATCGTGGACCGTATGACTGGCTTTGATCTGCCCGAAATCAAGCCTGTCGTCACCCAGGATGATATCCTGCGAGCCAGAAATGTGGTGCGCTCAATCTACGTGGACGACAAGGTAAAGGAATACGTCCTCGACCTCGTCCAGGCCACCAGATCGCCCGAAAATGGTCTCCACGACCTGAAACCGCTGATCGCATACGGCGCTTCGCCCAGGGCAAGCATCTACCTGATTACCGCCGCACGCGCCCACGCATTCCTCCGGGGCCGAGGATACGTCGCTCCCGAAGACGTCAAGCAGTTGGCAGGTGACGTGCTTCGCCACCGTGTCATCACAACCTACGAGGCGGAAGCGGAGTCGATCACTTCCACCGATCTGGTCCAACGAATTCTCGACAGCGTGGAAGTGCCGTAGCAAACACAACAAATGACAATACTCACCGAAGAACTCGCCGAAAAGATCAAGAGGATAGAGATCACCGCCCGACATCTGGTCACTGACAGTCTGGCTGGTGAGTACCATTCTGTGTTCAAAGGCATGGGCATGGAATTTGACGAAATGCGCCCCTACAGCCCAGGGGACGATGTCCGGCGAATCGACTGGAACGTCACGGCCCGCATGAACACGCCCTACATCCGAAAATACCAGGAGGAACGAGAACTAACTGTTTTCCTGGCAGTGGACGCTAGTGGATCGTCTGACTTCGGCACTACCGGGCAATTCAAACGAGAGTTGGCGGCAGAGTTGGCCGCCGTGCTGTCCTTCGCCGCCACCACAAACAACGACAAGGTCGGCCTCTTGATATTCACCGACAAACCCGAGCTAATCGTGCCACCGAGAAAAGGCAAAAGGCATGTATTGAGAATGGTGCGGGACCTGCTGGTATTCACCCCTGAAGGCAGGGGAACGTCCATCGAATCGGCCCTCGACACTATAAATCGTGTAGTGAAACGCCGGAGCATAACTTTTCTAATATCAGATTTCCTGGTCGAACCAGAGAGCCTCCGCAGGCCCCTGGCCGCCACAAATCGCCGACACGACGTCATAGCCCTGGACCTCCACGACCCGATGGAGCATCAGATTCCAGACGTCGGTCTGATGGTGCTTGAGGACGCTGAGACCGGCGAGCTTGAATGGGTGGACACCAGCAACAAAGCCTGGAGAGAGGCTTTCGAAGCTCGAACCCTAGATCTGGAGCAACAGAAGCGTCGCTTGCTGTCATCTCTGGCTATCGACCATATACAGATTTCGACCGACAAAGATTACGTTGTCGAACTCAACGAATTTTTCGCCCGGCGATCAAGACGCCGCGCCAGATGACCGAGAATGTTTTGAACGTCGCGCCAAGGGTATCAATCCGCCATCTTCCGATTGCCGCGCTGATCGCCATCATCACGACGGCATCGACGTTGGTCGTCGGCCCTGCGATCATCCATGCTCAGGCCGTCCAGGTCGGGATCGGTTTCTCGCTTCCATATCAGGACCTGACAGTGGGCGACCCGTTCTCGCTTACAATCTCAGCCATACACCCGGATGGCCACAACATCATATTCCCAAGACTCCCTGCGGAGTGGGGCAGCTTCGAAGTAATAAGCCAGGAACCTGTCGCGACCAGCGTAAACGAAGACGGAACTCTGACCACATCACAGGTAATCGAAGTAGCGCTGTTCGCCCCTGGAGAACACACAACACCGCCGCTCAATGTCACAATTCAAAAAGCAGACAGCAGCGTCATCGAACAGACCGTTTGGCCTATCAGTGTCTCTATACTCTCCGTCCTCCGGACGGACGACGCCGAGTTGAGGGACATCAAGCCTCCGGCTGAGTTAACCGTTCCCCCTCTATGGCCTTGGGCAATTGGAGGAGCCTCGGCCATAGGACTCTTGGCCCTGGCGGCATTCCTCATGTGGCAGCGGCGCACAGCCGCAGATTTGGCTGGCGCGTCCTTTGACCCCAGGTCACCCTTCGAGATCGCAATGGATCAACTTGATGCCATCGAAGAACTCGACCTGCCTTATTCGAAGCACTTCAAACAGCATTACACATTGGTGGCCGACACACTCAGAGGATACCTGCAACGCGAATTTAGCCTGCCCGCGCTAGACCTGACAACATCCGAGACCACAACACAGATCCGCAATTCCTCCGTCCCTCCCGAAGAATACAACATCGTGGGACGAATATTGCGTGACTGCGACTTGATAAAGTTCACTGAATTCCAGCCTGACGAGGATACAGCCTGGGACGTGGCGCACGACACCAGGTCCGCCGTCAGACGACTCCAACCACAACCCACAACGCCCGTGGAGCCCGACGAGAAACCCCTCAGCAAGGTTGCCTCGTGAGCTTCGCCACTCCCTGGGTTTTGGCTCTGCTTCCCGTGGTATTGGCTCTCGCGCTATACCCGCGATTCGCCCGTGAGAGGACAAAGCCGGCTGGAATGCGATATTCAGACAACAATCTGACGCAGGTCGAAGGGCGGTCCGTGCGCCTCACGCTTCGTCCTTTCCTACCGGCTCTCCGTTGGATCGCGGTGGCATTGGTGGTCGTGTCAGCGGCCCGACCTCAGTTGAGCGAAGCACGCGAGATCATCAGCGGCGAAGGCGTGGACATCTCTCTAGCCCTCGACATATCCGGCAGCATGGGCGCTCTGGATTTCGAGCCTCAGAACCGCCTTGAGGCAGCCACGGACGTGATTGCCGACTTTATCGACAAGCGAAAATACGACCGCATCGGCCTCGTCGTGTTCGCCAGCGAGGCCTTTATCCAAAGCCCACCCACCATCGACCATCGCGTTTTGTCCTTCATGCTTGAAGACCTGGACCTCGCCGCATCCCTGGGTCTGGAAGACGGCACCGCAATCGGCCTCGGGCTGGCGACAGGCGCGAACATGCTCAAAGACTCTGAATCCGTCTCGAAGATTGTCGTCCTGCTCACTGACGGAGTCAATAACAAGGGCAACGTCGATCCCATCACAGCCGCTATTGCCGCAGAAGCTCTCGGAATCAAAGTCTACACAATCGGAATGGGCAACCCTGACGGTGTGCTGACCAACCACCGTGGCCCCTTCGGCGACCAGTTGATCATTCAGAGATTCGAGCTTGATGAAGAAACTTTGCAGCAAATCGCCGACACCACCGGAGGGCTGTACTTCCGCGCAACAGACGCCGAAGGGTTGCGGGAGATATATGACGAGATAAACGAACTCGAAACGTCAGAGGTCGAAGTCCGACAGTTCACACGACACCGTGAGCTTGCGGGCTGGTTTCTCGTGCCAGTCCCTTTGTTGTTGCTGTTTCAATTATTGGCAGGCCTCACTTTCTTCAGGACGCTGCCATGACCTTCGGACAGTCGGACTTCCTGTTATTCCTGTTGGCGCTGCCAGTCGCGGCGGCAGTCCTGTACTGGTCGCTCAAGAAGCGCGACACCGACATACTCCGTATTGGAAGCCCTGACCTCATCGCCCGTCTTCACGCGTCGGTTAATCGACGAGGCCGCACGGCGAAATTCGGACTGTGGTTCATCGCATTTGCGCTGGTGATCGTCGCTCTATCAAGACCTCAATGGGGATCAGAGGTTGAAATCGTCGAACAGGAAGGATCGCAGGTAATGATCGCCCTCGACATTTCCAACAGCATGCTGGCAGAAGACATCAAGCCCGACCGCTTGACCAGAGCCAAGCTGGAAATCTCAGACCTCATGTCGAAACTCGGAGGTGATGAAGTGGGGCTGGTTCTGTTCTCGGGAGCGGCCTTTATCCAGTTTCCATTGACTTTCGACTACGTGACCGCCAAATCATTTTTGGAAGACGCGCACCCGGGTATGATCTCGCGTCAGGGAACCGCCATCGGCGATGCCATAGAGACCGCCATCAAGGGATTCGACGAAACGAGAGCCAGCCAAAAGGTGATCGTCATACTCACCGACGGCGAAGATCACGAAGGGAATCCCGTGAACGCCGCCAAAGCCGCCGTTGATGAGGGCGTGCTCGTTTACACCGTCGGACTTGGCACTGGCCAGGACCAGCCTATCCCAGAGCCAGGGAGGTTCAATGGTAACACTCGATTCATGAGGGATCGACAGGGCCAGACAGTTCTGTCCCGGCTTGACGAAGACACGCTTAAAGACATCGCCAACGCCGGGCGTGGGCGATACTTCAGGGCTGGTGGAAGCCCAACGGCGGCAGAATCAATCGCCGCAGAACTCAGCAACCTCGACAAAGTTTCAATACACAGCGAGTTCGAGACTCAGAGAGTTGAGCGTTTCCAGATTTTCCTCGCCGCGGCGCTGGTCGCGTTGGTGGCTGCGGAATTGATTCCTGACCGCGTGAAGACCAGGTCGCGCCCAACCAATTCAAGCCAGGAGGGAGAACCAGCATGAGACTGCGACCTTTCCTGACCCTTGCCGCCGTGACGGTCGCGTCATTGGCCCTGTTCGCCTGCAACGCTGACAGCCCGCTGGCCGACGGACCGGGGCCGCTGCCTCAACGCGACGGGCCGCTCACCATCACCCAGGGGAATGAAGCTTTCAATGCAGGGGACTATGGAGCCGCTCTGGAAGCCTACGCTCGCGCGGACGAACAGATGCCGGAACGCCCGGAACCAGAGTACAACTCAGGCAACGCCCTGTACCGAATGGACAGCCTCGAAGAAGCCCAAAACCTGTATCAGGGCGCGTTGGTCATGGCTGACGACGATGAGATAAGCAAAAACAGTCTTTTCAACATTGGCAACGTCCTGTTCACGTCTGAGCAATATCCAGAAGCAATCGAGGCGTACAAAGAGGCATTAAGAATCGACCCAACCGATTTGGACGCCAAATACAACCTCGAATTGGCGCTCCTGCGACTGCAAGAACAGGAACAACCCCAGTCCGGAGAAGGTGATTCCGAAGAAGATCAACCGCCCGATGGCGAGCAAGAACAGCAACTCGACGAACAGGGCGAAGAGGAAGAGCAGGAACAGCAGCCAGGGCCGGGCGCGTCCCCAGATCAACCACCACCGACCCAATCCAATCCTGGATCCGAACAGGAACCTCAGCCCGTTCCCGTCGAAGGACTTACCGAAAAACAGGCTCGACAGTTGCTTCAATCGGTGGGAGAGAACACCGAAACCCTCCAGAGCAAAATTCAACAGGTGTTGGTAGTGTCCGGCGCCCCGCCGGAACAAAACTGGTAGCTGAATGCTCACAAAAACCGTCAAACTCACGACCCTCGCGCTGATACTGACTCTGACGTTGGCAATCAACGTTGGTGCTACTCACGCCCAGGTCATGCCGGTCACGGCGCATGTAGACCGCACCACAGTTTCGACAGACGAAATTGTGACGCTCACCGTAACAATCGTCGGTGAGACGAACGTGCCCTTGCCTGTCCTGCCTCACATCGAAGGGGCGCAGATCATCGGGAGAAGCACCGCATCCCAGATCACCATCACAAACGGCAAAGCCTCTGCCGAATTTAACTTCTCCTTCCGACTCCAGCCTCTGAGAGAGGGCTTGCTGACCATAGACCCCGTCAAGGTCGTGATTAATGGAACGGAGTTCGAGACCCACGCCATCGAGGTAACGGTAGTTCGAGGCACGGGCGTGGCTGGAAGCAGTTCCGCTCCACCCACGCCCACGTCGCGCACCCTCTCGGGCCAGGACTTCTTCGTCGCCGCTGAAGTAGACAACGAAACTCCCTACCTCGGCGAACAGATCGCTTACACCGTCAGGCTATACGATGCTAGATCGTTCGGACGCGGACAACGGTATCGCGCTCCCGCCTTCACCGGATTCTGGAATATTCAGGAAGACGAAAGGCACACATACAACACAGTCACCGCGGGCCGGCGATACTCGGTCACCGAGACTTCGTCGATCCTTTTTCCGACTGTTGTAGGTGAACTTGAAATCGATCCGGCAGTGATGGAGATATCCACGGGATTCTTTGGAGGCTCCAGGAGTCCACAGGCCTCTATGCCCGTATCTGTGACTGTCAGGCCATTGCCTCTAGGCGCCCCACAGTCCTTCACTGGAGCCGTGGGTTCCTACGATATTTCTGCGTCTGTGGACACAAACGACATATCCTCAAGCGAACCCGTTATTCTGACGATTAGCGTGTCTGGCAAGGGTAATCTGGACGTCTTGCCCGAACCTGGCTGGCCCGACATGCCGGGTTGGCGCGTGTTCGATAACCCGCCAGACACCGTCACATACACAACCAGCGGCGAGTTCGGCGGGAAACGAACTTACCACAGAGTGTTGATCCCCAAAACAAGCGGATTCCTGAACATTCCAGTCGTAGAGTATGCCTTCTTCGATCCTAAAGAGGAACGCTACCGGACCATATCCACTCGACCAATCGCGGTGACCGTGTCGCTAGACGCCACGGCGCAAGCCAACGGGTTCCCAAACGCGCCCGCAAAACTGGTAATCGAACAGGTAGACTCAGACATTCGCCACATCAAATCCGCTCCATCGTCCTTGAGTGTCAGGGCTGAACCACTGACGTCTCGCCGGCTCTACTGGGCGCTGTGGGCTTCGCCCATCGTATTGCTAGTCGCAAGCGCGGGTTGGAGATTCAAGGAACGGCTGCTACTTGGCCGCGGTGAAGTTGACAACGCGGCCTTCGCGCGAAACACAGCGCTTTCGATGCTCCAATACGCCAAACAATCAGACTCAGACCACTTCGCGGCTTCGGAAGGCGCGTTGATCGCATATTTGACCACAAGGCTTGATCGACCGACCTACGGCCTAACCCATGACGAAGTCTCTTCCTTG
This sequence comes from Dehalococcoidia bacterium UBA1123, assembly GCA_002313895.1. Classification (GTDB taxonomy): domain Bacteria; phylum Chloroflexota; class Dehalococcoidia; order Lucifugimonadales; family UBA1123; genus UBA1123. Next base: position 38,231 of record DCAW01000007.1, read on the forward strand.
CTCACCCAGGGCAACATCAGTCCCAGTTTGGCGCAGGAAGTTGTTTCACTCCTAAATCTGACACAAGACGGACGATTCGGCCCCGCCCAGTTGGGCGACTCTGTCGAAGGGGTGCTGGATCAGACCGAACGCCTGATCGACGAGCTTGAATGGGAGTTCGAGCAGTGAAACTGTTCGCCTTGACAATCGTCTTGCTCGTTATCGGATGGGCATTCTACGGCGCCCAGCCTGCCATTGCCCAATCTCCATCTCCAGCCAATGCGATGTCATCGGCCAACGACCTCTACAACTCCGAGCGTTATCAAGAAGCCGCCCGGTCCTACGAACGGCTCGTGGGGTTGGGACACGAGGACGAAGACCTTTTCTACAATCTTGGCAATGCCTATTACAGACAGGACGACCTGGGTCGTGCCATCCTCAACTACCTGAAAGCCCAGCGTCTTGCCCCTCGCGACGGGGACATTCAGGCGAACCTCAGTTTCGTCCAATCTCAGACCGTCGACGAATTGGAGCCAGCAGAATTTGGCAACTCGCTGACTTCCTTCGCCAACGCAATGCCGTTCGAGTCAACCAACACCACCGCCGGTCTGATGCTGGTAGCATGGATCGCGTTCGCAGGCTCCATCGCCTGGTGGATCATCAAGGCGATGCCTTCAATCAAGCATCCGTCATTAATCACTGCTGGAATCACCGGCGCTCTGTTGGTTCTGTCAGCGATCTTGTTGACAGGCAGTCTGCAGAGCGAATCTGAATACGACGACACGACCGTCATAGTCGCCAGTGAAGTCGGCGTCATGAGCGGCCCTGGGCCTCAATACGCCGAAGAGTTCATCCTGCATAGCGGCGCCGAAACTGAGCTAATCGAAGTTCGCGGCAACTGGTCGCGCATCCGAGTTTCTGCCACCGACCTCCAGGGTTGGATTCCTCGTCGCGCCGTCGAATCAGTCGTGCCTTCAAACTCATAGCCTGCTAGACTGCAACCAGCAATTCGGCTGAGCCCGAATTGGGCAGCCAGAACACCTTTCGCTTGCCAGGTTTCTAAGATAGAATGCATGATAAGATATTCATGTCCTATCGTTCACTATTAAGGCCTCACCCACCAAGTATGCCCCACACCTTTGATGCCTTCCGTCACAGGAGCTTTCGCCTTCTTTGGCCCGCCAACTTCTTCGGGTACATATCTCGATGGATGCAGATGACGCTGTTGGTGTGGTTTGTGTTGGAAATAACCGAGTCCCCGTTCTACGTCGCGCTGGTTGGCTTTTTCGGGATGGCTCCGTTGCTGTTGTTTGGAGCCTTCGGTGGCGTCTTGGCCGACAGGCTCAACAAACTCAAACTGCTTCTGACCACCCAGGTCATTAATCTTCTAGCGTCTGTCGGGATGATCGCTCTATTGCTCTCTGGACACGCCGAGTTCTGGCACGCCTACGTCATGGTGTTCATCACCGGGTTGGGATGGGCATTCGACATGCCTGCTCGCCGTTCCATACTTCCCGACCTGATAGGCCGTGAAGGACTGACCAACGCCATGGCTTTGGAATCCGTGGGCATGCACTCCAGCCGCATGTTGGGGCCGACAGTCGCCGGAGCGCTCATCGCTGTGGTTGATGTCACAGGCGGATTCGTGGCGGTATGCGCCTGCATGGTGATAGCCATCGGTTTTTTGGCCGCCGTCAATATGCCACCCGGGCGGGAAGCGGCCATCACTTCGGCAAACATCTTCAAAAACCTGGCCGAGGGCTTCGCCTACGTGCGGGGCGATCGTGTAATCCTGGCAACCATAATTATCACGGTGTTCATGAACCTGTTGCTGTTCCCGTATATGCAAATGGTCCCTGTCATATCTACCCAAACCCTCGGCGTCGGCCCTGGACTCATGGGTCTTCTCATGGGCGCGGATGGCCTCGGCGCCATCATGGGATCGATCACAATTGCGTCTATCGGCAACATGAAGTACCACGGCAGGGTCTATCTATACGGATCGCTTGCAGGCCTGGTCATGTGCTTCGTTTTCGCTCTGACGCAAAACTACAATGTGGCGCTCGTCGTGTTGATCCTATTGGGACTCGGAACAGCGGGGTTCGGCACGATGCAGGCAACGATAGTTGTGCTGTCGGCAAAACCAGAGATGCGAGGGCGCGCCCTTGGAGTCATTTCCCTGGCAATCGGCGCGGGACCAATTGGCGCGCTGATAATCGGAGCCATCGCGGATGTCGCAAGTCCGGCGACGGCAATCATGATTCTAACGTCAATTGGATTCGTGGCCGTCGGCTTGGTTGGAATCGCCATGCCTCAACTCAGAGGGCAGATCGTCCGAGCAGAACCCGAACGAGCCGAAACGACCCGCCCAGCGCTCCAGAGCGCCGATTGATGTCTCCCCTGTGTTCCGCTTAGCCTAATCCCCGAACGACTTTCGGAATCGGTACAGCGTCATCTCAGGTTCCACAGGTGACACAGGAAGATACTCCTCCTCCTGAATCTTCGCCACGATGAACCACGGCCCCTCTTCATCCAAAGCCTGATGAAATACCGACAAAAGCTCTTCCTCGTCCCGCACGGTCGCCGTCTTTTCGATTCCGCAGCCACGAGCCACCTGCTCTAGGTCGGTCCCAAAGGCGGTGTGACTGGCCTGATAGCCTGTCTGAGCCCACTGTTCATTGTCCCATACAACCACAATCAGGTTGGACGGTACTTCTCTGCCGATGGTCCCAATAGTCCCCATGTTCATCAACAGAGAACCGTCGCCATCAAGCGAAATCACCTGCTCGTCTGTGGACAAAGCCATCCCCAGAGCGATAGACGAACAGAGGCCCATCGAGCCGTATGTGTAAAAATTCCGGTCTCGGTCTCCTGAGTGCCAAAGTTCGTCTGTCGAAGGGCCGAGGTTCGCCACCACCGGCCTATCCCCCAGGTGTTCCAATAGCATCTTGGTCGCGCTGAATCTATGCAATCTTGCCTCCATGCAGCATCGGCGTCAGGCACAACGCCAGCGGTTGGCGCGACGCGTAACATAGCTGCAACGCTCCGCTGACCTGTTGGTCAAGCCTATCCACCGTGTCCAGGGTGTAATAGGGCAGTCCCAGCACGTCGAGAATTGGCCGAGTCGCCCTGCCCATCGCCACCTGCGCTATGTTGAACTCGCCCACCTCGCCCCGCATATTGATGAACATCGGAATCGGTATCCTGCTGGGAATGCAAAGGCTCGCGAGGGCATTTATGCAGTTTCCAAAACCGCTGGACTGCATGAACACAGCCGCATTTCGGCCAACCGCGTATGCTCCAGCCGCGATGCCGATTGCTTCTTCTTCGCGAGTCGCGGAGACCACATGGAAATACGGGTCGTCCTGTAATATTTTCGTCACCTGGTGGATGCTGATATCAGGCACATATGCCACCAGAGACACGTCGTTGTCCTTCAAGGATTGTGTGATAGTCTCGGCCCAATTCATTCGATCAAATTCCCATTATGTGATAACCGGTGTCAACGTGAAGCACCACGCCCGTTATGCCGCTCGCCATTCCGCTGGACAGAAACAGGGCGGTGTTCGCCACCTCATCGTGGGTGATATTTCGTCCCATCGGCGAGCGTTCGGCGTGAACACGCTTCATGTCCCGATAATTGCTGATGGCCCGAGAGGACAATGTGTCCAACGGCCCCGCAGATATGGCATTCACCCGGATATTGTCTCTCCCCAAATCCGAAGCCAACTGTCGCACTTCGTTCTCAAGCGCCGCCTTTGCGGTCCCCATCACGTTATATCCGGGGAACACTTTGGTTGACGCCATAAAAGTCAGCGTCAGGACGCTTCCGCCGTTCTCGGACATAAGTGGCGCGGCATACCTGACCACTGGAACCAGCGAATACGCGCTGATGTCCAGCGCCAGCCTGAACCCGTCCCGACCAGTGTCTACAAACCTGCCGCCCAGGTCGTCGCGATTGGCGAACGCGATGCTGTGAACGACGGTCTCCACATGCCCAAGTTCAGTTTCCACCTGCTTGAACATCGCCTCGACATTGGCATCTTCGCTCACATCGCATTCGACCAGCAAAGGTTCGTTGTTGAGACCTCCAACCAGCTTATCAACGCTACTTCGCAGGCGTTCGTTCTGATAGGCTAGCACGAGCGTCGCGCCAGCCTCGTCTAGCGTCCGAGCGATCGACCATGCGATGCTCCGCTGATTCGCCACGCCGAATACCACGGCATTCTGTCCTGAAAGATCAATCGCGTACATCCGTACCTCCGTAATGTGGAGTCAATTCGATGGCGTACTGCATTGTATTGCCCTCGGCATTATCGCGACAACCCCAACCGACCCTCCTGTAACACAAACAAGGGCAGACACAACGACCTGCCCTCGCTCCACGCGCTCCCGCGTTCTTGTATTTGAATGTCCGAGTGTGTAAGCGAACGCTGACGTCTGCCGCTCCCACATTGATGTGCTATATTACGCGATTGTCGGCGGTGTCAAAGTCCGGCGATTCGTAAACCCTGTCGAACTTCAGGAACCTGTCAGTGTCGATATCCACAGAACTGAGACTCGAATTGTTGGTGATCCTCGCCGCAACGCCTTCTGGAATTCTGATGTTGATCTCCGCCGCGCCGCCTCTGATATCCGCCCTAACCATGCCTGTTTCGGGAAGCACAAAGCTGATATCTGCCGCTCCGATGTTGGCATCCAGGCCAGCCACCCTCAGGCCGCTGAGATCGACGTCCATGTCAGCGGCGCCTCCGTCCAGATCAAAGGAGATCTGAGGCGTTGAGGACAGCGCCAGTTCCCAACGCACGTTATCGAAGTGCCTGAAGAAGTTTCGGCCATCCATGGTGACGTCGACGATCGCGGTGTCTCCGGTCCTACGTATTTTCGTTCTGCCGCGCCGGCCAAAATAGTTTGCGTCGATCAGGTCTGCCGACGCTTCTGGGAGGGGGCCGACGATCAATGTGCCAGCGCCAAAATCTATGTTGACATCCGCTCGAACCGCTCCTGCAAGTGTCGCCACATAGCGCTCCGGCAGATCGCCGCTCGTGGTCCCGGTGAGAGCATAAGCTCCGCCGACAGACCCGGCGAACATCAGCACGACAAGCGTCGAGCGCGTCGTCCAATGTACATATTCGCTCCCGCGACAATCAACACCGCCAGCTAGAACCGCCATAATTCGAACCAAACGGTCCACGGCAAACCGGCCAGTGGAAAAGGCCAAGGAACGATAGCGCTACGAAAAATTGACGATAAGTGGCTGCTCGTCCACGAGCGCCTGCGCAAATGAGGACATGCGCGGAAGCGGTTTAGACGTCCGATATCAACCTGGGCGATAATCCGTTCGTGTGAGCGTGTGCGTCGAGCCAGCGCCGACGGTCAGAGGGCCTGCCAGCGCCTGACACCGTCTTGACGCGACAACCTACCGAATCCAGGCTTAGGAAAATGGCCGGACGCCACGACCGCGCTCTCTTTCTCGGCCCGGTCGAGAATCTCCCGACGGCTCACAGGCGAAGTCTCGTTGTCAACATCCGCTCTCGGATTCCAATCCGTGTGATGCGCTTGAATTGGCATATGAGCGGCATCGCCCAGAATCACTGCATTCTCGCTGGCTGACGAAACCCAGAAACTGGTGTGCCCAGGCGTATGACCTGGAGTCGGAACCGCTGTCAAAACGTCCGTGATCTGCTCGCCGCCCTCAATGAACTCCAACAGGCCCAAAGGCTCCAGAGGCGTCACCTGATCCTTAATATAGGAGAACATCTTCATTCCTGACCGCCGAGTGAACATAACCCAATCCGCCCTGGGAATCCAGTATTTGGCATTTCGGAATGTCGGTTCGTAACCGCGATCTCGCAAAATCAGGTTCCCGCCAACGTGGTCCAGGTGGAGATGCGTGATCGCCACCACGTCAATTTCGTCGGGACTGATACCCCGTTCCGACATATCGCCGAGTAACTGCCCGCTCTCGGAGTGGTCGAAGCCGTGGTCAACGCCGCCAAGACCGGTGTCAATCAAGACAGTCGCTCCAGATGACCGGACAACGAATGACCCGATATTCAACAGAATTCTGCCTTCGTCGGTCAGTTGGTCAAGGTACGGCTGCCAGTCTTCTTCGGGCACGTTCGGGAAGAAATTCGACGGCTCGAACTCCAGGTAGCCGTCCGATAGCGCTGTTATCTCGACATCCCCGACGCGAACGCTGTAATCAGGCAACGGTCGCCTCTTTCTTGCCGTGATAGTGAGGCACAACCTCTTTGCCAAGTAGCTCCAACTGCTCCATCATCAATTCTGGAGCGCAGGCCGGGCGAACCACTATCTTCGGCGCTCCGGCGTCAATATATCGCTCCATCAACTGCGAGACGTGGTCAGGCGTGCCGAACGCCGAGAACTCAGCGTAATCCACATCGGTCCGACGCCTCAGCATATAGGGCGCTGCCTGCTTCGCCGCCTCCTCAGGAGTGTCGGCTATGAAATACGAGAACAGCACGCCGTAGTGATCGTCCTCGATCTCGTTGCCATGCTCCAACGCTCCGACTTTGATTCTCGCGACCCCATCGGCCACCTCGTCCGGGGTCGCTTGAGACACGAGCCAACCATCGCCGATTCTGGCAGTGCGCTGTATCGCCGCCTCGCTTCGCCCGCCTATCCACATCGGAGGCAGGTCTTTCTGCACAGGCTTGGGCTGGATAGTCACGTCATTCAGTGTGTAATACTTTCCGTGAAAAGTAACATTGTCCTGAGACCAAAGCAGCTTCATAACCTCGATTGCCTCGTCGGTCCTGCCGCCTCGTTGACGCTTGGGAGAGCCGCAAGCCTCGAACTCCCGCTCATCCTCCGTTCCCAGACCAACAGCAGGCAACACGCGGCCTCCGGAAAGAAAGTCCAGCGTCGCGATCTCCTTCGCCAGAACGGTAGGATTTCGCAGAGGCAAAGCTAGCACGCTGGTGCCGAATTTCAGCTTCTTCGTTCGAGCCGCAATGAAAGACAGCGCGATCATCGGCTCGACATTCATGATCTCGGACACAATCCGGTCGCTCAGCCACAGCGAGTCGATATCCAACTCCTCGCAGGCATCCACGTACTGCCACAACTCGTCAGGGTCTTGAGTCGGGAAGGGCCATCCGCCGAATCCAATACCAATCTTTACTGACATAGCATTTCCTCCTTAGAACATCGAACAAAACACGGGTCCTAACTCGCCAGCAGGGCCGGAACGTCAACATCTCCGCTGGCGCTTGTCACCACGCCCCCCTCAATCTCCAACCGAGCGTTGCAATATTCCAACGTGCTGAGCCGGTGGGCGATCATAAATGTCGTCCTGCCAACCATCAGCCGCTCCATAGTCTCCATGATACCGGCCTCGGTCTCCACATCCACTGAGCTAGTCGGTTCGTCGAGAATTAAAATAGGCGCGTCTTTCAAAAACGCCCGCGAGAGAGCAATCCTTTGCCTCTCGCCTCCAGAGAGCTTCATTCCGCGCTCGCCCACCAGAGTCTCGAAACCGTCGGGCAAACCTGCGATGAACTCATACACATTTGCCGAGCGCGCCGCGTCCTCAATATCCTTTGCGAGAGCTTCCGGCCTGCCGTAGGCGATATTCTCGCTGATAGTAGTTGAGAATAACACTGGTTCTTGCAACACGATCGCGAACTGGTCTCTAAGATCAGCCAAGGCATAGTCCCGGATATCGACGCCGTCAATCAACACAGACCCTTCGTCAGTGTCATAGAACCTGGGAAGAAGGCTGGCAATTGTTGTCTTGCCTGCTCCCGTCCTTCCCGAAACGCCGAGTCTAGTCCCTGGCCTTACCTTGAAGGAAACGTCGTCCAGAACATCGGACCCGCGACCGTAGGAAAATGACACATTGCGAAACTCCACCTCTCCTTTGGCGGTCTCCAATCGTCGAGGATTCGGACCGTCCAACACATCTGGAATCTCATCCAGCACCTCAAAAGCCCTCTCCGCGCTCACCAACGACGACTGCAACGATGCCGTCTGCCTGCTAATTGTCCTCAGCGGTTCGTATAGCTGTGTGATATACGCCAAGACGACCAGCAGCTCTCCCAGAGTTAGCTGGCCGTTCAGAACATTCCGCATGCCGACATACAGCACGAGAGCCGTACCCAGCGCGATGGTCATGTTAACCAGCAGACCGAACACTCCTTCGGCCCAACCCAGCCATACCCGTTTTTCAACGGCCAGATCGGCCTGCTCTTCGAAACGGTCTTGCTCGCCTTTCTCGCGCCCGAAAGCCTTGACCACGCGAAAGGCGGTCAGGGCCTCCTGAACGACTCGGATGGAGAACCCTTCAATACGGCGAGCCTCCCGATAGCGAGGCCGCATTCGAGTGTTGTAGAATCGCGCCAACCCGAACAACATAGGCGAGACCGCCAGTGCGACCAGCGCAAGTTGCCAGTCTATTCTCGCAATCACAAACACCATTGCAACCAACGTTACGGCAGACCCCAACGTCGGAATAACGCTGTTGATGGCCACATCCCGGATTGCCGGCGCGTCCATCTGAACCCGATACACCGATTCCGCCATCCCCTGCGTGTCGTGATACCGAAGGGACAAGCGTTGAAGATGAGCGAACAGCTTCGACCGGAATTCCTTCGCCAATCCCTGACCGGCGACAGCCCGTAGCGCATAGCTGCCCAACTCCTGAAGCTGAGTGAGCAAAACGATCAGCAGTTGAAAGCCAGCCACGAACGCCAGAAGGCCGAGGTTTGAATCCGTCCAAGCGTCAGGCACAAAGGGAGAGATGAATCCGGGCAGTTCGTCAGAACCGACCACCCTGTCAACCGCTATGGCAAGGGGCACTGGAGTCAATAACGCAAGCGGCACACCGAACATTCGCAGGGCGAGAATCGCCGATATGTGTCCCCAATAGGGTCGCGCCTGTTTGACAAGCCTCCCTAAAAGAGCTCTGTCACTCTGGCTTTTACGGGTAGGTTCTGGCCGATCAACCATCCGGTGATTCATTGAGCGCCACCAAACACCCAATTCTCGGTCGAATCGATCCCAAAATCATTAACCAAACCTATGCATCCAACAAATTATCGGCCAGCCCATCGAAATCGTCTACAAGCATATCTGGTTTGTATTGAATTGAGTCCTCATAAGGAAGCCTGTAACGATTCACGTATACCCCTCGATAACCGCTGGCGCGGGCGCCCATGATGTCGAAAGAGTGCGCCGCCACCATGAGAATTTCTGAAGGCTCCGAGTCCAACAGCCGGGCCGCCGTCCTGTACACCGATGGATGAGGCTTGAAGAACCCAGCCTCCTCTACTGAGATTATCCGGTGAAATTCGAACTTGATGCGATTGTCGGCCAGATGCTTCAGGAACCACGGCTCACCGTTCGACAGCGCCACGAGCCGATACTTGCCTTTTAATCGTTCCAGGCCTCTCACCGAGTCTTCGTAAGGCCGCAGGTTTTGCCACACCCGCATGAACCGGTCAATCTGCCGGTTGTTAAACTCGATGCCGTTGACTCTCAGGCAGTATGCTAGAGCACGGCGACAGGTCTCAAGATAGCCGCTATGTCCCAGCATCATCAAGGAATCCTGATACTGCTCAATGCGCTGTCTCGCCCGCCACTGCGGCCAGAACTCTGCTCCGCTAATCTCAGCGCCAAGTTCCTCCATCAATTTTTGCGTTGGCGAGACGAGGCTTCCCGTCAAATCGAGAACCGTGCCAAAAACATCAAACGTCAACGTAGTGACAGATTTCAAAGATTCAGGGACCATAAATCCAACATCACCCTTTAGGACAGAGTGGAACAAATCCTATCGGATTCAGGTTGACTCTGCCAGACCAACGTGCGGTAAACACAGACGCCCGACGGGTTAACGCCGAGCGTGCTGACACTATCAAAAATATCACATTTCGTCGACCACCGGCTGGCCGTTTTCGAATCACACTTCGTGATAACGCCACGCTCTGAACCCATAATACACCCCCCCGAGAACGGTGGTGAATATCGATGCCCATGTTATGAACGGCATGATAGCAGGCGATCTCACAGATCGAGCAACAAGCAGAACGTTTCTCACGCCATCGGGATAGAAAGCCTGCGCCCAGAAATATCCAAACCATGCGCCAATGACGCCTCCGCCCATCGCGAACAAAAACCCGGTAGCCACGATTTTCCAGTTGGTCTCCGGCTTGAAATATGCTAGAAAACCAGCGACGCTTGAGCCTGCTCCAGTCACGAACACAAGCATCCACATAGGTGGCGTGTATAGGCCTGGAAGTACGAAGAAGAAGAGAACCAGTGCAGCGATTCCAAATAGCACTCCAAACAATAATGCCAATCCGCTTCGAAGCCCGATTGCGAACAGATACTCGGCTGACAGCATGGATTAATCCAACCTTTTCCTACTGCATGAATAATTTGAACGGTATAATCATACACGTATGTTGACCCAATATCGTGGGCGTATTCGTCGATCTTATTAGTAACTACCAACCAACAAACGCAGCAGCTTTCACTAAACCGCCGGAATTTTCATGAAGTTCAAAGCGGAAAAAAGGGGCGCTGTTGAGCGCCCCTCATGTTTTACCGATCGCGTAGTCTAGTCGTCAGACTGGGCAACTGCAACCCTGCCCACACCGATCGCTGCGGCTCGGCTGATCACCTCTTCACGTTGCTGCGGCGTCAGCGGTAGTGTCGGCAATCGTGGGTCGCCACAGTCGATGCCCAACCGCTCAGTGAGCAAGGCTTTCAACACGCCATGCATTCCAAACTCTCGAACGATGTCCGTGACCTTCGAACCCTGGGACTGAGCAGCCTTCGCCGCATCAATGTCGCCAGCTTGATATGCTCTCCAGATTTCCACCCAGAACTCCGGCGCGGCGTTTGGCGGGCCGTCCACGCATCCTGTTGCCCCGTTAATCATCGCGGGGAGCATCAGCATCGAGTTGCCTATTAGCACATCGAGGCCCATCTCTGCGAACGCTCGAACATTGCCCTGATTCATGGCAGAGTGCTTCAGCCCTTTGAGTTGAGGCACGCCATCTTGAATTTTTTGCATCAGTTCCGGCGTTATTTCTACCCCGGTCGCAGAAGGCAGGTTATAGACAAACAGAGGCACATTTGCAGCTGCTCCAACCGTCTTGTAGTGCTGAACAATAGCTTCATCCGTCTGCCTATAGAAGAAAGGAGGGACGCAGCATATGGCCTCAACGCCTGCCTCTGCGGCATGTTCTGCCAATGCCGCCGCCCTCTTTGTCGTGGCGGCGCCGACGTGCATGATGTTGTTCACTCGGCCTCGGTTTTGGTCTGCGGCGATATCCGCGATTCGCATGTTCTCTTCGTCATCTAACAAAACGCTCTCGCCGGTCCCACCAGCCACCCAAAATCCTGTAACGCCCGCCTGAATATTAAACTCCATAACCTCGCGAAACGCAGCTTCGTTCAGATTTCCATCTGAGTCCATCGGTGTGATAATTGCGGGAAGTATCCCTTCAAAATCGGCCATGTCTACCCTCCATATTGTGAATCCAAATTCGTAGAACAGTCGGCGTATTCTAACACGCCCCTGTCTTCGTCGTAACGCGCGCCCGTGGACGAGCCACAATACCGAACAACCAAATCCGACATCCCCAATCCATGTTGCGTCGTATTACTTGTCATGGCGAGTCGCATTGCCAAGAATTTTCTGACGATATTGAACTATGAGTCACCGCAGCACGGAGGCAGAACTCGAATCTGAGGGCCGCACTGTAACGCCATCGTTGCATAGCTTGAGTTGGACTGATCTTCAGTCTGAAACATGACAATCAGTCAATTGACTTAGTCGAATCACCCGCCAGTAAATCTCGTCCGCGCGGGATCAGAAAGGTAAAAAAGGTCGAAATGCAATCCGAAAATTTGGCGGCGCGTCATGAATTTAACTAACTGCTCAGAATGCAAATCGACGTCAATACATCGCTTAGGGCCTTGACTGCCTTGGGAGTCGTGTGTTACAAACCTCAGAGGTTTTCGGCAGACCTTAAAGCAAGGAAGAAATGTAACGAGCAAGAAGACAACTAAATAAGGAGATCAAGCAAATGTGGTCCAAATTATTGGACATTAAAGTGGTCACCGGACTCGCGGTAGTGATGGTTATGGTCGTCGCTATCGCCTGCAGTTCGGCTGACGAGCCATCGGCTCCGGCGGCTCCGGCCGCCCCTGCCGCCGCTGCCCCTGCGGCGCCCGCTCCGGCGGCGCCCGCTCCGGCTCCCGCGCCAGCAGCCCCTGCGCCATCGGCGCCTGCGGCAACCACTGCGCCATCAGCGCCTGCTGCAGCGACAGCAGTTCCAGCAGCCCCTGCGCCATCGGCGCCTGCGGCATCCAGCGCGCCTTCGGGAACGCTGGTTATAGCCGTCGGTTCCGTCAACTCGCCTAACGGCCTGCCCAGGTTCTGCACAGCTGGCTGCTCAGAGACCATCTATCACTCTGGGATCACGGAAGTGCTGTTCAACTCCGTGGCGCTCCCTGACGGAACAGCAGGGACAGAGCCTATGCTGGCTCTGGACTTCAAACTCGACCCAAGCCTTGAGTTCGGCGACTTCACTCTGCGTGAAGGCGTCCAGTTCCACGGCGACTGGGGCGAGATGACCGCCGACGACGTGGCATTCAGCTTCAACGACGCCAACTCCGTCACCAACCCTGAGTCCATCCACGGCCAGGCAGGCGACTTCGCTCCCCTGCTTCAGTCGATGGAAGTCGTCGACGACTACAAAATCCGCCTGAACTACCGGAACTATGACAGCCGCGGAATGCTACATCGCTTCAGCATGTTCTGGCAGACCGCCGCCATCGTGTCCAAGGCCGTCTTCGACGCCACAGGCGTCGAGGGCATGCAGGACATCTACGTCGGCACAGGCGCGTTCGTCGCTGACGAATGGGAACAGAACAAGGGAATCTTCATTAGCGCCAACCCCAACTACTGGGGAACCGCGCTGGACAAAGGCCCATTCGTTGAGAAGATCAACTGGCTGGAGGTTCCTGAGGGAGCGTCCCGTCGAGCCATGCTGGAAACCGAAGAGGCTCAGATCTCTCAGGTGGCAACCAAGGACTTCCCTGACCTGATCGCCAAGGGATTCGAAGCCCAGAAGGGCGCGTTGCACAACGTCATCCGCGACATCTCCTTCACGGGCAACTACTGGGAACAGTTCGGAGCGTTGACCGGAGCCGCCCTTGAGCGCGACCGGGACATCTCCAAGCCCTGGGTCGGAAACCCCTTCGAGAACGGCGACGAGTACGACGAGAGCACACCTTCCATGCAAAGCGCGCGTATCGTGCGTAACGCTTTCGCATGGGCGATTCAGCGTGAAGAGCTGGTCGAGAACCTTCTCGGTGGACTCGGATTTGTAAACCACCAGGCATACAACTCTTCTAACAGCCCGTTCCACAAAGCTGAATGGGACTGGGGAACCGACTTCGCCAAGGCCAAAGATATGATGGCCGAAGCCGGATACGGCTCTGGTTTCGAGATGGACATGTGGGTAGGCACAGGTGAGTTGGGCGCGGAGATCGGCGAGTCCGTAGGCGCAGCCTGGGACGAGCAACTTGGAATCAAGGTCAACCTGATCAAGACCGCGTACTCCACCTACAGGCCTGGACTGGTGGCCCGAACCACCAACACCCCTGGCGTGTTCATCTGCGGCGACGAGAACCACTCCAACTTCCCGTATGACTGGGCGCACGGCTTCGTCGTAAGCTCGTTCAGCGCAGGCGGATACGGTGTGGGACAGGAAATTCCATACGCGACCGAGACCTACTCGATCATGGCTGGCGAACCAGACCTGGCCAAGCGTGAAGCGTTGAGCGAAAACTTCTTTGACATGAACCGCAAATGGGCGAACTGTGTTGGCATCTTCGAGGAGCCGCTCTGGCCCCTCTTCAACCCCAACCTGGTCACAGCCTGGGACCAGAGGCCAACAGCCAATGGCAACCTGCACGGTATCACAGAAGTCAACTCCATCAAACT
>DCAW01000171.1 GCA_002313895.1 Dehalococcoidia bacterium UBA1123
GAACGGGTAATATTTGCCCGGTGAGCACTGCTCGATCTCCAATTGGGCCTTAATGACCTCTTCGACTGCTTCGCGCTCATGGGCTATCTCGATAACTTCATCCACCACGCTTCGAGGCACGACCACCGCTCCGTCGTCGTCGCCCACAACCGCGTCGCCAGGGCGCACCAGGACTCCTCCGCATTGAATCGCGTCGTTAACCTGCCACGGCCAGAACTCGGCGGGGCCTTGTTTGGCCGTCGTGCTGGCAGAGTACACTGGGAACCCGTACTCTTTGAGGGCTACGCTGTCCCGCGCGGCGCCATCGGTCACCAGGCCGCCGGCCTGCCTCTGCATCATTCGCATGAACTTGATGTCGCCGCCGACGGAACTGTACTTCCACCCCATCGCGTCGATCACCAGCACCTCTCCCGGACCGCACAACTCGATGGCGACATACTCCGCCGACTGATCGCCTTTCGGTTTGTCCGCAGCCAGATCCGGCCTGTGAGGCACAAATCGGAGCGTGACAGCCCGCCCGGCCATGTGTTGCCCTTCCTGGAGGGCCATTGCGTCTTCGATGTAGCTCATGGGCCAGCCTTTTACCCATAATCCGTCTATGAGCGTTTGTGTGGGAATTTTCTTGAGAACTTCTAATGTCTCGTCAGAGATCGGGGGCAGGTCGGTCATAATGCGCCTCTCAGTGTTGTGTTCGGCGGATATTGTAGGCGCAAGCGGTTTCAGAGACAATGGCAGATTCGATTGCAGTCGAATTCTGGACGTGCGTCGCGTCGAGATTCATATATGGCGTGCGTCGTTGAATTAACGATATGTGGCGCATATAATCGCGTGGGAATTTAGACTGCACCGACGAGGCGAACTGATGGCAACAAAAACCGCGGACGTGGTTGTGATTGGCGGAGGCGTGAACGGCGCAAGCATCGCAATGCACCTGGCAAAGCTGGGAGCAGGGCGAGTCGTTCTGGTGGAGAAAGGCGGGCTGGCTACTGGTGCCACCGGCAGGTCTGGAGCGATGGTGAGAGAACACTATCTCCACCCTACGCTGGTTCGTATGGCGATGGAAGCCAGCGAGATTTTCCACAACTTCGACGATGCCGTCGGAGGCGATGCCAGGTTTCAACAGACCGGCAGGCTCCTGATGTTTCCTGAGAGCGAACGGGGCGCCGTCGAGGCTAATGTCGCTATGAACCGCGAGCTTGGAGTGAATATTCAAACGATCACTCCAGACGAAATTGGCGAACTGATTCCCCAGGCGTCCTTGGATGACATTTCCATAGGCGTTTATGAACCGGATTCAGGATACGCCGATCCTGTCGCGACGACATACGCGTTCGCGGCCCAGGCTGAAGCCCTCGGCGCTCGGATTCTGACCCATACCGAAGTGACGGGAATTCGCGTGTTTGCCGGCCGGGTCGCTGCGGTGGAAACGCGTGAGGGCGACATCGAAACCCATGTCGCTGTGAACGTCGCCGGCGCCTGGTCGAACCTGTTGGGCGGCCCTATTGGTGAGGTTATGCCCATTACGCCGACGAGGGTGCAGATGACCCATTTGCGTCGCCCACCGGCTCTGGAGTCGCTAACCATGAACGTGATCGACTACACGACCGGCGCTTACTTCCGTGTGGACGCGGGACACGGTACACTGGTGGGTGGCGAAGCATATGATGATCTGTCCGAGGCGGTGAATCCTAACGGCTACGGGTTGAACGCTGACCATAGCACGATCGATAGGTATTGGCGCAGAGCTAACCTGCGATTCCCTGACTTCGCCAACGCAATCAGTCGTGGAGGTTATGGCGCTCTGTATGACATGACGCCTGACGGCAATCCGATTCTAGACCGCTCGGCGGTGGTGGACGGCCTGTACTGGGCAGTCGGTTTCAGTGGACACGGCTTCAAGCTGTCCCCAGTTGTCGGAAGAATGGTGGCGGAGTTTGTGACGCAAGGCGACACCATCGACCACCCAATTCGCGAGTTCAGAGCCAGCCGCTATGCAGAAGGCCGACCTCTGGTGGCCCAGCATCCATACCAAGGCCGCAGGCATCAGTGACCGGGCGACGTTGGCATGTTTACTATGACGGCGATTGTGGCCTGTGTCGAAGAACGGTTGCGGTGTTTAAGTTACTGGACTGGTCGCGCAGATGTTCGTGGGTCGCATATCAGAGCCTCAACTGTCCGCCGGACGGCTTGACCTGGGAAGATTTGAATGAAGCGGTGATTCTGGAATCGCCCTCCGGAAAATACTTTCACGGGTATTTTGCTTTTCGGGAACTGGCCGGATTGTTGCCTCTACTATCTCCATTAGCCCCGATACTCCACATTCCCTATGTGACTTGTAAGGGGACTCGCATGTACCGATGGGTCGCAGCCCATCGCAAATGTGACGTAGCCGGTCCAGCGAGTCCTGACGAGTAGTGGGTGACTGACAGCCGAGGTTGGACCGCATCGAAATATGACGTAAATTTCATGGCACAAGATTCATATATGAAGTAGTATTGCGTCGTTGTCAAAATTAGAGAATTGGGGGAACAGATCGAATATGGCAGGAATCCAAGTATCGCCCGAGATCAAAGAAGGCAGAAATCAGTTAGCGGTAACGGTTGTTCTGGGGCATGCCATCAAGCACATATACAATTCAGGACTGTCCACGATCTTGCTGCCAGAGATCAAATTGGGTCTGGGCCTGACTGGAACACAATTGGGGACTCTGGCGTTTTCACGGCAGTTGGCAGGGTGGTTCACCACGGTGGCGGCAGGATACTTGGGCGATAGATTCGCGAACAAAGCGGCGCTGATGCTGGGCATCTCGATGACACTAATGGGGTTGTCTTACTTCTTCGCAGGATTCGCGACCAACTATTGGGTGATGCTGGCTGCGATGCTATTCGTGGGCATCGGGCCGTCTATGTACCATCCCCCGGCCATCGGAGCATTATCGCGCCGATTCCCGGACAAGCGCGGATTCGCTATTTCACTTCACGGGACCGGCGGCAGCGTAGGAGAAGTTGTCGGTCCGCTGCTGACAGCAGGCGCGCTGACGTTCCTGATGTGGCAGGACGTTTTGAAGGTCAGTCTGTTTCCTGCGATTCTCGCCGGCTTCTTGATTTGGGGCATGATGCGTACCGTTCGCGGCGAGGTCGCAAGCACCGATTCGACCAGCGATTACTTCAAGTCAATCGCATCGTTGTTGAGGAAGAGCAGGCTGGCGATTTTAGTGGCCGTGACCGCGTTGCGAAGCATGGGCCAGGCGGCGATCATGATTTTTCTGCCCGTGTATCTGCGAGAGGATTTGGCGTATTCTGCATTTACTGTCGCTATATACCTGTCAATGGCGCAAGTTGTGGGCATGTTTGCCCAACCGGCGATGGGGTACTTTTCCGACCGTCTCGGGCGAAAGATCGTTTTAATACCTTCGATGACTGTGATGGGTCTGTTGTTCTTCGTCCTCACATATGCTGATCCGGGTTGGCAGCTCATCGTCACGATTATCGCGTTGGGAACGTTTCTCTATTCGCTGCACACAATATTTATTGCCGCCGCGATGGACGTGGCTGGAGATGAAGTGCAGTCTACGGTCGTGTCGTTGATTTACGGGGCCAGCTTCATCGGAACCCTATCGCCTGTGATTGCAGGAAGGATTGCTGACAACTACGGAACGGAGAACACCTTTTTGTATGGCGGCGCGATGATACTACTTGCCACTCTTATTCTGGCGTTGACTCGCCTTCCCAAGACCGCAAACCAGATGGCGGAGGAACGGGTCGGGTAGTCAGCCCAAACAGACCTGATCTGTGAAAGCTGCGGATTTGAAATTGCGGTACGACTGCTCGACTTGACAGTCTGAGTCGCAACCATGATTTATGATCAAATCCGCGACAATCACTCAGACGGGAGACTCGGAGTTGGAACACAATATTGACGGCAATCCGGATTACGGACACCTGACCGTCTCGTTGAACCTCGGCGAAAAATTCATTGCCGATCACGGAGCGTTGGCGTGGATGTCTCAGGGCATGGATGTCAAAGCGCGGCTTCTCGGCGGGAAGGTCAGCGCCTTCATCCGAAAACTGGTGGGCGGCGAATCCCTGTTCGTCGGCGAGTTCAGCCACTACACGGGCGGACAAGCCACTTTCTGGCCGTCCGTCCCTGGCGAGATCAGCCATAGAAGGATGTCTGGCGATTCGTTTATCCTGACAGGCGGTTCGTTCATGGATTGCACTCCGGGCATCAACCTCAAGACCCGGTTCGGCGGACTAAAAGCGATGCTCTCTGGGGAACGGTCGTTCTTTATCGAGTGCAGTGGCGAGGGTGACCTTTTTTTAACCCCTTCGGAGCGCTTATCGAAAAAGACATTAACGGCTCGTTCACCGTGGACACCGGGCATATGGTTGCTTGGGAACCCAGCTTGACCTTACTCGATCAGGGGCTTGGGCGGTCTGAAAAGCACTCTTTTGTCGGGAGAGGGCGTGGCCATGCGATTCTTCCAGGCTCCAGGAATTTCCTCATGTCTCCTTGATTCAGATGCGCTCAATTCCTCTGTGTGGACAACACGATGACGAAATCTCGGCTAGCCACCGGCTCTGATTTTCACGACTTCACGCTGGACTTGGGTCGTGACTTGCGGCCCATCCTCAGATATGAAAACGTCGATTTCCGAACGCACACCGAACTCCGGAATGTAGATGCCCGGCTCTAAAGTGACCGCGATTCCGGGAATGACCTGTCGAGTGTCGTGAGTCTCCCAACTGTCTAGGTTGACGGCGTTGCTGTGAACTTCACGGCCTAGGCTGTGGCCCAGGCGATGGTTGAAGTAATCGCCGTATCCAGCCTCGATGATGTAATCGCGAGCCACCATGTCCAATTCCCAGCCCTCCAGGACTCGCCCTTCGCGGAATCCTGTCTCCAGCGCGGACAGGGCGGCGTCGCGAGAACCAATCACAGCGTCGAACACTTCCTGGTGCTTCGCCGGAACTTCGTCGCCCACGTAAGCGGTCCAGGTGATGTCCCCGTACATGGCGTTTTCTCCAGGCAGACGGGTCCAAAGATCAATCAACACCCAGTCGCCAGGTTTGATCGTTACCGAATTTTCAGGCGTGGGGTGGAAGTGGGGGTCTGATGCGTGCTCGTTGACGGCGACAGCTGGCCCGTCACTCACAATCAGGCCTTCCTCGCGAAAGCGGTTGTTGATGAAGTCTGCGACCTCGTTCTCTTTAATCCCTGAAGCCAGCGAATCTCCGATGTGCCGGAATGCTTCCTGGACGATCTCACTCAACTTTTCTGCGGCAAATAAATGGGATTTCAACTGTTCATCATTCCAACGTTGGGTGGCGTATTGAATTACGTCCGCCGAAGGCACGATGTCGACCCCCATGCTTCGGACTAATTCCAGGGTTCCAGCGTCAATTTTCGAGACTCGTGGCAATTCGCCATTGGGCGAGTACTCCATTGCGATCTGGCTCTGTCCTTCCAGAATCGACTGGAGATGGTCGGTCATGGTTTTGCGATTGACGAACAACGTCGTCTCAATTCCCAGATGGGCGAATCTGTTCTGATCAACGAAGCTGACGAGCAGTTGAGGGTCGCCGTAGGCGGGTATCCACAGCCAGCAGGGACGGGTTACGTTGGAGATCGGCCCCACGGTATCCCAGAAGATGGGATTGAGACCGCGGTAATCGTACAGCAGCCAACCTGCGAGGTCTCGGTCTGTCATGTATTCCTGGGCCTGAGCAATCACAGTCGCAATGGGCATATTAGGAGAACTCCCGATTAAATCATTGAACGTATGACGCCGCCATCGACCTGGATGGTCGCGCCTGTTATGTAGCTCGCGGCGTCGGATGCCAGGAAGACCACTAGATTCGCCAATTCTTCGGGCCTACCGATACGGCCCATCGGAATCATGCCGGTCAGGTCGGCCATCGCCTCTTCGTAGTCTGCTCCGGTGGCGTCCCCTCGATGGTGGATGACCTCCATCATGCGGTCGGTGAGGAGGTAGCCAGGGGCCACATTGTTGACCAGGATTCCATCCTTGGCGACCTCGTCGGCCAGCGTCTTCGAGTAGCCCAGGGCGCCCATGCGGGTTGCCGCCGAGAGCACTAGATTTTCGATAGGCTGTTTGATCGAGCTGGCGAAGATGTTGATAATCCGACCACCGCCTCTTTCTCGCATAAGCGGCACAGCTTCGCGGCTCATGCGGGCGAAAAACAGGAGCGACATCTGGATGGCCTGCGCCCACGCTTCTTCGTCGGCTCCTTCAGCGGTTCCGGCTGGAGGGCCACCTGAGTTGTTCACGATAATGTCCAGCCCTCCCATCTGCTCAACGGTCTGGTTTATCAAGGATTGGACGCCGTCGAGAGTCGAGAGGTCAGAAGGGACAGGCACAACCTCCGCGCCGGTCTCGTCTGCGATTTCTCGGGCGGCCAGAGTCAGGTTCTCGACGCTTCGACTACACACGACCACACGGGCGCCCTCGCGAGCCAGGCCCAACGCGCAGGCGCGTCCAAGACCCTTGCTGGCTCCGCCGACCACGGCCACTTTGCCTTCAAGCCCGAAATCCATTTGCGCGTTCTCCTTCTCGACGTTGCGCAGCGTTCCATTTGCAGCAGGCATGCGATCTGCGATTCTCAGGCAACCGCCCAACAATCTCGTCAAAATCGTGCCCAGCTCCGAGACAATGTGATTAGTGAAGAGTGGGCACGATTTTGACGAGATCCACGGGAGACAAAAGCATGAACACACTACTGTTCAATCATACTGGCAGCCGATAGCCTCGGCAAGCCTGTCGCACAGGCTAGCACAGTGGATAAATCCTGGCGAATCTGGTAAAACAGATAACGTTGTAAGGCCCTCCTCAAAATTTCCGAATCAACATTTAGCCACCAGAGGACTGACATGCCACAGAAAGTAATACTCAACCACGTTACTAGAAAAGATGTGTCCCGCATCAAGGTATGGTTGGAAGACGAAGAAGTCTCCGAGACCTGGTTCGGCAGATACTCTTACGGCGAGCCGGCTCACTTGGGATACCACCCCGCTGAGATGGAGGAAGCGTCGGACGAGGAGTTCCAGCGCGTGTTTGACGACCCTGAGCATCAAACGCTCTCGATCTATGCCGAAGGCGAGCATATTGGCGAGGTCCATATCGCCATTGAGGAATCGTTGGGAGACGGTCAACTCTCAATTCTGATTGGGCGCAAGGATATGTGGCAACACGGATTCGGCACAGCGGCGGCGCAGGCTGCGCTGGATTTGGGTTTTGGCGAGTTCGGGCTGTTCCGAGTTTGGGTTGACATTCCTGAATACAACGCCGCAGCGAAGACACTCTTCGAGCATCTTGGATTTGCTCATGAAGGCACGCTTCGCAAGAGCAGGCCTCATGAAGGGTCCCGGTTCGACTCGGTGGTGATGGGAATGCTGGCCGCGGAATACACACAGAAATTGCAAGATCGAGACTCGGAAGTGTCTCACTCACTCTAGGCAACGATTAGAGGGGCCGATTGATCTACGAAGCTGAATCCGGAGACCTGACGCTGGTCGCAAGCGGCGACTGCATGATAACCCGCAAGCTCTCCGTATTCCGCGAGCCGAGTTTTGTCTCGCTCGTGGACATGTTCCGGAAAGCGGACGTCGGGTACACAAACCTGGAGATGCTCATGCACGACTTCGAGCACTCTCCTGGAAGCGCCGGTGGTACATTCACAGGGTCCGATCCTCGAAACTTGGAGGAATTGAAGTGGGCAGGGATCAACCTCGTGTCCACTGCCAACAACCACGCCTATGACTACGGCGAGGGCGGAGTCCTGACCAATCTGGATAACGTCCACAAGTCGGGCATTGCATATGCTGGAACAGGACGGAACACCAGCGAGGCCAGAGCGCCCGGTTACTTGGACACAGCCAAAGGTCGCGTGGCCCTGATTTCTGCTTCATCCACGTTCAGCGAGTCGGGACGGGCGCTCGACCAACGCCCTGACATCAAGGGACGCCCCGGACTCAACGCCTTGCGTTTCAGCCTGACCCACACCGTTGACAGGGACGCCTTCGACGAACTCAAACGCGTTAACCGCGAGCTTGGGTTTGAAGCGAACAATTCCGCGTTGAGGAGGTTCCGGCCTCAGGGAGCAGTTATCGAAGACACCGACACGCAGTTGGGATTCCAGGGAAATAGATTCGTGCTCGGTGAAGAATTTAAGATTTCTAGCAAACCGAACACACGAGACATGGAAGAGAATCTGAAGTGGATACGTGACGCCCGCCGGATGGCTGATTGGGTTTTCGTTGCCTTCCACTGCCACGAGAGCGGAGCCAATCGCGACGAACCACCTGAGTTCCTCACCACATTTGCCCGAGCCTGCATCGACGAAGGGGCTGACGCGTTCCTGGGCCACGGCCCGCACGTCACCCGTGGCGTCGAGGTTTATCATGGCAAGCCCATATTTTACAGCCTGGGCAATTTCATATTTCAGAACGACACTGTGCGCTGGCAGCCAGCGTTTAACTACGATTCGGTGAACCTAGACCACGGCTCCACGCCTGCCGATTTCTATGACGCTCGCAGCGAGAAAGACACACGAGGTTTCCCATCGGAGTCTGCATATTGGGAGAGTGTCGTAGTTCAGTGCGAGTTCAAGAAGAAAAGCTTATCGCGAGTAACGCTTCATCCCATAGATTTGGGACACGGACGCCCCAGATCTCAGAGAGGTAGGCCAGTAATGGCCGACAGCCGCCTTGCGCGAAAATCATTGGATCGGATGAGGCGTCTCTCCAAGCCATTTGGGACCGAAATCAAGGTGTCCAACAGCGTCGGCGTGATTACGGTCTAGTCCCGTGAAGTCACTGGCCCCCTAAATTTGATGTAAAGTTAATGGGTCAATTCCGATTTACCGACAATCCCCTGGATCAATGAGCGCAATCGTTATGTCACGACATTATCCCCTTATTTCGGAGCCAGAGCCATGCCACTGAGCTTCGAGTCAGCGGTGGCTCTGGCGATGGGACTTACCGATTTTGAGCGGTCGACAACCAGTCCTGGCCACTCGTCGTTCCATCTGGAGCGGATGACGTTATTGGCCGACCGGTTGGGAGGCATCCACAAGGGAATCCCGACCGTGCACGTTGCAGGCACCAAAGGCAAAGGCAGCACGTCGGCCATGATTACGTCGATGCTGTCGGCAGAAGGGTATCGGGTCGGGCTGTTCACCTCGCCGCACCTGCACAGCGTTGTGGAGCGTGTGAGAGTCGGTCTTGACCCGATCAGCAAAGACGAATTCGCAGATTTGATAGAGCAGTTATGGCCCGCCGTCGAGTGGGTCGGCGCGGAGGGCGGGCACAACGGTGTTACGTTCTTCGAGTTGATGACCGCAATGGCGTTTCAACACTATCACAACATCAAAGCCGATTTTCAAGTCATCGAAGTCGGATTGGGCGGCAGGCTCGACTCCACAAACATCGTTGATCCCGCGGTTTCGGTGATTACCTCCATAAGCCTCGACCACGTAGCCACATTGGGCGACACTATCGAGCAGATCGCCCGCGAGAAGGCTGGGATAATTAAGAAAGGCAAACCCGTCATCGTAGCGCCCCAAGCGGAACCCGACGCTTTAGACGTGTTTCGTCAGGTCGCGAGGGACGCGGACGCTCCGATCGTCGAAGTTCAAAATTCTTTCAATTGGCAGAAAGAAGAATCAGCCTTGTCGGGTCAGAGCTTCACGTTGGCTGGATTGGGCCGTTCCTATCGTTTGTGGACTCCGTTGCTCGGAGATTACCAGTTGGAGAATGCCGCGTCTGCTGTTGCGACGGCTAACACGCTGAACGATGCGGGGTTCTCGGTGTCCGAATCCAGCATCGTCAAAGGATTCAAAGACGTCCGTTGGCCCGGTCGATTGGAAGCGTTTGAACATAAAGGGCGCAGCGTCGTCGTCGACGGGGCCCACAATCCATACTCGGTGACTCGGCTTGTCAAAACCCTGGGGGAATACGTCGATCTGGAAGGCCGGGTCATTCTGGTGTTCGCCGCGCTGGGTGGACACTCTGCGGAAGGCATGTTGTCGGCTCTGGCGCCGTTGGAACCGGCAGCGATTATCGTGAGATCGCGTCATCCAAGATCGGCAGACCCAACCAACGCCGCCGAAACAGCCCGAAAGCTTGGCATCGAAGTCGCTGTAACGTCCGACACCGTCAGTGGCGGATTCGATCAGGCCATCGAAATGTCTGAGCCTGGCGACCTGATACTCTGCACTGGTTCGCTATCCGTCGCCTCTGAGGTTCTGGAGGAACTGAGAGATATAGAGCCTGAAATTTATCCGAATCTGAGACCCTCGACAGACTCCACGCTGACTCCCATATGATGGTAGGCTCAGATATGATACAAAATAGAAACACTTAAATCTGGAGCATCTAGCAATGAAAAACGACGTACCCAGAGTTGTAATTACTGGCATGGGAGTTATGTCCCCCCTCGGCGAGTCAGTTGAGGACTACTGGGATGGTCTGGTGAACGGCAGGTCTGGCATTAGCGAGATGACCCTCGTCGATCCATCGGGATTCCCTTGCAAGATTTCAGGCGAAGTCAGCGGATTTGACCCAGTCCAGTATATCGACAAGCGAGATGCTCGACGCATGGCCCGGTTCTCGCAATTGGCTGTGGCCGCCGCCGGGGTCGCGATAGAAGATTCCGGTCTCGATATGTCCAAAGAGGACGTTGAGCGCATCGGCGTTGTGATGGGCAATGGCAACGGCGGGTTCCCGACCACCGATGACCAGGCGCGCGTCATGGTCAAGCGAGGCGGGATGAAAATCAGTCCGTTCTTCATCCCGATGGTCCTACCCAATATGGCGGCAGCCAACGTGAGCCGAATTTACGGCGTCAAAGGTTACACGAACACGGTTGTGACCGCATGCGCGGCTGGGACCCAGGCTATTGGCGAGGCTGCGGTTGTCATTCAACGAGGGGTTTCAGACGTCGTGGTTAGCGGAGGTTGCGAGGCAGGGATTTGCGAACTTGGCCTCGGTGGATTCAACGTTATAAAGGCTCTTAGCCGCTACACCGAAAACCCTGCAAACGCTAGCCGGCCGTTCGACTCGCACCGAGACGGTTTTGTGCCTGCGGAGGGCGCTGGAATTCTCGTGATGGAAAGCCTGGAGCATGCAGTAAACAGAGGAGCGAACATACTCGCTGAATTCGTGGGTTACGGCGTGTCATCAGACGCCTTCCACGCTGTTCAGCCGGAGGAGGATGGTTCCGGCGCGGCTCGCGCAATTCGATGGGCGCTGGAGGATGCGGACCTGCAACCCCAGGACATCAGTTACATCAACGCCCACGGCACATCGACTCCGATAAATGACCGCGTTGAGACATTGGCGATCAAGAAAGCTTTTGGAGAGTATGCGTACAAGGTTCCAATAAGCTCGTCCAAATCAATGATCGGTCACGCGCTCGGCGGCGCCGGGGCGCTGGAGGCTATCGCCAGCATCAAGACGATTGAGTCTGGGATGATCCACCCGACGATAAACTTAGAAACTCCTGACCCGGACTGCGACCTTGATTACGTGCCCAACGAGGCCCGTGAAGCTAACGTTGACGCCGTGTTGTCCAACAACTTCGGTTTTGGCGGCCAGAACGCATGCGCGATTTTCCGTCGTTTCGAGGAGTAGTCGAACCGAATCCCATCAGAAC
Organism: Dehalococcoidia bacterium UBA1123; assembly: GCA_002313895.1. Classification (GTDB taxonomy): domain Bacteria; phylum Chloroflexota; class Dehalococcoidia; order Lucifugimonadales; family UBA1123; genus UBA1123. The sequence goes on from DCAW01000171.1 coordinate 11,675, forward strand.
GGAAAAAGGACGCCCACCCGAAATCCAGGGAGCGTCCTTTTTGATATTTCATTAACGATTTGGCTTCAATTCCAGACAGATTCTGGATTCTAACCCTGCTGAGAAACTAGGAAGCCACGGCCTCTGTAGATACCATGCCTTCCAGCATTATTTGCATTGCCATTACGTGAGTGCAATTTTCTCGACCGACGTAATAGTCACAATCGCAGTGCCACTGCTCGCCTTCATAAGTGATCGTATGGTTGCCGTTGTCGCCTCGAAATTCCGCCTGATAGGTCTTGATCTTGATCCGGTCGGGCTGAACCGCGTAATCTTTGGCCTTCTCGATCTTCTTCATGAAGCTTGGGTCCATTTGTTTTGGTCCTCCTCAGCGTGCGTGACAAGGTTACCGTGACCTTTGTTACTGAAAATTGTACCGCCCCGTTGGAGGCCCAGTCAATCACGAAAGCATGTATTTTGCATGAGTGTCAGCATGCCGTTGCTCTTCGTCTGACCAAGATGATATATTCGGTACCGGATCGAGAATTGTTAATGCTCAATTTGTAAGAAAAACGGCCTGACGACCTTGGCATGAAAGGCGGCAACCCAGTGGCAGGAGCTTTTGAGTTCATGTCACCGCGGCTCAGGCCTGAATACGGATTAAAACCGTCGGCAGACGCGGGAGGAACAGATAACATGGCAGGAAACCTACGAATCGTGGTGATAGGGCAGGCGGCGTTTGGAGAGAAGGTAGTTGATGCACTGGTGGAAAAGGGCGAGAACGTCGTTGGCGTGTTCTGTTCGCCCGACGCAGAGGGTCGGCCAGCCGACCCGATCAAACAGGCCGCTGAAAAACACAACATTCCTGTATTCCAGTTCCGTCGGATGCGACGGAAAGTGGCAATCGACGCCTTTTTGGAATTGAACACAGACCTGTGTGTCATGGCCTTCGTTACCGATATAGTGCCTGACGCAATCCTGGAGGCGCCGACCAAAGGGACGATCCAGTATCATCCGTCACTGCTTCCTAAGCACCGTGGGCCAAGTTCAATAAACTGGCCTATAGTCGAAGGCGAGACCAAGACCGGTCTCACGATATTCTGGCCCGATGCTGGATTGGACACCGGTCCTGTTCTTTTGCAAAAAGAGGTCGAGATTACTCCAGATGACACGCTAGGAACGGTGTACTTCGGAAAGCTGTTCGATCTGGGCGTTGACGCAATGATTGAGGCGGTCCAAATGGTGACTGACGGCACGGCTCCCAGCGTCGCGCAAGATGAGTCGGAGGCGACTTACGAGGGATGGTGCCGTGCCGAGAATGTTGTGATCGACTGGAGCAAGTCAGCCAGCGACGTCTACAATATGATTCGAGGCGGCGATCCCAGTCCGGGAGCCAACTCCACTTTCAACGGCGCCGCAATTGGTTTCTTCAAGGCCGGCAAAATGGATGGAGACACGGGTCGACCTGCTGGCGAGGTTGTGGAGATCGCCGACGACGGATTCCGCATCGCGGCAGATGGTGGTTCCATCTGGATTGGCCGCGTCCAGCAGGAGGGCCAGCGAAAGGTCATGGCGCTAGAGTGGGTTGAGTCTGTGGGACTGACCGAAGGCGCGAATTTCGGTTCCTGATCCGTCGCCCTCCGAGAAACAATCCTATGAGCGAAATAATTTGGACTGATGTTGGACGCGATACTGCCAGACTGCTGAGTCGCTACATCCAGATCGACACTACAAACCCTCCAGGAAATGAGCGAAAATCCGCTGACTTCCTAGAGGGTTTCCTTTCGTCTCGCTCCGTTCAGTCGACGATATACACGCCGGCCCCTGGGCGCGCAAATTTGTTGGCGAAACTGGAAGGTGACGGTTCCGAAAGGCCGATCATGCTGCTGCATCACATGGACGTGGTTCCCGCGAATACTGAGAGATGGGCCGAGGAACCGTTCTCAGGAACGCTCGCCTACGGGCATGTCATGGGTAGAGGGGCGATCGATGACAAAGGTCTGGGAGTCATGCAGTTGATGGCATTCGGCCTGTTGAAAGACAGCGGTGTCACTCTCAAGCGTGACGTGTTGATGCTGGCGGTCAGCGACGAGGAATTGGGCGGGAAGTGCGGCGCTCAATGGATGGTTAAAAATCATTGGCCTGACATTCAGTGCGAGTTCGTGTGGGACGAAGGAGGAACGGGAACTCTGGGTATCATGGGAGACCGGCCAGTGTTCGCAGTGTCCGTCGCTGAAAAGAGGGGCATGATCGTGCAACTCATGGCGAAGGGAGCAGGCGGACATGGCTCATTTTCTGCGAACTCCCCCTTGAATCGGATGGTGTCGGCCCTCAATCGACTGAAATCCAGTCAATGGCCGGTGCAGTTTGGCGAGGTCACAAAGTCGTTTCTTCGCAACGTTTCTGAGACTCAAAGCTTCCCATCGTCTTGGCTGGTTCGTAACGCTTCCATGCCTCTGTTCAGGTCATTCATGGTCAAAAAACTGGCTTCGATCCCAGTGATAAATGCCATGCTGAGGGACACCGTGACGGTGACCAGCGTGCAATCGGGCGCTGGAATGAACGTCGCCCCGGACTCTGCGAGCGCGAGGTTGGATGTCAGATTGCTACCGACGACCGAAAAGTCTGAGTTCTTGAGGAAGTTGAAGTCCGTTCTTGGAGATGATTCGATATTGATTGAAAGCGCCGAGCCGCCACCGAAGATCGGGTCATCAGCAATGGACTCGGAGTTTTATGAAACGTTGGCTCGTGTGATCTATCGAAGAGTCCCTCAGTCAATCGTCACGCCGATTCAAACTCCGGCGGGAACGGATTCCAGGTTTTTCCGACAGAAAGGCGCTCAGGCATACGGTCTGTTGCCGGCGGTTCTCACTCAGGCAGACCTGGACACAATGCACGGTGTGGACGAACGAATTTCGATAGCGAATCTGGAATTGGGAACTCGGATCATATACGAGACGCTGTTGGAGTTGTGCGCGTAAAAAGCCAGAATTCCTATTCCAGCGTTTCGGATTCCAGCACCTTCGAGAGTGAGCGGTCCAACGCCTGGAGTTCGAGATCGTCAAGCCGGTCCAAGAAGTGATTTCCCACGCCCCGAAGATGCCCTGGTTTCGCCAATTGGAGCGTATCCCTGCCCCGTGGAGTCATGACCGCGTACGTTCCGCGTCGGTCGTGAGGGCACGGCGCTCTGGACACCAAGCCGGACTTCGCCATGCGGTCGACCAACCGGGTCAGCCCACTGCGACTCAGCAAGACCGATTCTGCCAGTTCCTGCATCCGGAGCCTACCCTCTGGCGCGTCGTCCAGGTGGGCGAGAATGTCATACCAGGTAAGCGGAAGCTCCTGATCATCCATCATCTCGCGTTCCAGTACGCGCATCAGTTTCGTGTGGGCCTGAAGGAAAGCGCGCCAGGCGGCCAGCTTGTCCTCTTTAGTCATGGAGTTCATGCTTTGATAATAACATAGCGAAATTGCATCAACAATAGTTGATTATGCAATCATGTGCGTCAAAAAGGGCCGTTAGCTATGGCGCAATGCTCTATAGAATAGTGATAATGAGTCCAGCGATTTTGCGAAAAGTCGAATCCGTCGGATTCGCGTTCAAACCGCTTCCAAATGGCAAACTGGCAGTCGGTTGAACGCTGACCCACGGGAACTAGGACAATATTAATGAATGATTCAAACTCCCAAAAATCATTTCTGGCCATATTCGCCCATCCCGACGATGAGGCATTCGGAACTGGAGGGTTGTTGGCGCTAACTGCTTCCAGAGGCCATAAAACTGCGCTTGTGACAGCAACTCGCGGCGAGGTTGGCGAAATTTCTGACCCTGCGCTCGCCAATCCGGAAAATCTGGGTCAGGTCAGAGAGCAGGAGCTTCGGGAGGCAGCCGACGTCCTCGGTGTCTCAGAGCTAGTTATTCTGGACTATAGGGATTCCGGCATGGTTGGGACCGAGGACAATGAGCATCTTAATGCGCTGGCTCAGGCTGATGCTGACGAAGTGATTGGTCAACTAGTAGGGATAATTCGGCGCCTGAAGCCCGATGTGGTCGTAACTTTCGACGAAAATGGCGGTTATGGACATCCCGACCACATCGCCATCCACAAGCATACTGTGGTCGCATACCACGCAGCCGGGGACTCATCCAGGTTCGTCGATCAGGGCGATCCCTGGAATCCCAAGCGTCTATACTATGCGGTGTTCCCAAAATCAACGTTTGCCAGGATGCGCTCCATGCTGGTGGAGAATGGCATGGACACGTCCGACCTTGACCGATTTGAGGAAGGCGATTTTGGCTGGCCTGACGACGAGATTCACGGCGTTTTGGACGTGTCAGAGGTTGTCGATACGAAGTGGGAGGCTCTGAACAAACACAAGACCCAGTTCGGCCCTGACAACCTGTTCAACAGGATTCCGGTGGAGTCTGCCAAAACGTTGATAGCGCAGGAGTATCTGGTCCAGGCCGCTCCAAAACCTCCCGTAGACGTCGCCTATTCGGACGTGTTCGAGGGGTTGGATTCGTAGAATTTGGCTACTCGCCCAGCGAAAGATGCTGCATCATTAGGGGGACTGGCGAGCCACTCTTCTAAGATTGCCTGACGCTGGGCCAGCAAAGTTGCCAAGTTGTCGGCATTGATGCGTTTGGACACAGCTTGTCTCGACTGCTCGGACTCCAGGAATGCGGAGCTTTCATCCGCGTCGTTCGATATTGCCAATCGAACGAACTTCGGCCCCGGCTCGATTAATGTGACCGCGGTGACCCTGCGGATCATGTCCCGCTCTCCGTACATCAGGCGGATGTTGATGACCACCCCAACGTGATGAAGTTGTTCACTGGGTATTGCCACTGGTGGCTGTCTGAGCATCTGTGTCACTTGTTCCGGCGAGTCGGCGTGCATGGTTGCGACCATCGAGTAACCGGCATCCAGAGCATCGAACAGTGTGCTGACAGATTCGCCCCACAGGTAAGCCGGCGTGTGATCGCTCAATTCGGGAACGAGTACGTACGTGTTGGCAGCGTCGGTCGTGTCAAGGAACGAAAAGTCTTCTGATCGGCCCTGTGTGAGGACGGAATTGTAACGTCGCGGGGCCATATCCAAAAGGGCAGTCAACAACGTCGTCTTGCCCGCCAATTGAGGCCCGGCCGCAGTTAGGATGGATGTTTTGTTTTCAACAAACAACCACAGCAGCGCGGCTAATTCGATTGATAATGTTTCGTTGCCGATAAGATCAAGCAGTGACAGTCGGTTTTGGCTTCGGCCTTCGCCGCCCCACCAGTTGTTTGCGTTGTCGAGATTCGTCATTTTGATAAATTATGCGATTCGTTTCCGTCGATTGCGTAGGTAGTCCACCATGACGTACTTCCCCAGTTCGTTGGGGTTGGTGTAGAAGGCGCGGCCCTTGTTGAGACGGGTCATTTTGTCAACGAAGTCCATGAGGTAGTAGTTTGACTCCAGCATGAATGTGTTGATGGTGATGCCCTCTTGAGTGCAACGCTTGACCTCTTTGAGCGTCTCCTCAAGGGTGCGATAGCTGGGCGGATAGGCGAAATATACGTGACCCCCCTCCAGGTGGGCGGTCGGCTCCCCGTCGGTAATCATAATTATCTGTTTGGTGGCGACTTTTTGCCGAGACAACAGCTTGCGGGCCAAGACCAGGGCGTGTTGCATGTTGGTTCCTGAAACCCAGGCGTTCCACGTCAACTCTGGCAGGTCCTGCTCGTCGATCTCCATTCCGTAGTCAGAGAATCCCACCAGATAGAAATAGTCGCGAGGGAACTGACTGTGGATGAGCCAGTACATGGCCATTGCGACTTTCTTGGCAGAGCCCCAGCTTCCGAACATTCCCATCGACCGGCTTTGGTCCAGCAGCAGCACTGTTGCTGTCTGGCTGAGGTGTTCGGTGCGATTGATTTCAAAATCTTCTGCGTTAAGTTCGATTGGCACCTTTGGGCCATTTCTCAGCACCGAGTTGAATAGCGTGCGATGCAGATTGACGTCGAATGGGTCGCCAAATTCGTATGGTTTGGTCTCGCCGGTCTGTTCCCCTCCGTCGCCGCGATAGAAAACTTCGTGGCTTCCGATGCGGTCTTTCTTCAACTCGGAGAATAACTCTCTCAAGGCCTGTTGCGCGAGTTTCCTCATGCCGCGGGCGGTAAGCTCCAGGTTGTCGCCCTTGCGCTTCAGGTATCCGGCTTCCTCAAGCTGTTGAATCAATTCCTGCATCTGCTCCATTTGTCGCCGGGCGTCTTCCCCGAGATGTTCCTCCACCTGATCCAGATCGATGTCCTCAATGTCGCCGTTTCGCATCACGGACTGAATTTGCTGATCTAGTTGATCCATGCTTTGAAGCTGCCCCATTAGCTCCATCGCCTGATCGAGGGTTAGCGATTCGTCGCCCATGAACGGGTACTCGTTTGCCATGTCGTCGAAGGGGAACATGTCGTACATCATCGACGCCAGCTCGGACAGGTCCTGCATCATCGAAGAGTCCATCGACGACTGCATCATCTGCTCCAGTTCGCTTCGCATGTCTGACGACATGGAGTCCATGAGAGACTGCATGGATGCCATCTGCTGTTGGAGCATTTCTATAAGCTCGTCCAGGCTGGATGGTCGTTTGGGGTCGAAAAATTGGCCGTACTGCTCCATGAATCCTTCGAAGTCGGGATCGTCTCCCATCGCTCGGTCGTTGAGCATCTGGTTCAGAGCCTGGATCATCTCTTGCATGCGCTGCATTTCTTCCGGGGACATGCTCTGGATTGCGTCCTTCATGCCCTGGAAGAAATTCTGCATCATCTGCTGTTTGAGGGAGTCCAGAAGCTCCTGGAACTTTTTTTGAGCCTCCGGGTCCATGAACTCATGGTTGCTCAGCTCTTTGATCTGACCCGCTGAACTTTCAGGCAGGTTGTCCAATTTTTCGGTGGCCTGTTGAGCGCGGCCCTCCAGGATTTTCATCGGCGCTTGCAGAAATTCTGAGTCATCGCCTGCGTGTTCCAATTGTTCACGGGCGTCGCGCAGTCGATCCTCGATGCCCTTGCGCTCGGTGTCAATTACGTCTTGAAGCTGCTCCTGGATGTCATCCATCAGGGATTCCAGGTTGTAGCGTTCCAACTGCTGTTGTTTTTGTTGCTGAAGTCTCTCGCGAAGCTGGCGCAGCCCGTCTACCCGCTGGCCCTGGTCGTCGGGCATTCCCTGGCGGAACAGGTTCCTCAACGCTCGGTTCACGTCGCCGTGAGCCATGATGTCGTCAGACAGCGCTTCCATGATGTCATCTTCGTCGAAATTGAATGGGTTTTGGGTTCCGTCCCACCGGGAATATCGGTAGTTAATCATGAGGATTCCTTAGGGGATAGAGGGTCATTGGAGGACGGCTAGAGGAAGCGGATCAGGTGAATTTCAGCCCGTCGTTTGGAGATGCCTGCGATATTCCGCCCGATGTCGTTCATGCAGTGTCATGATAATTGGGGCGGTCTGGAGTGTCAACGACGAGGCATGAAATTGGCGTCTAAATTCGAAAGTCGTAAGCCCGCAGGATCAGCAATCAAAACTAGTGGACACCAGGTATGCCGTAACAACTTTCACAGCGTCGGATTTGGTGATGTCGGTCAACCCGATTAAGTAATTTTTGACAGACTAAACAGCCTCCGGTTTTTCGATTGTGCCGCTGTCGTTCGCGTCCTACACGCACAAGACGTTGACAGCGAATCCGCCTAATAGTCCAGCATCAATCTGGAAGTTTTCAGACGACGAATGGCCGACGATTGGCTGTCCAATGACGCCGTTGGCCTCGAAATTCTGGGACGTCGCTTTGCCTCCGCCAGAGGTCAACGCGGCCCAGGGCGGGTCGGCAGTCTGGGCCAGCGCGATTCCAAGGAGGACGATTGTCACCGTTAGTGAAGATATTAGAGCAAATTTTATGATCAACATGATTGGTCGCCCTGCTTTACTTGGATTCAGAGCACGTGCCATTTCAACATCTCGAACTCGATTCGGCCAAGGAATTTGGTCGCCGTCGAATGCAACATCGCCGCAACGATTTTCCCCTAGTTGCATCTCGATTCTATGGCTTTGGACAAACCGAGATGTTCAACAGTCTATTTCTTGAGTGAAGATTGTTTCTGCCTGGTGACGGTCATTCCCCTTTGTTAGATACTTTTCGGTTGGATCAGAAACCGACGTTAGCGCATATTGCATCCACGGTTAGAGACCAGTCGCCCACGTCTCCCCCGGTCTCTCCGGCGGAAGCTGTCCACCCAGCCGGGGAAGTCAATGTTGGTCGAGAGTCAAGTGTCGCGACTCGCGGGGACGACGTGTTTATGAACGTTCCTCCACCAATCACCTGCTTCGCGCCTGGACAGTTTGCGGTCGTTTCTTTGAAACGGAAGCTGTCTGTCGCGCTTGTGTTGGTGACGATTTCGTACTCACTTATCCCAATATCTCCTGTCAGCCCTTGCTGCCCCTGAGACCCCCTGTGTCCCCTTTGCTTCCCGTTTCGCCTTTCGCGCCTTGGGATCCGGTGTTCCCGATTGTGCCAGTGTCCCCTTTCGGGCCAGGCGGGCGCGCAAGGCCCGAAGCTGCCTTGTCGCCTTTAGGTCCAGGGTCGACCGTTAGCCCTTGCGGACCGATATCGCCTTTGTCGCCGGTGTCTCCTTTCGACCCCTGCGGCCCAGAAATTCCCTGGGCGCCTGTGTCACCTTTGGAACCGTCTGCTCCCGTACCGCCTTTGGAACCACACGTGCCAATCGGTCCTTGTATCGCTGTTTCGCCTAGGTCGCTTTTCGGCTCCGCCGGCCCAATCGGATCGAACCCCCGATGACCTTGGAGTATGCCCCCAGAACAGTCCAGTGCTTCAGCAGTTCGTGCGCTGACCGCCTGCAAGGATAGCAACGCATAGGGCGCGTATGACATCTTAAATCGCGGGGACATCTCAGGACCCCCGTCCACGCTCACACCAAGGTGCGCGTCCAATTCAGCAGAAAACAACGTCGGATCAAGATTGGTCTTTAGGCCGAGCAAAGCGCTGAATCGACCCTCGATTGTTGTGATAGTCTGGAATTCTTGCCAGAGTGGTGTCGTGCTATCGGCTGAATCGTATATAGAAAAGGTTACGGCGTGAGCGCCGTCGGAAACTGGATTGCCCGAATCATCGGTGAGAACTCCTTGAATTGACACTGGGAATTTGATGTCGGGCAACACTCCATGCGGCGGCTGAGTCCCGTTGGTCGCGAGATTGCGGCCGAAAACGGTGGCGCCGGTGATCACCAACCCGAACACCAGCGCCACGACCAGAGCCAACCACACTAAGCGTGTCATAGGCTTCCTGTTACCATTTGCGTAGGCTGCGGTTTCTTCCTGTGTCGCTGTGGACAGCATACTACGACCTCAGTTGCGATTCGGGGACAACTCGGCGACAATCCCGCGACAGTTAAGGGTATGCTAAAATCCGACTCGCTCAGAGATACAACGTCGAGACTGCTTCTGGATGACGGCATGAGAGATGAACAGGACGCCTACGGTCATGAGATAATGAATTTCCTCAACTACAAACCAGGCTTTGAGGAAATTGAGCGTGA
>DCAW01000057.1:0-1965 GCA_002313895.1 Dehalococcoidia bacterium UBA1123
TTCTTCGCGGCCTGGTGGCGGACTTTGACGACGACGCGGCCCTAAGGGTCACTGAAATTGAGCGAACCACGAACCACGACGTCAAAGCCGTCGAGTATTACATTCAGGAAAAACTCCAAGGCACGTCGCTAGAGGACGTTACGCAGTGGATACATTTTTGCTGTACGTCCGAGGACATCAATAACCTGTCGTATGCGCTGATGCTGAAGCAAGGTATCGCGACAGAGTGGATTCCCTCGGCGGAATCGCTCGTCGAAGGCGTTGTCTCGCTGGCCAGGGATCACGCGGACACGGCGCTGTTGGCTCGAACCCATGGTCAGCCTGCCACGCCAACCACCCTGGGCAAAGAGATGGCCGTGTTCGTCCACCGATGGAGGCGTCAACTAAAGCAGATTGAGAACGCAGAATTTCTGGGGAAGTTCAACGGGGCTGTCGGGGCGCATAACGCTCACGCCGTTGCATATCCAGACGCCCCGTGGAACGACATATCGAAGGCGTTCGTTGAGCGTCTTGGGTTGATCCACAACCCTTTGACGACACAGATCGAGCCTCACGATTACATGGCCGAGGTGTTCCATGCCCTAATTCGGTTCAATACGATCACGCTAGACTTTGACCGGGATATGTGGGCGTATATTTCGCTAGGCGTTTTTAAGCAGAAAACAGTGGCAGGCGAGGTAGGGTCATCGACCATGCCCCACAAGGTCAATCCGATCAACTTCGAGAACTCGGAGGCCAACCTAGGGATCAGCAACTCGCTATTTGAACATCTGACGACCAAATTGCCGATTTCGCGACTTCAACGAGACCTGTCCGATTCGTCGGCGCTTCGGAACGTCGGTCCGGCGGTGGGCCACAGCCTCGTTGGCATGAAGTCTGCCATACGAGGTTTGAGCCGCGTCGAGGTTGACAAGGCGCTGCTGAGTCGCGAGCTTGACGGAGCCTGGGAGGTGCTGACCGAGGCAGTGCAGACAGTCATGCGTAAGCATGGTTTCGGTGATGCATACGAACAGCTAAAATCGTTTTCCAGAGGCAAAGCCATCGATCAAGAAGGGATGCGTAACTTCATAATATCTCTTGACCTGCCAGAAGCCGACAAAGCGCGATTGGCGGAAATGACTCCCTCTGACTATACGGGAATCGCCGGAGAGTTAGTGGGGAAATTCTTGTAATCTCCGCGCTGCGACGCGTCACACATCTAGATTGCCAGCGACCACGATCCCGTATCTGTCGAATAGCATGGAACTTGCCTGGTTGGAGGTTATCACAGCCCCTTGCAGGCGCGCGACACATAATTCCGAGCCTACAAACGTGGCGCCTCGTAGGTCGGCGTTGTTGAATGTGGTCTCCGGTGAAATGACAGCGCCCTCCAGATGGCAGTCTTCAAACTCGCACAGCGAGAAATCGCACCCGGTGATATCGGCCTCCGAGAAATTGACCCCTACGAACCTGCGTTTCTTGAAATCTTTCAGCCGGAGCGAACATAACCCCAAGTTGGCGCCATCCAATCGTGTGGAGTCGATGTTCGTCTGAGTGAAGTCTATGCCCATCAATCTGGAGCCGGACAGGTCGGCTCCAGACAGGTTGGCCCAATTGAATATTGACGACGACAGGTCAGAGCCGATTATTCTCGCGAAGTTCATTTTGGCGTTTTGAAAGTTGGCTGAGCCTCCGACACACTTGACGAATTCCGATTGAAGGATGTCTGCGCTCTCAAAAATCGCGTGTTCGAGATTCGAGCTGGAAATCCGCAGGCTTTCACACGAGAGATCAGACAAGTCGCAGCCCTTGAGGGAACACTCCTCGAACTCTAGCTCCTCGGCGTAGAAGCCAGCCAGATCGGCGCCGTCGAAACTGCAATTCCTGAAGGCCGGGTCACACTCAACCATCGAAAACAACTGATCGACGCCTGACACTGTCAGTCCCTCATGTGCCATTCCAGAAACCCCGCTTACTTAAACTCTT
>DCAW01000057.1:2289-14128 GCA_002313895.1 Dehalococcoidia bacterium UBA1123
TTCCTCTGGATTGTCCACCTGGGGGACCATGACGCCCACGGCCCCAGAGTCGTAGGCCTTTTTGATGTCGCCGGGAGTGTTCCACGGCACTCGGATCACAGCGGCGACGCCAGCCTGCCGGGCCATCACGCACATCATGCCCACGGACTCAGTGCCCCAGATGCTGTGTTCCTGGTCTATCCACACCCAGTCGGGGCCGGTCTGATAGATGGCAGAAGCGACATGGGGCTCCCTGCCGAAAAACGCGGTGCTGAGCAGGACTTCGTTGTTCTGGATTCGTTGTTTGATATTGCTAGGATACATAGTGTTGTCTACTCCCGGTCTTGGCGTTTTGTTGGCTGCAAGAGTGTATTCGGGAGGCATCGTGGTGTCAATTCCTTGGAGCTGTGCAACCCATCTGCTACGGGCACATGACAGCCATGTCAATCGATCGGAGCGCCAAAATCGGACCTCCTAATCGCCTTTGGGCATGGTCACGTTTGAATAATGACGATGCCCTCGTCAATGTTTAGCCTTCGAGGCGCCGATGGCGCACTCCTGACTGTGGAACAACAAGGCAGATGGACTCGATTAATGCAAAGTAAGGCAATAGGCCATAATAGGCAAGTTATATGAGATGGCGCTAGGTTATATTTCTTATAATGATTGGTAAAACCCAGTATTAGTAACGCAAAACAATAAGCACACTTATGTCGTATTGGACAAGGGGGTATATTAATGAACAACCAAGTAATGCTGGTGCTAGAGCATAGATGCACAGAATGTTATGGCGCAGAATCTTGAATAAACCATGTGAGTATTGAAATGATAATTTGGGCTCGCTCAAGGAGAATATTGTTGTACTCGACTAAGCTGAGGGCGATCTTGATACGGTTGGCGACCATTTTGCTGTTGACAGCATGCTCAGATTCGTCTAGACGATCGCTATCAATGACGCTCGGAGGAATCGTCACTGTCGAACTCGATGACGTTCCTGTTTCGGTCAAGGCGCGTGACCGATTGTTATTTCTTGCGGTCGTACAGCATCCGGACGGAGTCAAGGACCTGAGCATATTCGGGTCCGGGGAAAAAGGTGCTCTCAAGGAATCGTCGGCTCGCTCCAATCGATCGGTTTCACCGATTCAGATGAAATCGAAGGCTCCATTCCAACTCGGGCGATAGCGCATAGGTCAGATGGGTTTGCCCAGGCGGTATGCTCTACAAGACGGAAACTGGAACGCTGGCAAATAAGCGCATTCGCGCAAGCGGAGCACGATTCTGGAGAATCTCTGACGACAGCCCCAGTCACTATTGGCACAGGACTTGCTCCGTTCCAAGCGGTCTGGGTGTGGGATGAACTGTGGGTTACAGACTAGAAGGAACGCGCCCGTCTCACGTCGATGGCAGCCAGCTCCGGTATGGATGCTCTGTACGTCAGCATGTATGAACCTTCGGAATCTATCAATGATTCGCGGATGCATGACTGGGACGCCACCGCCGATCTCATTGATCTGGCCCACCGACGAGGAATTGATGTGCTAGCGTTGTACGGAGACCCAGCTTGGCCCGAGGCGGACATGCGGTGCAACGCTCATCGGCAGCCGCCTCGTTCGTTTTCTCCTTTGGAACTCATGAACTGGGTGGCCAAGTACAACGAGTCGCGTCCGGACTACCGATTCGACGGAGTGACGTTGGATGTTGAATCCGCAAGTGGCTTTGATGAAACCTTGGAGGGCAACAAGTATTGGCTGGAAGGCTTGCTGGCCCTCTACAAATGCACGCTCGAGACTCTGCCGGCGGATTTGAAACTCGCAGTGACAATCAAAGACTCCTGTGACTCTGTGGATGTGGCGTTCGAAGGGTCTGTGAAACCAACCCGCCAGCACGTCATAGATCTGGCGAACAAAGGTCTCGAGACTGTGATAGTGGCCGGCTATCGCGATTCGGCAGACGGGACTATCGATCGGATCGGAAACGAAGTAGCCTAAGCAGATTCCCAGAGCCACGTGGATCTCATTGTCTCAGGTATTGAAACTTCGAACGGTGCGACAGGAACGGGCTCAGGAGAATGCGGCAATGCGTCAGTCACGTTCTTTGAAGAAGGGCAGAACGCAATAAACCTTGAGCTGGGGTGCGTATTTGAGCGCCAGTCGATCAACCCCAGCTTCCGAGGTTTCGCGATACATCACTACAACGATGCATATTTCGCAGACATATACACTCCACCGAATAGCTGGCTTCTAGGCAACTTGGAGTTTCCAAAAACACCGAACCTGCTGCTGTGCCCGCCGGAAGCCCAAGATCTGGACGTTGCGCCTTGAGACACACGAATTGGCACAACTGAAATACGATTACGAGAACCAAGTTTTTAGATATCAGTGACTCAAAGGCTCGACACTTCGCGGGCGAGCACCATGAGGCTGGTGGTTATGATCACGGTCACGACGGCGCGCCGGAACACCGCCTCGTTCATGTGTCGCACCAGAAAAGTCGCCAGCCAGAAACCCAGGATCACCGGGATTACGGTTATGAGAATCAGGACGACACGCTCTCTGGTGAGCAGGCCGGTTATCCCATATCCCACAACACCCGATGCCTCGACGACGACGAAGTAGAAGGCCAATGACCCGCGCAGCGCGTTACGTGACCAACCTTGCCCCAGGATATAAAGAGCCATCAAAGGCCCGCCGATTCCCAGCGAGTTGAGGAGCGCCGAAACCACCGCTGCGACCAGAAATCCGAACCACCGCCATCGAGGGATGACGCTTTGAAGATTCAACGCCGTCACTACGGTGAGAACGATAATCAGCGCGGTTATCCCGATACGTAGAAAACTGGCGCTGGCGGAGCTTAGAACGAAGACCCCGATAGGCACTCCAACGAGACCAGCAAGTCCCCACGGCACGACGGCCCGGTAGGGAATCTCTGCTCGGTTCTGGTAGATGATAAGGCCGAACAGAAGGATCGAGATGGTGTTTACCACGACCACAGCGGTCTGAGGATCGAACACCAGCAACAGAACGGGCGTGGTCGTCATCCCGATGCCGAATCCGACGGTGCTCAGGACGGTGGAGCCGACGAATAGCATCGCGGCGACGACTATCCCTTCGACGCCGGAGATCATCGGCGTAGGGCATAGAAGGACTGCAACGTGGCCAAGCCCACTTGGAACTCGAACGTATCGTCCTGGTTAAGATAATCTATTGGCCCTGCATGAGGCTCAAGATTCACTACGGCACTGCGTGACCGGCCAAAACTCCAGTGCAACGCTCGGTGTCCACAGCGACCTGACCGTTGACCAACACGAAAGGGATGCCTGTCGGAAACTGTGTCGGGTCGTCGTAGGTGGCGTTATCGATGATGTGATCTGGGTCGAATACCACAACGTCGCCGAAGTACCCCTTCTCGATTCGTCCCCTGTCGGTGATGCCGAAGCGCCGGGCCGGGTTGTCAGTCATCCGCTGAACCATGCCCTCGAGTGTCAGAATCGGGAACTGGCGCCTCAGACGGCCCAAGAACCGGGGGAAGCATCCGTATGCGCGCGGGTGAGGGAGAGAGCCGATAGGTATGGCATCACTGCCTACCATGTAGTCAGGGCGAGACAGGAACTCCACGCAGTCGCGGCTTATCTGCTGCCAGGTCTTGACGCTCTCCGGTGGCGCTCCTCGATAGCATATCTGCCCGTCCTCTTCAATGAGCAAGTCTAGTAGAGTCTCTGCTAGCGAAGAGCCTTTTTCCGCCGCGACATCAGGCAGGCTCATGCCTTCCAAGTCCTTGTTCTTGCCCAGGTAGGTGAACACCGCCTCATTCAAAGGCCGAGCCTGGCTGGCCTCCAGATGGTCGATTATGCGGACTCGCTCTGATGGATTCTTCATGCGTTCCATGATGGCATCGGGGCCGCCCTCGTGAGCGTAGCTGGGCAAGAAACTGAGGGGAAACGAACTTCCTGTCGGATACGGGTATAGCTCCAGTGTGCAGTCCACGCCCTCGGCCTTGGCCTTGTCGATTAGCTCCATCCGCTCGGCAACTTGACCGGCATTGGACGCCTGGGTGCGGTAGTGAGAAAAGTGGACCTTCACGCCAGACTGCCGCCCGATTTCCAGAGCTTCGGGCACCTGACCGCCACCGAAGCCTCGGTCAGTGTTTACATCTCTGAGGTGAGTGGTGTACACGCCTCCGAACTTGGCAACGACCTTGCATAATTCGACCAGTTCGGCGGTGTCGCTCCAGGCGTTGGGGTGGTAGGACATGCCCGTGGCGAATCCAACCGCACCCTGCTCCATGCCCTCTCGCACCAGCCGTTTGGCCTCTTCAAGAGCGTCGCCAACAAGCGGTTTGTCTGTGAAGCCGAGAGTCTCCAGCCTTATAGCGCCGTGGGCCACGTTGTAGGCTGTGTTGATCGCGACCTTCTTATGATAATGGGAGCGGAACGCCTCAACGCTGCTCATATCCAGGTCTTCAGGTGGCTCGCCCAGGATGCCTGACAAGTAACGCCTGTATGTGCGGTAATTGTCAGGGGACAGGGGAGCGTAGGACAGTCCGTCCTGACCAAGTATCTCCGTTGTCACACCCTGCCGGATGCCGTTGGCGTGTTGAGGGTCCCATAACAGCACGCCGTCGGAATGGGCGTGGCTGTCTATGAAGCCCGGCGAGACGGTGAGGCCAGTGGCGTCGATAACGCGTCTTGCTCCCGCCTGTGACAGATCACTGATGGATTCGATGCGCTCTCCGTTAATTCCCACATCGGCCCGTATTCCCGGAGATCCAGTGCCGTCAACAACGGTCCCGCCTGATATGATAATGTCGAACATTTTTCGTAATTCCTCCGTCGTTGGGCCATGGTTCATTATGTTGACTCTATCGATGACGGTGCGAAGTATAGCATAGCGGAGTGACGCGAAATCCCATGACGCCAGAAGACTATATAAGGCTGGTAGAAGTCCATTTCCCGCGCCTCGAAATCCGCGCGTACGAATCTATCGAGATGGGCTGGGACTATTTCGTTCTGGACGTGAACGATGAGTTGATCTTCAGATTTCCCAGGCGTTCTAATGTGATACAGCAACTTGAATGGGAGGCAGAGATACTGCCAATGCTGGCTGAGGCCTTGCCCGTCGAAGTGCCGGACTTCAAGTATGTCGTTAATCGAAAGTCTGGCGAACCGTCGATGTTTGTCGGGTATCCGAAGATTCAAGGTTCAGGACTGGACGCCCAAAAACTGGAGGAGTCTGACGCTCGGAAGCCCGTGGCTCGGAGAATCGGGGAGGCGTTGAGCGCACTCCATTCCATTTCGCTGGACGGCATGAATGACCATCCCATGAGCGAAAACCCGGAGCCACGGGAGGCAGAGGGTTGGAGAGACGTGTATCGACGGCTGTTTCAATTTGCCGAGGAGCATGTGTTCCCTCAACTCAGCCACGAGGCCAGATCGAGGGAGATGCAAACCTGGCAGGAATTTCTTTTCGATGAATCCAACTTCGATTTCTCACCTGTTCTGGTGCACCAGGATTTGAACACCGAGCATGTCATCATAGATTATGAATCGGGGACTGTCGCTGGAATAATCGACTGGGGTGATTGCGGAATCGGCGATGCCGCCTTGGACTTCGTGGGCCTGGCGCAAGGCATGGGGGAGAATTTTGCTCTTGAAGTTCTAGATAACTACCAGTTCGCCGATCCAGGCATCATGAGTCGGGCGCGTTTCTATGAGGTTGTCGTCCCCTACCACTACGTCAGATTCGACCACGAATCGGGAAGCGATAAATTCCGCGAACAAGGCATCAGGGCTATAGAAACTCGCTCGACGTGAAGCGTGTCTGGCGACAATTCTTGTACAACTGACGCGAACAACTCGAACGCGACGTGTCGGACGAAGACAAAGGAGAAACATGAAAATTGTAGTCGGTGGAGATCACGCTGGATATCTGATGAAAGGGCCGGCTATCAAAGCCCTCGAAAGGTAGGAACATGAGGTTACAGACCTGGGAGTCCACACTGACACCGAGGACGCCGACTTCCCCGACATCGCGCAATTGGTGTGTGACGAGATCAGGGCTGGACGAGCAGACAAAGGCGTAATAGTATGCGGGACAGGCGTCGGAGCCGCCATTGCTGCGAACAAAGTCCCCGGCATCAGGGCAGCCCTATGCCATGACGTGTATTTAGCCCACCAGTGCGTTGAGCATGACGACGTCCACGTTTTGTGCATGGGCGCTCAGATAATCGGCATCAAACTGGCAGAGGACATCCTGAGCGCGTTTTTGAATGCGGAATTCAGCATCGACGAACACTTCCGACGTCGCGTTGCCAAGTTAGCGGATATGGAGATTCGTGCTGCAAAAGAACTATTGGAGACTAACTAACGGACTGCTGAATTATAGACTTTTGATCAGAATTTACTCATCGAGAATTTGGGTGAAATATTATCTGCCGGTAGGAGTTATTTATGGGAGACCAGGTCTGGTACAGAGGCAACATCCATACCCACACGACCGAGTCGGACGGCGATGCCGAGCCTGAGAAGGTCGTCGAGTGGTACAACAACCACGGATACGATTTCCTTGTGCTGTCCGACCACAACCATCTAACCATCCTCGAATATGGGGCTAGACAAAACGAAGCGCCTGGCCTGTTGATGGTTCCCGGCGAGGAGATAACGCTCCGCACTGACAGCGAGAATATCCCCGTCCACCTGGGCGCGGTTGGGATCAATCGATATGTTGATCCCGTTGACGCTGGAGACGTGCCGATGACTATGCAGGCCAACATCGATGCCGTCCTGGACGCGGGAGGCATAGCGTGCATCAACCATCCTTGCTGGGAATGGGCTTTCAACCATGATGCGATTTTGAAAACCCGAGGCGCAAGCATGATGGAGATTTTCAACGCCACGCTGGGGGCCAACAATTATCCGGTTCCTACCCCGGGCCTGTGCAGTCCGACCGAGATATGGGATAACGTCCTGACCGCAGGCGTGCCGCTGTTTGGAGTCGCGTCCGACGATTCTCACCATTATCACGACTTCGCTCCCGAAAAGGAAAATCCCGGCCGCGGTTGGGTTATGGTCGAGGCCGAGGCGCTCGACAGCGAGGCGGTTGTCGAGGCTATGGCGCTCGGCAATTTCTACTCATCGACAGGCCTTTATCTCGATCATCTGAAATCGACTCCCGACGAGATCGTGATAGAGTTTCGCTCTCAACGCCATTTGATTATGATGACCCAATTCATAGGCAAAGACGGTTTCGTGTATCAGGAGACGGTTGGCGACAGAGCCTCATATCGGCCAACCGGAGACGAGGGCTACGTTCGTGCCGCGATCAGGTCCTCCGACGGTACACAAGTTTGGACTCAACCGGTATTTCTCGAGTAAGCGAACCGGTCTGATGCTCGTTGCCCTTTATCATGCCTAGTACAGGATTACACCTCTGGCGTCTTCGCCGCGTGCCAAGGCATCGAATCCTTCGTTGATCTGGTCAAGGTTGTAATGGCGGGTTATCAAACTTTCGATATCTAGCAACCCTCGCGTGTAAAAGTCTACAATCTTGCTGAATGTTTCATGAGGGCTGACGGAGCCGTAATAGCTGCCGGTCAGCGTTTTCTGGTTTCTCACCATATCCACAATGTCAATGGGCGCAGTCTCTCCCATGGGGGCGAGGCCCACCTGGACGGCTGTTCCATTTTTTCTGAGCGCGTTAACCGATTGGGCGGTCGTCTGCGGGCTTCCGAAGGTGTCGAAGGCCATATCCACGCCGCCGCCAGTCAGTTCTCGGATGGCCTCCACAGCATCGACGTCACGGGAGTTCACGACGTCGGTCGCTCCAAATTTGTAGGTAAATTCCAGCTTGTGATCGAAGATGTCCACAGCGATGATCCGGCTTGCGTTCATCAGCTTGGCGCCCTGGATGGCGTTGAGACCCACGCCGCCGCACCCAAACACCGCGACAGTCGCCCCGGGCTTTATGGCAGGCGAGTTTATGACCGCGCCTACCCCCGTTGTGACACAGCAACCGATCAGCGCAGCGACATCCATTGGCACTTCGTCGGGCATGGGATGGCAGGCCTGTTGGGGAACGACGATGCTCTCGGCGAAAACTCCCAGCTTCGCCATCTGGTGGATTTCAGTGTCGCCGGAATGCAGGCGCACCGTGCCGTCAAATTGCTTTGCCCCCGTTGCCATGTTTGTGTCGCATAGGTTTGGCAGTCCTGAGCGACACATGCTGCAATGCCCGCAGTTAGAGACGAATGACAAGATGCAACGGTCTCCGGCTTTCACACTGGTGACCCCTGGCCCGACCTCGGCCACAGTGCCTGCGCCTTCGTGTCCAAGCACAACCGGCAGGGCCATTGCCGCTGTGCCGTGCATGATATGGATGTCTGAGGCGCACAGGCCAGCCGCGCCTGTGTTGACACGGACCTCGCCCGCTTTTGGTGGGTCCTGTTCTACATCCTCAATCACAAGAGGTTGGTTCGTTTCGTACAGCACTGCAGCTTTTACCATGTCACGTTTTCCTTTGGGAGTATTTTCGCCAAACTGGGCAACTGTTGGCGCTGAACAGATCGTGTCTAATGCTAAGAACTGGACGACTTTGAGTCAAGTTGACTCACCTGATTAGCTTGTTTATAGTCGGACGACACATTGCTGGTCGTTGGACCGACCGAGGATTATTGACATGACCACAGAGACGAACGAGACTGACCGCGTCAGAATGTACCTCCGAACTCAAGGCGAGCGGTACACATTTCGGGAGTTATGGATTCGGGCTGTGAAGGCTCGATTGCAGTTATTGGACGCGCTTGACGGAGTGAACGACGAACAGGCGGCGTTCAAGATCAACGAAGACGAATGGAGCATTCTTGAGGTTCTTAAGCACGTTTTGACCAGCTCAGGAAACGTCGCGCAATTGGTCGAATCGCTGGCGAATCGGCGGTCTAGACAGTCTGACGACATTGAGCCTCCGCGGAAACCGACGGACCTGTCCATCACGGAGATGCGCGACCTCCTGCTCAAAGATTCGGTGGCCTGGGGAGCGTTGACCGACCGACTTCCGGAGCCTCCGTCCCTCGAGATCGAAGCCCGACACACGTTTTTTGGGCAGCTCCACGCGAGGGCATGGTACCTGTTCCAGCGAGTTCACGACCTTGACCACGCTCAACAAATCGACAAAAACAAGCGGGACGCGGGTTACCCCGAAGGCTAGGTCGAAATATTCGACGTTTTCTTAGGCTGACGATGTTGAAATAAATCAACGAGAGGAAATTACAAAAGATGCGGATAGCATTGAGCATTCCGATTCGAGATGGCGGTGATTGGGGACACGCCTTGCAGTTTGCTTCGGAAGCAGAGCGTATGGGAGCGGCGTCGCTCTGGAGCCGCGAGGCGTGGGGTTACGATGCCGTGACTCCGCTGGCATTCCTCGCTGCACGGACCAGCACGATTGGGTTGGGGACCGGAATCATGCAGATCGGGTCGCGGTCTCCGGCCAATGTGGCGATGACCGCCACAACGCTAAATTCGCTATCCGGCGGTCGGTTCATGCTCGGTCTTGGGACTAGCGGGCCGCAGGTCATCGAAGGATGGCACGGCATTCCTTTTGATCGACCGATTCAGCGAACGCGCGAGCTTATTGAGATCGTCCGTCTGGCGACCAGCGGAGAGCAGGTGGCCTATGAAGGCGAGATTTATCATCTGCCCCTGCCCGGCGGCGAAGGCAGGGCGTTGCGCTCCGCCGCCGGAGCCTCGCACGTTCCGATCTATATTGCCGCCCTCGGCCCTCGGAACCTGGAGCTTACAGGCGAATTAGCAGATGGTTGGATGGGCGGTTCGTTCATTCCTGAAACAGCCGAGGTGTTCATTCAGCATATTCGGGCTGGCGCTGAAAAATCAGGCCGAGATTTGGAAAATTTCGAAATCCACATCCCTTTGTCAGTCGAGTTCACAGACGATGTGGACGAGGCCGCCAAGCGGCACGCGCGGGGCTACGGTTTCACATTCGGCGCTATGGGCTCGGAGCGGAATAATTTCTACAAAAACGCCTTTGCTCGTCAGGGATTCGCTGACGAAGTCAATTTGGTCCAACGGCTCTGGAGAGAGGGTCGGAGGGACGAGGCGAGAGACCAGGTTCCGACCGAGTTGGCCTTGAAAGCCAATCTGATCGGAACACCAGAGATGGTTAGAGAACGACTGCGGGTTTACCGGGACGCTGGTGTCACGACTATACGGGTGGGACTCGCCGGAGACGGCCCCGAAGCCCAGATGGACACGTTGGGCCAGCTAATGTCGTTGGTGAACGAGGTTGACGCCGAGTCGGTCTCGGCGAGTTAAGACTCGCTGATTGTCTCTCCGACAACTCGGGCGCGGACAGCCTGCATCTCGGTGCGGACCGCTGTGAGCATCTGCTCTTCTTCGGCTTCTTCAAACTCCATCGTTTTCAGGACGACAGCGGCTTCGGTCATCAACTGTCGTCTGATCGTTCGGTAGTCCTGATCTGTCAGGTTGCCGATGGCGTGGTCAAGCTCCGAGCTTTTGAGGCCGGCAACCGCCGCGTCCCATCGACGCATCAGGTCGGCTATCGGCGCCGACTCGTCCTCGGCGAACTCGTCTCGACGCACTCCGACCACGAAAGGCCACAAGATGGCGATCGTCGGGATTAGGGCCAGCGCAAGGGCGATGATAATTAGCACAGGATGCTGGTCACACTCCAGCCGGACGCATGCCGGCAGGCACTCGGAGAGTTGCAGGAGAAGGTTCACGCCTGGGGGCCAGAGCAAGCAGGGTTCCCAAAATCATGATTGGACCGCTGGCCCACATCCACCACACCATCGGATTTATCAGGACGCGGAACACGGCTTGTCCCCCGTCGCTGAACTCTGAAGGCACGATGTAGAAATCCTCAATTGGCGTGCTGTGAATTGCTCCTCGGGTGGAGGCGATGCGAAAGTCTGGATATACCGCTCGGAACGGTTCCATTTCGCCAAGGTAGGTGTCTCCAGAATAGACCTCGAATTGAGCGTAATCCTCCTCGCGGTCAGGGTGAGACTGGTGGGTTGTCCCCGTGTATGTGAATGTGTATTCTCCGATGGTCTCAGTGTCGCCCGGACTCATGACAAGGTCTCGCTGAACGCTGTAGAACGACGAGCCTATCGCCCCGGCGGCCAGCATGATAATCGAGATATGGACGACGTATCCGCCGTATCGAGGCCGATTCGCAGAAAGCAACATCATGAAGGCCTTAGCGTAGTTTTCGCCCTTGCGATGTCGTGACTGAGTTCCGCGAACCCACTCGTGACCGATTCCCGCGAGAACCATAGCGCAGGTCATGAACGCAACAGTTGCCACTGGTTGCCGTGGCCCAACGATCATGAATATCAGTCCTATGACACCTGCCGCCGCGAGTGGGATTCTCAAAGCGCGAATCAGGCTGCCTATCGTCGCTCTCCTCCACGGAAGCAGCGGTCCGACGCCCATCAAGAACACGATGAACAGCAGCAGAGGCCCGTTCACCAGATTGAAAAACGGTTGCCCCACGGTGATCGTGACATCGCTGGCGGTTTCAGAAAATATAGGGAACACGGTACCCCAAAGCGTGACGAAGGCGACTGCTAGGAACGCGATATTTTGGGCCAAGAACGCCGATTCTCTGGACAGCATGGACTCCAGCCTGCCCCGGCTCTTGAGCGTGTCGACCTTCGAGACAAACACGGCAATCGACGCCACCAGTGTGAATGCCATGAACCCCAGGAAAATCCAACCCATCGCTGACTGAGCAAAGGAATGCACTGAAGGGACCGGCCCGCCGCGATTGATGAACATTCCAAGCTGGGCGAGAGTGAACCCAATGATAATTATCACCATGTTCCACAT
>DCAW01000057.1:14453-37601 GCA_002313895.1 Dehalococcoidia bacterium UBA1123
CGGAACATGCCCCGTCGTTTCTGAACCATTATCGAGTGGACAAAAGCCGTCATCGCCAGCCAGGGCATCAGCGCTGAGTTCTCCACCGGGTCCCAGGCCCAATAGCCACCCCAACCCAGAATCGTGTACGCCCACCAGGAGCCTAGGAGCAGGCCCAGCGTTAATATCAGCCAGGCGATCATCCCCCATGCTCGGCCCAAGTCAACCCACTCGTCGTTGCCTCCTTTGCCCGCCAACAGCGCGCCCATGGCGATGCTGAACGGGATGGCGACCACGATCAGTCCTGTCATCTGGACGGGCGGGTGTATGAACATCCCAAAATGGACGAGCAACGGGTTGATTCCTTGACCGTCCAAAGGGACCACGTCCAGCCGGGACAGCGGGTTCGCAAGGAACACCATCACAGCCAGCAGGAACAACAGCACCATTGCCATGATGGCTGTGGCGTAAGGCGCGGTGTAGGGGAGTCGTTTTCTGATAGTGCCCACTGCGACCAGCGCAAACGCGCTGAATATGATCGCCAGGAACAGCATTGATCCGGCGTTTCCTGCATACAGGGCCACCCAAGTATAGGCTTTAGGCATCGCCAGACTGCTGTTTTCGGCCACGTATCTGACGGAGAAATCGTTGGTGACGAAGGCGTATACCAGCGCGGCGGTTGCCACTAGCAGCAAGATCACTGTGCTGTAGAATCCATACCGCCCGCTCATCACTAGTTCAGGCGAGCGGCGAGCGACGCCCATAACCGACGCGACTACTGCGTATCCTGTGGCAAGCAACGCCAGAACAAGCGCAAGTTGACCTGATTCTACGATCATATATGTTCCTCTAACTCAGGCTAACGGAGGTTGGATTTCAGGGATGGTCAAGACGGTAGAGATGGGCCGTCTGGAGTGTCATCGAGGTCCAAAGCCGCTTCGATCCGTCGAAAATAAGATTCTTGCTCATCTAGCGTCAACACCGTGTTCTCGGATGTGACCGCGCTGGGAATCGCAGTTGTGCGGCGCATCCAACGGAGTCCAACGAACACCGCGAAGATTGCCACCACGACTGCCATTGGCGGCAGGACCCAGGCGGCCAGACTGATGCCCTCGCGCGGAGGCTCCAGCAAGACACTGGGGCCATAACGTTCCACAAAAAAATCTTTGATCTGATCGCCTGTCCAGCCATCCGCCAACTTTTCGGCCACAATACCCCTCATTGAAACAGCGAGAGGATTCTGCGACTGGTCAATCGATTCGCCGGGACAGACCGGGCACATGATGGCCTTGTTAAGAGAATGCGTTTTGCGCTCAATTTCCGGGATGTCGTCGTCCGTGTTCGATGTGCAGGCAAGCGCAAGTATCGCCAATGCGGCGAGAGCAACGGTTAATATGGTTTTCGAATTTTTCATGTAATTTTGATTACGATACGTCAATTCGACACTCTAGGGTTCACTGCGGGTTTGATGCCTAATATTCTCTGTCGTTTCAGCTTGCAGAATTATTATAACCAGAATCGCTATTCGAATACCTGCCCGCAGTGAGTGCGGAGCGGAAGGGCTTTTGATATAATCCGGCGGAAGACCGGGCCGGTCGCATGCCCGAACGACCAATCTCCAATGGAGTCTCGAATGGCTGTATTATTTGTCGCGTCGGACCAGGCAGGCGCTGGAAAGACCGCGCTGTGCGCAGCGCTTGCATTATCGTTCACCAATATGGGCAAGAGCGTGACCGTGTTCAAGCCCTTTGCCTCTGGCGATTCTGACCCAGACGGAGACAGCTACCACAAGTTGTTAGGGCAGCCTGTTGATGGATGGCCACAGCAGATTCCGGCGTCTGGACTGAGCGAACAGGCCGTGGAGGACGCATCCCTACTGGCCTCTGCCTTGTCGGAAGGCAAGGACGTGACCATAGTTGAAGGTACCAACGCGTTGAATCAGGCGGACACCGCGTCGCTGCTCAAGGGATTGAACGCCGCGGTCGTGTTGGTCGCAACGTATCGTCGAGACCTGACCGCCTCAGACCTGACAACTTGGAAAACCGTGCTGGGAGACGCTCTCGCAGGTGTCGTAATCAATGGTCTAACAAAACACCTGGGTACCGAGGCTAACGAGAACTTGATCCCCACTTTTGAAGCTGAAGGAATCAACTGCCTGGGAATAATACCTGAGAGCCGAAAATTGTTGGCAGTCACAACTGCGCAGATCGTGGAACATCTCAATGGCAGATTCATCAACGAAGAACCGGACGTTGACAGGCTGATCGACTGGTTCCAGGTAGGCGGTTTGAGTCTCGACCCTGGCGAGCTTCGATTTGGACTGTACCCCGACAATGCTGTGATAGTCCGAGGAGACAGGCCTGACGTTCAGATGTCTGCTCTCAACGTGCCGGCGTCGTGCATGGTGCTGACGTCCGGTGTTGAACCTATCGAGTACGTCAAATATGAGGCCGAAGAAGAGGGCGTCCCGATGATGCTGGTTCCCGGCGACACCAAGACCACTATGAACGACCTCAACACAATTCAGGCGCGCGCGACGTTCAACCACGCCCGAAAACTCTCAACGTTCGTGGAGTTGGTTGACAGCCATGTGGACGTGGACTCGATAATTGGCGCTCTGGGCGTCTGATTTTCTTACAATCAAAGACCGAACAGCGGTCCGGAGGAGGCAATCCCGATGGTTAACGTAAGTCTGACTCGTGGCACCGCTAGTTATGAAGCGGTCAAAGGCGCCCTTGATCTCATTGGCGACGACGTGGACATTCCCGATGATCGGCCGGTTCTCATCAAGGCCAACATGGTGTCTCCCACCGTTGAGTTGTCCGCGACGCCAGTTGCCGCAATCCGAGCCACGCTGGATTTTCTCGTTGAAAAAGGCGTCAAGAAATTCACGATTGTCGAAGGGACGGCTGTGGATTCCGACACGATGGGCGGATTCCAACGGTTCGGGTATTTCTCGCTTAGAGAAGACTACGATGTTGAGTTTATGGACCTCAATCAAGATGACTCTGTCATATTCGAGTGTCTGGACGACAACCTCGACCCCGCGAACATTCGTCTTGCCAAGACGCTATTCGATTCCTACATCGTGTCTGTCGCCCGGATGAAGACGCACAGCCAGGTCGTTGCCACAATGTCAGTCAAGAATCTGGCCGTTGGCTCGATAATTAACGATGACAGGCGTTTGCGCTCATCTGGCCCGACGGACGTCCGCCTGTTTTCGCACCTTCCCAAGCCGTTGAATCTGACGCTTGCTCGTCTGAACAAAACACTGTCGCCGGACCTCGCGGTTATTGATGGCGTCATAGGAATGCAGGGGAATGGCCCGGTCACAGGCTATCCGATAGCGTCAGATGTTGCCCTCGCCAGCACGGACCCTCTGGCGGCAGACATCGTTGGCACAGGGATCATGGGCTTGGACTGGCGGACGATTGGATACCTCTGGTACCTCACCTACCTTCGAGGCCTGAATGTAGATGACATTGAGGTAATAGGCGAGAATCCGTCCGAGAACGTCTGCAAGTACCAGACCCACGACGAACTGCCGTGGCAACTTGGCTGGTGGGTCGAAAACTGGAAAACCTACCTCGACGGCGATTATCTACGTGACCTTGACTAGACTGAGGCCTGCGACTCAATCTAATTCCAGAAATTCCTTCACACGGTCCATCACCGGTTGCTTGTCATAGGAGTTGTAGAGCGAGATAGCTCGACGAGTCGGGTCGCCGAAGAAGAATCTTTCGTACAACGTCTGGCGCGAGCCAAATGAGCTGGCGGCGATGTCCCACGCCAACCTGAAGACCTTCACTCTATGCAAACCTGAAAGATCGTCGGTGGCGAGGATGTCGTTGACCTCCGATTGTATAGGACTCTCGAAATCGGCTTCCGTTGGCAGCATCATCAGATTGCTGGAGCCCAACAACTGAAGAAGCTCGGTCATTCTAGGGTACATTCGTGGGAACAAGTTTCGTGCCACTTCCAGATGATCCTTGTCAGGAGCGACAACGCCCCACTGGTCGAACTTGGCGTCCGCCTCTGACGCTCGCAGACAAGCCTTCATCACACCCATATCCAGTATAAGTTCGGCGACTCGCTCCTGCACTTGCGGGATGCCTCCTGAACCCAGCGACTCGACCATCAGGCACGCAACGCCCAGCAAGAACTCGGACTTTGCGACGTTCTTGGTTATAACCTGGTGCATCATGTGTGCCTCGGAACCTGTGGCGACGAACAGAGTGTTGCATAACTCGATGTCCCCGCTCAGATAGACCCGCTCCCACGGAATGAACACGTCGTCAAAAAGCACGATTGAATCCATCTCCTCGAAGCGCGAGCCGAGGGGATGATCGAAGTTTGACCGCCCGATGTCGAAGCTCTCACGGCACACAAACTTCAGGCCTGGAGTGTTGCATGGGATGCAGAAAGCGAAGGCGTAGCGCCATGCGTCTTCGGTCGTGCGAAGGACCGTCGAGGGGAAGACCATAATCTCGTCAGACAGCGGCCCCAGAGTCGCCAGAACTCGCGCTCCTTTGACAACGATTCCGTCGTCGCGCTCGTCAGTGATGTGCAGAGCCACGTCCTCGTCGGTCCCGGTCGTGCCCTGAGCGGATCGGGTTCGTCGAACGTTGACCAGTGTGTGCGTCAAAGCCAGGTCGTTTTCACGGGCGTGCTGATAGTAGGAGATGGCGTTCTGCGCGAACTCCGGTCGATTTGCTCCGAAGTACGAGCTTGCCTCCGCGCAGGCCATGAGTATGACGTTCAGGTAGTCTGGCGTCCGGCCCAGCATCCCTCCGCTTGTGCGCGCCCACCGAGTCATCATCTTGCGGCGGTTCTCAAGGTCTTCCAATGTTCGTGGAACCACGAAGGACATGCCCACTTGCTCACCAGAGGTCTGAGAAGTGTAGGTCATCTCATCGGACACCCATGCGTCAAGTTGCAGATCGTAAAGGTTCGCCACGGACTGCGCCCCTCGTCTAAGGCCCGGATGCGAGGTGACATCCCGCACGCGTTCGCCTTCCAGCCACACCTCCGCAGAGTTATCTTTGAGTCCCTGAAGGTACTGTTTTCCACTGCGGGCAGGCATGGGATGCTCCTAATATGCAAACTGCCCCGCATGAATAGCGGGGCAGAACCGGTTCAGTTCGGTATTTTAGAAACCGTTATGCGACAGCGGCAGCCGGATCGACTAGCTTTTGTGGAAAATCTCCAGCGAACAGATTTCCGTCCTCGGGCCACTGGTCTTTAGGCAATTCGTAAAACGCCTCGATTTCGTTTCCGTCAGGGTCGAAGAAGTAGATGCCTATGGATATTCCGTGGTCGCCAACGCCGCCTATCTTGACATCGTTTTCTCGCATCTGACCGAACAGTTCCTGGAGGTCATCGAACGACTCCATCTCCCACGCGAAGTGGTACAGGCCGACTCGATTTTGTTCTGGGCCCGGAGCGTCCGCTCCAACAGCCATGAGCGCAAGTTCGTGAGATGCGTCACTTCCGGCGCTCAGGAATGTCATGACTCCAGGCCGCTTGGTCGTGACCGACAAGCCTAGATTTTCAGTGTAGAACTTCTCAGAGCGTTCGACGTCTCGCACTCGCAGCACGAGGTGTCCAAGTTGTTTGGGTTTGACCATCGTCGACCCCCCATCGTAGGTGGATTGGTGTTGCTAGATATTACGAGTTTAGCAACGCAGTGTTGACCCGTCAATTGATGCTTGACACCGTCTAACCGCCGAAGTAGTGTGGACTAACATTGCAGAAAGCGAGGATTGCCCATGCGCGAGAAACTAGTAAGCGTTGAGCAGGCGGCACAGATTGTCAAAGACGGCGACCATATCGTGTTTAACGGAAGCATGGATTGGACGCCGATGGCTATGCTCAGAGAGTTGGCCCGGCGCGAGATTCGGGGCATCACTGCTCTGGGTGTCGTTGGCGGCGCGATGAACCTCGACTTCCTGCTGGGAGCGGGAGTTGCCGACCAGGTTGAAACGTGTAGTCTCGGTTTTGACGAGTACGCAAGAGTCGCCCCGAATTATGAGAGGCTTCAGAAACAAGGTCGGATGAGGATGCTAGATAACACTTGAGGCGTCATGTACACGATGATCCAGGCTGGATCAATGGGCGTCCCCTTCACTTCAACACTGGGCTACGCCGGCACCGACATTCTGGAACGGCGACCCGACGACTTCAAAATTATTGAGAATCCATTCGATTCCCAAGAGCGGACGGTGGTCGCCAAAGCGATGAATCCGGATGTCGCTATCTTCCACGGCCTCAAGGGTGATCGGCTCGGCAATGTCCTGGTGCAAAAGCATGGCGAGGAGCTTCTTCTTGCCCAGGCGTCACGCCGAGTGATAGTTACTGTCGAAGAGATCGTTAACTCCGTGGATTTTGAGGATTCTGATGGGTGGTTCATCCCTTCTATCCACGTATCGGCGGTTGTGCACGCGTCTCTCGGAGCGCATCCGACGGGAGTTCCGGGTCTCTACGATGCCGACGAGGATCGAATTAACGAGTACGTCAAGGCGTCGGGAACCGACGAATCTTTCGACAAGTATTTGAATCGATACGTGTTTGAAGTCGGCTCTCACCAACAGTACCTTGAATTGGTCGGTTTGAGGCCCGAACTAGAGGCTGTGGCCCGGTGACGACTGGCTTCGACCTGACAATCGAGGAGCAACTCGCGATCCTGATGTCTCGGGAGGTCAACGATTGGGAGACCTCGGCATGTGGCGCGTTGAGCTTCATACCGGCGACAGCGATGCTGTTGGGCCGGGAGATGCGCGCTCCGAATGCTGAGATCATAATTCTGGGAAGTCGGGACTATTCGCCCTTCGTCACGGGCAAAGATTTCCATTTCCATGCCCAACGAGGCCAGCTCGACCTGTTCTTCATCAGCGCCATCGAAATTGACCAGCACGGCAACTTCAATCTCCACGTTATCGGAGACCGCGACGAACCGGACGTCCTGATGCCCGGCCAGTATGGCACTGGGATGCTGTATTATGCCGTGCCTCGAATTGTGATGTTCAGGACCGAACACACGCGACGCAGTTTTGTCGATCAAGTCAATTACGTGTCGGGCGCGGGAACCTCTCCTAATGGCGTGAGCCGCCGGACCCGGGAGGTCAAGGTCATCACGCCGATGGCGAAGCTTAACTTCAATCAGGAATCTCGTATTATGGAACTCGGCTCGGTGCATGAGGGGTTCTCAGTAGATCAGGTGGTTGAGAACACGGGCTTCAATTTGGGAATCCGAGGAGAGATCGACAAAACACCGCAAATAACCGAAGAAGAGGTCCACACGCTACGGACAGTGGTTAAATCTCACATGATCGACTCTGAAACGTACCCGAACGAAGCTGCCAACCTCATCCGAGAACCATAGGCACGGGCATTGCCAACTGAAATCAGGGTCGCCACCATTGACGACGCGGCGGAAATTCAGGCGATATACGAACCGATAGTGCTTGAGACAGCCGTATCGTTCGAACTGGTTCCCCCGACTGTCGAGGAGTTTCAGGAGCGCATCACGCGAACGCTGGAGAAGACCCCGTGGCTGATGTGTGAGATCGACGGCGCCGTGGCAGGGTGCACTTACGCAGGGCAGCATCGGGCCAGGGAAGCGTACCAAGGGTCAGTGGAAGTCACGGTGTGCCTGAACCCACTGTACCATCGGCGAGGAGTGGGCAAAGCAATCTACACGGCGCTGTTCGCATGTCTGCGCCTCCAGGGATACCGGAGCGCTTACAGAGGCATTGTGCTCCCCAATGAGGCCAGCATAGCGCTCCACGACAGCCTGGGACTCACCCTCATCGAGGTATATAAATCCGCGGGATTCAAGCTGGGCGAATGGCGGGATGTCGGTTGGTGGCAACCGGAAACCCAGCCATCCAACAACAATCCCATCGCGCCGATTGCATTGCCGGAAATAAAAAACACTGAAAATTTCCGTCACGCTCTGGATTCGGGACTGGCAGAGTTGCGTTGATCTCTTTTATGGATATTTCGGCCAGGAGGAACGTATTTTGGTTAAAGTAGCAGTGCTGGACGATTACCAGAGCGTCGCGCTTGAAACAGCGGACTGGAGCCGATTGGGGCCAGACGCCCAGGTTGATGTGTTCCAAGACCATCTGGCGGACGAAGGAGATGTAGCGCTACGCCTGCGCGACCACGAGGTAGTCGTCGGCATGCGAGAGCGAACGCCGTTTCAGCGCAGTCTCTTGGAGCGTCTCCCCAACCTTCGACTGCTCATAACCACAGGGATGGGCAATGCGTCTTTCGACATGAGCGCTGCCGCCGATCTGGGTATCACGGTCTGCGGAACTGGCGGCCTGCCATATCCGACAGCCGAGCTTACGTGGGCCTTGATTCTCGCGCTGTTCCGCAAGATTCCCAATGAGGATAGAGCAACTAGACAAGGTTCGTGGCAGGTTAGCCTGGGCGAGGGGCTACAGGGCAAGACGCTAGGTATTATGGGACTTGGAAGACTGGGTTCTCAGGTTGCCACTGTGGGGAACGCTTTCGGTATGGAAGTTCTCGCTTGGAGTCAGAATCTAACGCAGGAGCGTGCAAGTGAGTTCAACGCGAAGCTGGTATCGAAACAGGAGCTTTTGTCTCAGTCTGATGTCATGTCGATTCACCTCGTATTGAGTGATCGGAGCCGGGGTTTGGTGGACATGGAAGACCTTGCCCTGATGAAGCCATCCGCCTATCTGGTGAACACATCAAGAGGGCCAATCGTCGATGAGAACGCTCTGGTTGAAGCCCTTCAAAACAACACAATCGCCGGGGCGGGATTGGACGTGTTCGATGTTGAGCCTCTTCCGTTGGACCATCCCCTGCGAAATCTTCCGAACACAGTTTTGACTCCACACCTGGGCTACGTGACGGCAGAGACGTACAAGATATTCTACGGTGATGCGGTTGAGGACATCGCGTCATTCATGGACGGCGCGGCGGTTCGAGCGATCAACAACCCGTCCAATCCCAGATAGTCCGGCCACCCAAATGGACAACAGTGGGAAATCCGCCCTGGGAGACGTGAACGTTCTCGACCTTAGCACGAACATCGCGGGGGCGTACTGCTCCAAATTATTCGCGGACCTGGGAGCCGCAGTGATAATGGTCGAGCATTCTGACGGCCATCCGCTTCGTCATGTCGGCCCATTCCCCAACAACGAGCCTCATCTCGATAAAAGCGGGATGTTTATGTACCTGTGCGCCAATAAACGCAGCATAGTAGCCGAACCATACAATGACGACCACGCCCAAAAAACGCTTGAACTTGTCAGCCAGGTTGATCTCGTGATCCAAGACGAGGTGATGGACGCTCCAGGCTCGATGGCGTATGACTGGGAGATTCTCGAAACACTGAATCACATGCTTGTCATGACGTCGATCACCCACTTTGGGCAAACCGGGCCGTATAGGGATTGGCAGTCCGACGAGATCGTTGACTACGCGATGGGCGGGTATATGTATTTCGGAGGCCATCGGGATAGAGAGCCTCTGATGCTCACGAATAACCAGGCCCAATTGAACGCCGGAGCGCAGGCGGCGATTGCGTCTCTTGCTGCCATCTGGCGGGCGAGGCGCGACGGCAGAGGCCAGCACATCGACGTTTCGACCGTCGAGGCTATGCTGTCCGCCCACGCTTGGACGTCGACGTCGTGGACCCACGAGGGCGTCATAATGCGACGCTCGGAACCGGACAGCATTCCGTGCAAAGATGGGTATGTTTGGCTCATGTCGATGCGCTGGGACCCTACGCTGTTCGTCCTAATCGAGCGTCCCGATCTGATGGACGACCCCCGATTCGCCGATCGTCAGTCATGGTTCGAGAACCGAGATGAGTTGCTTCAACTCGTGGGCAGGTGGTGCGCTCAACACACGAAGGATTACATTTTCCACGCGGCTCAGGAATTGAGGCTGGCGTTGACACCTGTGAATAACGCCGCGGATTTGTTGAAATCAGATCAGTTGAAGGCGCGGGACTGGTTCCAAGAGATCGAGCATCTAGACGCAGGAACATTCACTTTGCCGGGATTCCCGTACTTGTTGAGCGAAACGCCGGCGTCGATCCGTTCTCCTGCGCCACGGCTGGGACAGCACGACGGCGCAGAGTTCATCGGAACCCGTGAGCGCGGCCACAGAAGCGCCCGCCATGCTCTGGAGCCTGATAAGTATGCGGGACGCGAGCTTCCTCTAATGGGCATCCGTGTTCTAGAGATTACGGCTAACTGGGCCGGCCCGCTTGCCGGGCGTTTCCTCGCCGATCTGGGGGCCGAGGTTATCAAGATCGAGCCGCCGGACAGGCCGATGACCAGGGGTGCTCGGTATCCCGGTGGGGACCCATTCAAGCGTCACTACAACCGCGCTGCGTACTTCAACAAGATGAACCGCAACAAATATGGCATCACTCTGGACCTAAATCAGGACGAGGGCAAGCGGCTGTTCATGGAGTTGATCGCGGATTCAGATGTGTTGATTGAGAACAACAGCCCTCGGGTGATGAGAAATTTCGGTCTGGAATATGAAATGCTTACTCAGGCCAATCCCGATCTCGTCATGTTGTCAATCTCTGGGTTCGGTCAGACCGGGCCTGAGAGAGATTACATCGCCTACGGAGCCAACATCGAGGCGTCGTGCGGCCTCGCCGACGCGACAGGCTATCCTGATGATGACCGGCCATACAAAACCAGCCTGTTCTACGCTGACCCGGTTACGGCTATGCACGGCGCCGTCGCAATTCTGGCAGCGTTGCATAATCGTGAACAGCGTGGAGGCGGGCAATTCATAGACATGTCGCTCCACGAAAACGGCATCACTTTTTTCCCCGAAGCGTTCATGGAACACACGGTCACTGGCAACCTGGCGAGGCGCCGAGGCAACCGTCATCCTCGATACGCGCCGCAGGGCTGCTATCCTTCCATAGGCGATGACGCCTGGATGGTGTTAACCGTACGTGATGACGATGAATGGGTTCGTCTCGCGCTAGCAATCGGTAGAGATGATCTGGCGGAGAGTGAAAAGTACGCGACTACAGAGAAACGTCGCGCTCACCACGACGAAATCGACGAAGCGATTTCCGAGTGGACTTCCCAGTACGATCACAACGAGGCCAGCCAATTGCTCCAAGACGCTGGCGTCGCCGCTGGGCCTGTGCTAGCTAACTGGGAGTTGGTTAGCAACCACCACTTCTACGAGCGCGGGTTCTACATTCCGGTCCCGCACTCGGAGATGGGGGTGTTTCCATACCCCGGAATGCCTTGGATATTCTCCCAGACTCCCGGAGCAATTCGGATGGCGGCTCCAAATTTTGGAGAACACAACCGGCTGATATTCGGCGATTTCCTGAAAGTAAGCGATAGAAAGATGTCTAAGCTTTATGAGAAGCGAGTAATCGCCGACTCGCCGCCTGACGATCTTCCTGGCCCGATCAGGTTGCCCCGGTAATTAGATCGGCGTGACTTCGTCGCCAACGGCTATCGTTCCGGGCTGCTCCACAATGGCATAGACGCCCAGGTATGCGGCCCTGAGGTTCGGACGGTAACCGAGAATCAGGCGCAGCGTGTCGAAATCGCGTTCTCCGGTGGACGGGGCCAACGTTGTGATAGCGCACCTGGGGTCGCGGGAAACGAGCCTCAAGCGTAGCTGGCGGCCTACTCGAACGCTGTTGCCGACCCACTCATCTTCCTCGTGGACTTTTGCCCCTGAAAGCAGGAGCGTTGGCCTGAATCTGCGACTGTCGAACTGCATCTCTCCATCGGTGAGGCTGCTCAAATTGTCTATTGTGGCCTGAGATATTATCGAGACAGGAAACTCGTCATACGACGTTCCTGGCTCGTGAGCGCGGACAATTCGCAACGACTGGCCACAAAACTCAGAGATGGCGTCGTTCCAGTCTCCTTCCAGGACATTTCCGGTGACGAAACGGCCCCAGATCATCGCCTGAACCGCCTGGCCTAACCCTGGCTCGCCACTAATTATCTGACCGTCAGGGAACTGCAATGCTAATTGTTCAGGGCGAGGCATATAGTCGGCAAGAATCTGAGTCATCTTGCCGATCTGCCTCTGGGTGACCAGCCTGTTTTCGGCGTCCATTACGAAGAACCGCCGGTCTTCCAAAATGCCGTGCTCGGAAACGTGGACTTCGTCGAAATTGATGAGGCCCATCGATTTGACTGGTGAGATGTGGATTTTTAGGATCGAAACCATCGTTATATGAGTTCTGTCAGGCGTTCCACTTGATCGAGATCGGTTACGGTGGGCCACAGTATCAACTCGTCGCACCCCGCGTCGGAAAAGCCTGAAATCAACTCTTTGAATGCGTCTACAGAGTCGGGCAATCCTTCGCTGATCATGGGCCCGAACGGCTCGCCATAATAGCGCATGATGTTTTCAGAGCCCGTCGACTTGGCATCGTCATCGAGAGCAAAATACGCTCCGGCGGCTAGTCGTGGTTCTCCCTCCCTCCCGGCATCTTCCCGTGATTGCCGCGCCGCGTCGTAACTCTGTTTTGCCATGTCTGGTTCGCCGTCGCCCGCTATAAAACCATCTCCCCACTTTCCGACACGCGCCATCGCCCTAGGAGAGTTTGCGCCTATCAGCAACACGGGGCCACCATCTCGGACGGGGGATGCCCCGATTGCTCCCGCGTTCTCGCCCGCTGGCCCGCCTGCACAGATGCGTTTCATCGTCTCCAATTGTTCGTCGAAACCCCGGCCATGGGTTTTGAATGGCGCCGGAGCGGCCAAGTAATCTTCTTCGCGTCCGCTCACGCCCAGGCCTAACGTCAAGCGCCCGCCAGACAAAGCGTCCAGCGACGCGGCCTGATTCGCTAGCATGCCTGGGTTCGTCAGTGGTGCCAAACGCACAGTCGTGGCTAGCCGAATCCGCTGAGCGGCTCCGGCAACCGCCGCGAGGGTGATCAGAGGTTCAAAATTGGGATAGACCAACCTGTCTACAAGGCCCACCGAAGCGAAAGGTCCGGTTTCGGCCTTCTGCGCCCACTTGATGGCACTCGCCCCTGAAACGCCTGGGATAGCCGCCGGAAGTCCGATACCCACGTCCATAGGAATCTCCTTTTGAATGTGTTGCTTATGATAATAGCGCCTCTGACTGGGAGCGCTCACATTGGTTCATGGCTCGGCTCATTACGGTTTGTGATACATTACGCCTGATACCAAAGAGGCGATAGTTTATGAATCCGTCGCCGGGGAGAAGGAAATATGCCTGAATACAACCCCAATCTGGTGCTGTCTAACAAAGAATTTAATGTCGTAGGCACTCGTCCGGTCCGGCACGATGGCCCGGACAAGGTCACTGGAAGAGCGCGATATAGTGCTGACACCTACGTTCCGGGGATGCTCTACGGTAAGACATTGCGAAGTCCCCACGCCCACGCTCGTATCATCTCGATTGACGCCAGCCGAGCGCTGGCGATGCCGGGAGTTAAGGCCGTCGTGACCGCCGATGACCTACCAGAGGTTTCGGCTGAGGTCACAGATCAGGCTGAGGGCGCAACGGTCAACTACGGATTTTACAGCCGAAACGTTATCGCCAGGGAGAAGGCCCTCTACAGAGGTCACGT
Organism: Dehalococcoidia bacterium UBA1123; assembly: GCA_002313895.1. Taxonomy (GTDB): domain Bacteria; phylum Chloroflexota; class Dehalococcoidia; order Lucifugimonadales; family UBA1123; genus UBA1123. The sequence continues at coordinate 28,021 of DCAW01000057.1, forward strand.
CGTCGCGGCGGTGGCGGCCACAACTGTGGAAATCGCCGAGGAGGCGCTCTCCCTCATCGACGTCGATTACGACGTGCTAACACCTGTCATGAACGCTGAGGATGCGGCCAAAGATGACGCTCCAATCCTCCACGAACGTTTGCTGACAATGCACAGTCCGGCGTTCCGGTCCGGCGGCTGGGGACAAGGAGAAAAGCCTACCAACGTCGCCAATAATTTCGAATTCAGAATGGGAGATATTGAACAGGGATTCTTGGAAGCCGACGAGATTGTCGAAGACGAGTACCGCACCGAAGCAGTCCACCAGGGATACATCGAGCCTCACGCCGCCACGGCGTTGTGGGGATCAGACGGTTACATAACAATCTGGTGTTCCAGCCAAGGGCAGTTCGCTATTCGAGACCACGCATCGGCGATTCTCGATGTGCCGGTGTCGACGATAAAAGTGGTGCCTATGGAAATCGGCGGTGGTTTCGGAGGGAAGGGGCAGGGCGGCGTTTATCTAGAGCCGTTGGCGGCCACACTGTCCAAGAAATCAGGCAAACCGGTGAAGATCGTCATGACCAGAACCGAAGTGTTTATCGGATCTGGTCCGACCTCAGGGACGCATATCACAGTTAAGCTTGGCGCGACTCGGGACGGTCGGATAACCGCAGTTGAATCACACCTGACATACGAGGCCGGCGCGTTCCCCGGCTCGCCGGTGCCGTCGGGTTGCCGGACGATGTGGGGGCCGTACGATGTCCCAAATGGTTACATCACGGGCACTGACGTGCTGGTCAACAAACAGAAAGCAGCGGCCTACCGCGCGCCTGGCTCGCCGGCGGCTGCCTACGCGGCTGAGCAGGCGGTTGACGAGATGTGCAAGCGATTGGGTATGGACCCGATTGAATTTCGATTGCTGAACGCGTCGAAAGAGGGAACCCGGCAAATCGCAGGCCCGACGTATCGGCGGGTCGGAAACATCGAGACCCTTGAGGCCGCACGAGACCACGATCACATGAAAAAACCCTTAGAAGGTAAATTCCGAGGCCGTGGCGTTGCCAGCGGAGCGTGGTTCAACGGCTCTGGGCCAGCAACTGCGGTCGCCAGTATCAACCCCGACGGCACAATTAGCCTGATCGAAGGCTCGGCTGATATCGGAGGAAGCCGAGCCGCGATGGCTATGCATGTGGCCGAAGTCCTGGGCGTTTCCGCCGAGTCCGTCAAGCCGTCAGTGGTCGACACTGATTCCATTGGATACAGCTCCGGAGCTGGCGGGAGCGGTGTCACGTTCAAGATGGGAACGGCGGTCTACAACGCCGCTGAGGACGCTCGCCAACAGATGATCGAGCGTGCGGCACGAATCTGGGACGTGGATTCCTCGGTAGTGGAGTATGACAACGCGGTCCTTCGCCACAAGGAAGACTCCGAATTAAGTATGTCGATTCAAGAACTGGCAGGCATGCTCAATGGGACAGGCGGCCCCATTGTCGGCAGGGCTACTGTCAATCCAGCAGGCGTCGGCAACGCCTTTGGCATGCATATGGTGGACGTCGAGGTGGACCCGGAAACTGGAAAAGTGGACATCCTTCGGTATACCGCAATCCAAGATGTGGGCAAGGCAATCCATCCCAGCTATGCAGAAGGCCAGCTTCAGGGCGGCGCGGTTCAGGGAATCGGTTGGGCGCTCAACGAGGAATACTATTTCAGCGAAGAGGGCCAGATGATGAACTCGACGTTCCTAGACTACCGGATGCCGACATCGCTTGACCTGCCGATGATCGACACGGTTCTGGTGGAAGTCGCCAACCCAGGCCATCCCTTTGGAGTTCGAGGAGTGGGCGAAGCGTGCATAGTGCCTCCACTCGCGGCGGTTGCAAATGCGGTGGCGGACGCTATCGGAGTGCGGCTCACCGAGCTTCCGATGACTCCCGCCCGGATCGTTGCGGCGATTAAGGCCAAGTAAATTGTATTGATCGCGGGGGACAATCGAGTCCCCCGCGTCTTAATTTCGAGCGGATTAGCGGCGGAAGTATATCTTCTTGAACGCTTCGGCGTACTGCATGCCTCTGCCTACACCGGTGCGTCTGCGCCATTCTTGCATGCGTTCCATCATCTGGTCTGCGCTGCGCCCATCAACTTGTGAGACGTGAGCGGCAATTGCATTGACCGCGGTATTCACATTGTCCGTGATGTCAACGTAGTGATCAGGCTCAGGGTGTCCCATCACCCAGACCTCAGCGACCTTGTGAGGCTCGAAACCGTCTTCCAACAGGTCGGGGAACGTCATATGGTCACGGGCGGTTGGGAACACCGCTGACAGCGCGGCCTCGCCTGCCGCCAGATGGTCTGGGTGCCCGACGCCAAACCCTCCGTCAAGGTTTCTCATTGGGTACTGGCAGATCACGATATCGGGTTGGTAGCGTCTGATCTCTCTGGCGATGTCTTTGCGGAGGTCCAGTGTGGGCTGGAGATAGCTGTCCGGGTAGTCGAGAAACACCACGTCCTTCAATCCCAAGACCTTGCCAGCGTTTATCTGTTCCTCGCGTCGAGTCGCTGCCAATTCTTCTTCAGTAACTTCGCGGTCGCTGCTGCCTTTGGAGCCGTCCGTGCACATCACGTAAACCATCTCCCACCCCTCGGCGCACAGCTTGGCGACTGTGCCGGAGCAACCGAACTCGGCGTCATCGGCATGGGCAACGACGACCATGCCTCGGGAGTATTTTTCTTCTTCTGTCATTTAAGTCCCTTCTGTTTCGCGGGCGGGTTCCGTCCGGCGAATTCTAATCAACACAGGTCGAACTCTCAACCTGCAAGTTTATGACTTGTGGCTTGACGGCGCAACTTTGTCAGCCGAGATCAGCGAAGACCCTGGCTTAAACCTATAGGCGATTCCGACGACATCAGCGCGTCGCTGGCGTGCTGGATGGCTTCCATTAGCGGCACCGGGTAGACACCCAGGAAGATGATCGCCAAGAACAGAACCCCCATCACTCCGACCGTCAGTTTTGGCATGGATATGGGCGTGGGGTCAGGAGCGTCTTCGATGTATATCTGCCGCACCACATTCAGGTAATAATAGAGGGAAATCAAGCTAGTGAAGATCGCAAGCCCTGCCAGCCAAAGCAGGCCCTGAAGCGCGACGGCATTAAACAGGTAGAATTTTGAAACAAATCCTGCGAATATCGGAAGTCCTGCAAGAGAGAAAAAAGAGACAGCCATCACTGCTGACAGAAATGGGGCTCGGCGGGATAGGCCAGCCAGGTTAGCTATATCGTCTTTGCCAGTGGCGTTATACACAACAGCTATGCCCAGGAACACCGCCATGTTCGTGACGCCGTAGGCCACCAGATGAAGCATTAAGCCATTGGACGCGAGATGCGATAACTGGAGTTGAACTCTTCCATCGTCTCCCACGGCGGCGAGCGCGGCGACTCCCATCAAAAGGTATCCCACGTGCCCGATGCTGGAGTAGGCTAGCAGGCGCTTCAAATTACTTTGAGCAAGGGCCACGAGGTTTCCGACGGTCATGGTCAGCGCGGCCATTATCACGATTATCATCTGCCAGTCGCCTACAGCAGGCATCAGAGCTTCGACGAAGAATCGAAGCACGAGAGCGAACGCCGCCGCTTTGGAGCCAACGGCCAGGTATGCTGTCACGGGGATCGGAGCGCCTTCGTAGGCATCTGGCGCCCACATATGGAAGGGCACCGAGGCGACCTTGAAACCCAGACCTGCGATTATCAAGACAAGTCCTACCAGAACGCCGGGGCTAATGTCCGGCGTAGCGCTCAGAGCCTCGGCGATGCCGTCGAAACGGGTTGTTCCCAACAATCCGTAAACCTGGCTTATTCCGTAGAGCATGAGGGCAGATGAGAACGCCCCCAACAGAATGTACTTGGTCCCAGCTTCGTTAGATTTCGCGCCGTACCGGTCGAATGAAACCAGCACGTACAGTCCGAAACTCAAAAGTTCCAGCGAGATGTAGGCCGTCAACAACTCGCCGGATGCCGCCATGAGCATCATGCCGACGATTGTGAAAATCAGGATTCCGTAGTATTCGCCAGGGTTGTCAAGATTTCGTTTGACATATTCAACCGACGACAACACAACGATCACACCCAACACCAGGAAGAACGCCTTGAAGAACAATGCGTAGCCGTCAATGAGAATCAACCCCTCGTAGAGATGGTCGACACGATCCCATTGGTCAATCAGCGTAAATGTTAGCGCGCCGATCAGTCCAAGAACGGCTAAGTAGGGAAGGAAATTTTTGCGGTCGCCCCTCAGGAAGAAGTCGGCGGTCAGCACCAGGAACGCGAGTCCTGTCACGAGAAATTCCGGCATCAAGAGGAGGAAGTTATTGTTCATCCTGCCTCCGGGAATTTTTGTAGAATTTCAAGCACCCCGGTGTTGATGACCCTTATGAATGGGAACGGGAAAAGGCCAACAAGCAAGATGAATCCCGCCAATATGAGAGTGGAAAATCTTTCGAGACCGGAGGCGTCGGTTTCGTCCTGCCACCGTTCGCCCAACGGGCCGAAGAACACTTTCGCCATCAGCCTCAGAATGTAGACGGCGGTTATCGCGGCGCCGATGATTCCGAGCACGCCCAGGATCGGATACGTCTGGAACAGTCCCAAGAACACTAATAATTCGGCCACGAATCCGCTGAGTCCCGGAAGTCCCAGAGACGCGAATCCCGCTATGGCGAATAGGACCGCAGTGAAACCCATACGTTTCGAGAGGCCCTCCAACACGTTGATGTCGCGGGTATGCGTCTTGTCATATACAACCCCGACGACCGCGAAGAAGAGCGCTGTCATCAGTCCGTGAGACAACATCTGAAGCACGGCGCCGGTGACGCCCAGAGAATTTAGCGTCGCTATTCCCATCAACACATAACCCATGTGACTGACGCTTGAGTACCCGATCACATATTTCAGGTCTGTCTGGCCCAAAGCGGACCATGCGCCGTAGAGCACGTTCACCGTGCCGAGGCCGATCAGCACTGGCATCCAATCCTGCGCGCCTTCGGGCATCAGCAGTATGCCGACGCGGATTATGCCAAAGGCACCCAGCTTCATCAGCACGCCCGCGTGAACCATGCTCACCGCTGTGGGCGCAGCGACGTGGCCGTCAGGAGACCATGTGTGGAAGGGCCACAAGCCTGCAAGCACTCCGAACCCGACCATCAGGAAAGGGAAGAACACCCGTTGGAAATTATCTGAGAATGTGACGTTTTGAAGCTCTAGCAGATTGAAGCTCCCGATGCCACTCTCGACGAATATCGCCATGATGGCGATCCAGATCAGCACGCTGCCAGCAACCAGGAATATCATGAGCTTCATAGCTCCGTATTCTTTGGCGCGTGAGAACGTGGGAAACTCGGAACTGCTGCCCCAGACGCCGATCAGAAGGTACATGGGCAAAACGGCAAGCTCGTAAAAGAAAAAGAAGAAGAACAGGTCCAACGACACGAACACGCCGAACACGCCCGACAGCAACAGCTGGTAAAGAACGAAAAATTCTTTGTTCCGATCAGCAATCTTCCAGGATATTAGAACGCCGGTGAACATCACGATGCCGGTTAACAGTATCATCGGCGCTGCGATTCCATCTATCCCTAGTGCCAGTGTGATTGCCTTGTCGCTGAGAGGCCCGGTTCCCGGCATCGCCAGCCAGTCCCATGTGCGCTGGAACTGGAAACCGCCCGCTTCGTGGTCATAGGCCCAGAACACGTAGAACGACACAAGCAAAGCGCTCAGCGCGAAGGCAGATGAAACCCATCGGATTTGCTGTTTGAGAGCGCCTGGGATGAGCATAACGACCACAGCGCCGGCCATCGGTATGACGACCAGAAGAAACAGCGCGTATGAGTCGAAGTTATCCATGATTTTTGTATTTTACGTGGCCTGCTTGTGTAGCGCCGCAAGAACCCAGTTCAGGTTTGGACGATCCACCAGACGAGGGCAAGGCCAACGACTCCGCCGGCCATCAGCATTCCGTAATTGTAGAATCTCCCCGTCTGGACCAACCTGACCTTCATCGCCGACAGCCATACTGTGTAGGCCGAACCGTCGGCGCCAGTGTCATTAATCACAACTCTGTCGAAGACACCGACGAACCCTCCGAAAGTCAAAACGAGTTTGTCGATGGTCCACTGGATGGCGTCGTCCAGATAGTATTTGTTTATCACAAGTTTGTGGATCCAGGCGTATCGCTCAGCCAGCCTCCGATGAGATATTGTGCCGCTTCGGTACGTCATCCATCCCAGCGTCACGCCTCCAACAGCAAGAGCCAGCGAGGCAACAGTGAGCCAGATGGTTAACTTGAACTCTCCGTGTCCTTCCAGGAAACCGCCGAACCCAGGATAGTCATTCGTGTAGTTGAAGGCCAGGAATCCCACGGTCGCTGCGAAGAACGCCAGCAGTATTAGCGGCAGAGTCATGACCAACGGAGATTCGTGGGCCGACTCATTCTCTATTTTCGGAGGGCCAAAAAATACGACGAGAACAATACGAGCCATGTACAACGCGCTCAACACAACCCCAAGCAATGCCAGCACGATGAACACCGGATTCAAGTGGTCGAGGACGTGCAGCAATATCTCGTCTTTGCTGAAGAAACCTGCCAGTGGAATGATGCCGGCCAAAGACGCGGCGCCAATCACGAACGTCCAGCCTGTTATCGGCAGTCTGCGTCGGAGTCCACCCATTTTCCACATATCGGTCTCATCGTTCATGGCGTGCATAACGCTGCCTGCGCCCAGGAACAGCAAGGCTTTGGAGACTCCGTGGGCGACGAGGTGGAATATCGCCGCGCCCAGACCTCCGGCGCCCAACGCCAGCATCATCAGCCCGAGATGGCTGATCGTGGAATAGGCGAGAACGCGCTTGATGTCGGTCATCACCAGCGCCAGCGTCCCAGCGAATATGAAAGTGAATAATCCCACCGATGCTACTATCAACAAGACCGTGGGCGCCAGTTCATACAATGGCAATAGCCGAGCAACAAGATAGACGCCAGCTGCGACCATTGTGGCGGCGTGAATTAACGCGCTGACTGGCGTTGGGCCTTCCATCGCGTCGGGGAGCCATACGTGAAAGGGGAACTGGGCAGACTTGCCCATCGCGCCCAAAAATATTAGGAACACGGAAATATTGAGCGTGGCCTGATTGATGCCGTCTGGTTGCGAGGCCACGTGGATTATTGTCGAGATGTCGAACGTTCCGGTGGCTTTGAACAGCATGATTATGCCGATGAACAGACCGACGTCGCCTATGCGAGTCGTAACAAAGGCTTTCTTCGCGGCCTCTGCCGCCGACCTGCGCTCGTGCCAAAATCCGATGAGCAGATAGGAACCAAGCCCAACCAACTCCCATGCGATGTAGAGGAACAGTAGATTATCTGCCAAAACCAACGTCAGCATCGCCGCTGCGAACAATGAGTGAAATGCGAAGTATCGCCCGAATCCGGGGTCTCGCTCTCCGTGGTGAGTTAGATATGCGAGAGAGTACACCTGCACCAGCAATGCAACGAATGTGACCAAACCCAGCATCGTCACTGAGAGTCGATCAACCACGACGCCCCATTTCAGCGTTGTGTCACCCACCGTCAACCAATTGATGCTGTACGCCCCTGGCCCGTCGGATAGCAGTCCAACCAGCACGAACCAGAAAAGCGCAAATCCTAGCAGTATCGCGAGTATCGAAACCGCCGCTCCGATCCGGGGAACAAGTCGTCTTATCGGGAAAATTATGAAGAATGCTGACGCGCAAAGGGCCGGGATGACCCAGGCCCAATTGGTTCCTAAGGAGTCGGTCAGCGACATGAAATGTGTGTTGGAAGGATTACCATTTCATCAGGTCGATCTCGTCGACGTTAACGGTAGACCGGTTGCGATACAGCCGCAAGATTATTGCAATAGCCAGCGCAAGCTCTGCCGCGGCGATGGTGATCACGAAGATCACAAGAACCTGCCCAAAGGATCGGGTTGCCTCATCGAAATCCACAAAAGCGGCGTATCCGACGAGGTTGATGTTGACGGCGTTGAGCATGAGTTCGATGGACATCAAGATCAGCACAGCGCTGCGCCGGGCCAACACGCCATAGGTTCCGATGGCGAATAACCCCGCGCTCAAGATTTGAAGATGAGCAAGCTCGATCAATCACGGTCTCCATCAGTTCTCACCAACACGATAGAGCCGATAAGGGCGACCAACAATACGAGCGATGCCACTTCGAAGGGTATGGCCCATTGAGTGAATAAAGTCTCGCCCAGAGTCTCGAAATCGATGCTCTGTGGCTCAGTGGTGCGAACCGAAGTGGTCACGATTGCCGTGACTAACAGCGCGAACAAACCAATCGAGATAACCGCGGCGATAGGCCACTGTCGATGGTCGGTTAAATTCTGGAAATCTTCCAGCCGTGTGAGCATGAGGGCGAACAATAGCACGATGACCACCGCGCCGCCGTAAATGAGTATCTGCACGAGGGCCAGGAACTCGGCGAACACCAGAAGAAACACGCCTGCGACTCCCATCATCGCAGCCAGAAGGGCAAAGGATGCGTACACGATGTTTCGTGTCATGACCACGCCTAACGCGCCTCCCAGCGTTATCGCTGAGGCGAGGTAGAACAGCACAAGCGATGGCTCCACCATCATGACGGGGTCTTGGCCTTCTCGCCAGCATCTTCGGTCGGTATCTCGACTTCGACAGCAACCGGTGTGTTTGCGGGAGTCGTCGTTTTCTTTGGAGCGCGCTTCCTGACCGGCCTAGGTTTGTCGTCCTTCTTGATTGGGATGCCGCTGTTTTTCTCAGGCTGTTTGGGAGTCCAACCGGTCTTCTCCCGGTATTCCTTGCCCATTTTTAGAAGTTGGGCCAGATCAACACGATTGTCGTTGCGTTGGAACTTGCTCAACTCGTGCTCGTGGCTCATCTCGATGGCGTCGAAATTGCAAACGTCAACGCAAATCTGGCAGAGAATACACCGGCCAAGATTTATTTCAAAGTAGTCGACAATCTTGCGCCGCCGGCTGGTGTCATCGGCGAATTTTGGGTTGTCCTTCATCTCAGCAGTCATACATTGAGTGGGACACTCTCGAATGCAGACCATGCAGCCCGTGCAGTACGGCTCGTCAACATCCTCATCCCACAGGAGCGCGGGAAAACCCATGTACCGTTTGGCAACCGCCAGGCGTTTTTTAGGGTCTGGATATTGGGCTGTGACAGGTTTGCGGAACGCCGTTTTCAGCGTCACCACAAGCCCTTCTAGGAAACCAATCATTCGTTTTTTCTATCAGCTTTCAGCGATCAGTTTTCTGTCCCCGACGCCGTCTCAGGAACCGGTGGTTGCGCGGTTGCCCTGATCGCATGCACTGTCACCGTATGACGTTCTATGCTCGTTCCGGGGTTTTTGACGATCAGATAAAATGTCCCGCCCAATAGTACCAGAGATAATACCGTAAGCGTCCATAACGGCCAGCCGTAAAATAAAACGATTCCCGTGATTACGATGTTAATAAACGATAACGGCACCAACATCTTCCACCCGAAAGACATAAGTTGGTCGATTCTCAGCCTCGGGTACGTGCC
>DCAW01000063.1:0-6606 GCA_002313895.1 Dehalococcoidia bacterium UBA1123
GTGCCGTTCGTTTCGTCCACTCCACGCTGTCTCAGATGGGCCGCGCCTTTGAGGTAGACGTTGTTGATCTCCTCGGCCTCTTTGTCGGTGTTGACCAGCACCATGACTCGAATGCAGTTGGGCTGGGCGTCGGGAACATCCATCTCGTGGCTGTTCATCAGAGCGACGTAGTTCCAGCCGAGGTGCTTTCGCGCCGCGACTGCCGGGAACTCGGCGTTCAGATCGCGGGTTGTGCTGAAGGTGGCTGACGCGATGTCATCGACCTCGATGTCGTTGGCTGCGACCAGCGCCTCCAGCATCTCTTTGGTTGCCTCTACGATGGCCTCTTTGGTGTTGCCGTCGGCCGTGGTAGCGCCTCGGAATCCTCTGATTTTTGCCATATCTCTAGCTGCTTTCGCCGTTCAATCCCCTGAGACCCCTGACGAATTTTCTTGCTGTGTCCTGCACGGCTTCAGGAGGAGATTTGTCTATTGCGTCCAATAGAGCGCTGGCGACCACTGCTCCGTCGGCGAACTGTCCGATCTCCTGGATGTGTTCGTATCGGGAGATTCCGAATCCAACGATGACGGGTAGCTCTGTGTGTTGTCGAATTCTGCCCACTAGATCGGAAAGGCCCGAGGACAGCGACTGGCGCGCTCCTGTTACCCCTGTGAGGCTCACGCAGTATATAAAGCCGCCTGCGCCTTTGCAAGCCTCGGCAATCCTGGAGTCAGGGCTGGTCGGGGCCAGCAGGGGGATCACGTGAATCCCGTGGATTTGGCACGCCTCGCGGAACTCTGCTGACTCCTCGGTGGGAAGGTCTGGGATGATGATACCGTCAAGCCCTGCGTCCTCTGACGCCTGCAAAAACTTCTCGATTCCATAGCGAAGGAATGGGTTGTAGTAGCCCATGAATATCAACGGAGCCTCAACGCCTTTGTCTCGCAGGCGCTTGAGCATCTCCAGTGACTTTCTCAGGTTAGCGCCGTTTTCGAGAGCGCGAAAGCTGGTCATCTGGATCGTCGGGCCATCCGCCAACGGGTCGCTGAAGGGTATGCCAAGCTCCAGCATATCTCCGCCGGACTCCAGAATCGTTTGCGCCAGCGCCTCTGAAGTGTCTAGGTCAGGAAACCCGACCGTGACAAACGGGACGAGCGCTGTCTTGCCTGCGTTCTTGAGCCTCTGCATGGTGGTGTCTATTCGGTTCGCCATTTCAAGCTTTCTGTGTTTTCAGGATTTTGCGAGTACCCAGTCGAGCGTTCACTATCATAGCAATCTTCCGCATCGGTGGTCATCGGCGGCGTGAAAGAAGTGTGATATTGTCACCTCCAACGGTGGACGAGATTCTTCATGGTGGTTCAACATATCCTGACCTGCCTACTAACCGGACACGCTCAACACGATAAGATTGAACGTCCCGTGGGCGGCCATTGGCATCCATATTGAGCGGGTTCTGGAGTGCAGGAACGCGAACATCAGGCCGATCAAGAATATCGGAATCATCGTGCCAATGACGATGTGAGCAAGTGCGAAGAGACCAGAACTGAACACTGCTCCCCAGAGCATGCCATATCTGGATGCCAACCCTTGAAACAAGAAACCCCGAAAGAATATCTCCTCGACGAATGGAACCCACCCGGCGATGGCCATGGCAGTCAGCAGGCGGTACGTTGCCCTGTCGCCACCTAGGCCCTCTGGCACGGGTTCTGGGATGAGGAAGTCGATATCCAATTGCGTGACCAACGCGACGTATACGGCGATGAGCACGAGGCACCCTATGATGGTCGCCAACACCAGAATGACGTTGCGCCGAGTCCTGGGCCGCTGAAAACCCAGCGCGTCCCATCCGACGCCGTATTTTTTGACGGACAGCCTCCAGATGACATAGACTGGCAGGCCTTCAATCGCTGCTCCCAGCCATATCAGGGCCAGGACTCGTGATCCTTCGTCCTCCGTCGTGACCAGGGGGCGGAGCAGCAACAGGAATATCAAAAAACTGCCGACCATCGCCCCAACTCCGAGCGCCATGTCGGTCAGTGACCACGGAACGCCGATCGGGCTGTTTTCGGGAGCCGGTGACTCCTGCATGTTATTCAAACTGATTTGTCACCGAAGCCAAAGCACGAAACATGCGTTGTGATGTGATGATTCCTGACGGCTGAATGCTGGCGGCTGATAGCCGCTATCTAACTCTTGAGCCATTCCACGTCGCCGGCCAGGTCTGCCGGATGCTCTTTGGAGGCGAACACATCGTACTTGCCTTTCTCCTCCTTCAGGATGCCGTCATCTCCGTGGCCAGGGAAGATGTTTGTGTCTTCGTCAAGAGTGAATAGGCTGGAAGTAATGCTGTCGATGATCTCAGCGAGTTTTTCAGGCGAACCGGTTTTTCCAGGGCCGTTGGGAAATAAAGTGTCGCCTGAGAACAGATGGTTGCCGATGGAGAAGCATGTCGAACCGGGCGTGTGGCCCGGCGTGGCGATGGCTTTCAGTGTCAGCGTTCCGGCTTTGATCTCATCGCCTTCTTTAAGGTGCATGGAGGGCGGAGAGGACAGGGCGTGAGCGTCGGCGTCACCGATACCCACCGACGCGCCGATGGCCGATGTGACCTCCGAGAATCCGGCGAGGTGGTCTCCGTGGTTGTGTGTGATTAGGATGGCCTGAACGTCGGTCTGCTTTGCGGCTTCGATCAACGCGCCTGGGTCTTGCGGTGTGTCAATGAGGATGCTTTGATTCGTCTCTGGGCATACCAGCAGGTATGCGTTGTTGTCGTAGGGGCCGCACTTAATCTTGTGGATGGTGATACTGTTGTCCTGGTACTGTGGCGCCATGTTCGTCGGTCTCCTTGCAGAAATTATTTGGAATTGGGCGTTGGGTGTGCCCGCAGCTTCGCGATGCTCGTTTGTGATTATAGCAACGGCAGGAATTGCGTCAACTTCTCCGTGATCTAGAAAACCGACCACCTCATGCCAACGCCGCCAACGCTCGAATGGACTGACGGCTGAGAGCTGAATGCTCGAATAGTTGGCCTCTAGGGCGTTCGGCTGTATGGTATGTGGGAAACTACTTCGACGAGGTCTCAGAAAATTGGCTGAACACGGACTCATAATAAAACAGGATACAGGCGGCAAGCGGTTAGAGATGCAGTGCGAGCATCAGAACGGACTGCTGTACGTGGTTCCCGGCGATTCGAGCTGGGTTTGCTCGGAGGAGCTGCGGCACGCTCATGCGCTGGCAGGGTTCTTCCGAGAATTGATGGAACTGGACGACGACCGCGTGCAGGGCCTTATGCAAAAATGGGGCCTGTACTATAGGCCCCGTGATCTCGTGACGGATGAACCGGGCAAGGGCGAGTCCGACTAGAACTCGTCGTCCTTGTTTTCGTTGGTCGGATTGATGATCCGGGGCAGAACGGGCGTGAATGCTTCGTCGTCTCCCGGCTCGGTGTCGTCGCTGGACCAGTCTTTGACACCGACGCCGTCGGTGTCTGCTGATTCATTGTTGCCCATGTCCATCCCCAAAACTGTGCCGGGCAGATAAACGTGGGGGCCGGCGGCGCCTCGGGCAGGGAAGGACACCTCTCTGGCCTGGGATGGGTGGTTGTAAACTTCGCGAATGATGATCGCCAACTCGCGATCTTCAGCGCTGGTGACGGCGGCTTCGTATTTGTTGCCGCCCTGTATCAGACGAGCAAGCCTGCTGGCAACTCTGGGTTCGACTCTTCCCAAGTCTCCGCCATCCGAATCGGTAACCCTGAGTCCCTTGCCTACCACTTGAAGTTGCACCGGGTCTCCGGGAGTCAGCTTGAGCAGCATCTCGGGGCCGGGAAGATTCAGCAAAGATGTGACACCGGCCTTGCCGGTTTCCTCTATAAATGTGTTCGCGCTTCTGTTGGCGCGCCGAGGCCTGGACACACGGGGAGTCGCGTCGTCAGACAACTTCTGAAGCCGCTTCACGTTTTTCTTGGCAATCGAGTTGTTGGGGGAGATTCCCAGAGCGCACTGGAATGCTTCTTTGGCCTCGCGATTGCGCCCCAACTCGCTCAGCGCTTTGCCCATGCGGTTGAAGGCTTCAAGGTCTTTGGGAAATTCTTGGGCAATCGAGCGGTTGATAATTACCGCCTCTTCCCATCGACTGTTCATCGCGAGAGCGACAGCCTTCTTGGCCTTGTCTTTTTTGACTTTTTCTCTGTCGTCGAATCCGCGTGTGCTCATTGTTCCAGCCTCAGATAAGTTTCGGAATTTTAACCGATAGAAAATTGCGCCGCAAGGGCAATTTTAATTCCTATGTTCCTCTGATTCTCAGAAGCGAGAGTCGCCACACTGCTTCTATCATTATATTTGCCGACATCTTTGAGCTGCCTTCGGTCCGGTCGCTGAATATGATCGGGTGTTCAGCTACGTTGAACCCCTGACGCTGACAGGCGTAGGCAACCTCCGTTTGGAAGCCGAAGCCTCTGCACCGGAATGCGTCGAGGTCCAACTTCTGGAGGACGTTTCCTCGGTAGGCTTTGAATCCTGATGTTACATCTTTGACCTTTAGCCCTGTTATTACACGAATCATTCGATTTGCGGAGGAACTGAGAAACCTACGCTTGAAACTCCACTCCGCGTCCACTCCGCCTCCCCGAATGTACCGGGACCCAACAACGATATCTGATTCGTCGAGACGCCCAAGCATATCGGGGATGTACTCCGGTGAATGGGACAGGTCCGCGTCCATCTGGATCATGTAGTCCGTGCCCAATTCCAGAGCCTTCTTAAACCCTGTTATGTAGGCTGTGCCCAGTCCCTGTTTGCCCTCCCGTTCGATGACGATGATTCTGTTCGCGTAACGCCCGGACAGTTCGCGGGCCACGTTGGCTGTTCCGTCCGGCGACCCGTCATCGACGATCACGAGCCTGATGTCTGGCAGTCCAAGCCCGAACAGTTGCTGGGCCAGCATCGGAATATTTTCCATCTCGTTATAGGTGGGCACAACTACCGAAACTGAACCATCCAGAACGGAATTGGTTGGTGCTGATCCTGATGGTTGTTGCGCTTGATCCATGTCCAAAACCGTTTCGCGCTCAGTCCCTTTCTCTGGTGAGCCTGCCATAGAACCCGCGGAAGTGGTTCCACCGTATGTTCAGAGTTTCCTTTATCATTATCAAAGAGTCCACGCCTGGCCTGACTTTGCTCTCTGGCTGATGGTACCATTCCACTGGCATCTCCAGGATTTTCAACCCTTTTTTGGTCGCCAGGTACAGTATCTCGCCATCGAATCCCATTCCGGGATTTCTCTGGAGGCTAAACAGTTCATTTGCGGTATGTCCGTCAAAACACTTGAACCCGCATTGAGTGTCCTGAAACCCTCTCACTGCCACAATCTTGATGACCCAGTTGAAAACCCTGCCCATCAAGTGCCTGTACCTGGGTTCATCGAATCGTTTGGCTCCAGCGGCCTCACGAGAACCAATAACGATGTGGCAGCCAGGATCCATGTGTTCAAGCAACCTGTCCAACCAATGGATAGGCACTGCGAGGTCAGCATCGCACATGAGCCTGTGTGCGCCTGTTGCGGACAGCATGCCCCTGCGAACTGCCCAGCCTTTGCCTCTATGTTCCGCCTTCTCCAACCGCACAGACGGCTGTGAATTAGACCAATCGTCAACGATCTGTGCTGTGGCGTCCGTGCTGCCATCGTCGACCACGATTACCTCCCACTCGTAAGGCTTGGCACTGAGGTGTTCGACAACCTTTTCGAGAGTTGGGATGATCCTCGTCGCTTCGTTGAAGGCAGGAATTATTACCGACACGTAAGGTCTTCCCAAGTGAGCTATAGCCTGTGAAGGTGAATCGGCTTCATATTTAATCTATCGAAAGTTCTGGCGCAAGGTGTTATCGACTATTTTAAAGATAAGTATGAAAAATCTGCATTGCTGGTCATCTGATGCTGTGTCCAAATACAAAAATATCAGCCGGTGGAGTCGAGATCGAAAGCGGTATGCAGGGCACGAGCGGCCTCGGCCACCTGAGCCTCTTTCACCAGGCAGGTTATCCGAATTTCCGATGTCGTTATCATTTCGATGTTGATGCCTGCGTCGGCCAGGGTTCGGAACATCGTGCTGGCGTATCCAGGGGCGTTCTGCATGCCGGTGCCGACGATGCTGAGTTTCGCAAGGTCGGAGGCCGTGACCACTTCGCCGCTTCCAAGATCGTTCGCCACCTTCTGTACGACCTGCTCGGCGCGGGCGAGGTCTGTCCGCATCACGGTGAAGGTCATGTCCGTGGCGCCGCCGACGCTGGCGTTCTGGACGATGACATCCACGCTGATGCCCACTTCGGTGAGCGGCTCGAACAAGCTAGCGGCGATTCCGGGACGGTCCACGACGCCAAGCACGGTGATTTTGGATACGTTGGTGTCTGTGGCGATGCCAGACACCCGGTTTCGTATCTCTCCAACTTGTCTGTTCATGTCGGCGCCTCCGTGAATTAGCGTTCCTGGTTCGTCGCGAGAGCTGGAGGCCACCAGAATCGGCGTGTTATATACCATACCTAACTCGATGGAGCGCGGATTCATTTTGGCGCCGTAGCTGGCAAGCTCCAGCATCTCCTCGAAGCTGATCTCGTCAAGCTTGTGAGCGGCGGG
>DCAW01000063.1:7002-7543 GCA_002313895.1 Dehalococcoidia bacterium UBA1123
GGCTGCCGCCAGCGCAACAGCCGTTGTGTCTGAGCCTCCACGACCCAGCGTCGTGATGTCCAGGTCTTCGGTGATGCCCTGAAACCCCGCCACGATTACGATGGTGTCGTTGTCTAACTCCTGTATCAACCTGTCAGGCGCCATGTCTGCTATCTGCGCTTGGCCGTGCGAGGAATCGGTGCGAATGCCGGCCTGCCCGCCGCTGAGGCTGATGGCTTTGTGGCCCATTGAACGCAGAGTCATCGCCATTAGCGTGCAGGACACAAGCTCGCCGGTCGAGAGGAGGACATCCATCTCGCGGGGTTCTGGATTCTTCGACACCTGCTGTGAAAGCGCGACGAGATCGTCGGTTGTGTCGCCCATCGCAGAGACCACGGCCACGACCTTGTTGTCGGCGTCGGCGGTCCGAGCGATGCGTTGAGCAACGCTCTTGATCTTTTCAGCGTCCGCAAGAGAGCTTCCGCCGTATTTCTGTACGATCAAGGCCATCAGCAATCAGCCTTCAGCTATCAAATTATGTTCTGGCTGAGTTTGCCAGCGC
>DCAW01000133.1 GCA_002313895.1 Dehalococcoidia bacterium UBA1123
GGTATCGCCGTTGATGTAGTCGTAGCCTTCAGCAGTCAGCCAACTCTCCGCACCCGATGGTTTTCGCTGTCGGCAATGTAGAAGGCTCCGTGAGAGTCGGCTACTACGCCGTGAGGCCGTGCAAGTCCCGCCATCGTCGGGTCTCCGCCGTCGCCTTCTGGCCCCTGGCGTCCTCCGGCGACAGTCGATATGGTCCCGACTGATACGTCGATCTTTCGGATCGCGTGATTCTCGGTGTCAACAACCAGGACATTTCCTTTTGCGTCGCATCGGATAGCCTTTGGGCCGTTCAAAGTGGCTTCAATCGCTGGGCCGCCATCGCCTGAATAGCCTTTTTCATCTCCGCCTGACATAAGGGTAATTATCCCGCTGGAGTCGACCATTCGGATGGAGTTGCCCTCGCGCTCGCAGATGTAAGTATTGCCTTGACCATCGACGCATATCGCCCTGGCTCCGAATATTCCAGCCTCGGAGGCCAGGCCACCATCGCCGGTGTGGACTTTCTCGCCTGTGCCTGCAAAGGTTGTAATGATGCCAGTCTCGATATCCAGGCGCCTGATTCGCTGATCCTGGATGTCGGCAATCAGAAGGCCGCCCTTGCCGTCCAGGGCACAGTCGTTTGGCTCACGCATCTGAGCTTGAGTCGCCGGCCCTCCGTCGCCGCTGTATCCGACTGTCCCATCTCCCGCCACCGTGGATATCACGCCCGTTGAAGCATCGACCTTTCGGATTGCAGGGCTGAATCGCTGGAGAACGTACACGTCCCCATTATCGGCGACCTGAATAGCGTAAGGCTCCTCAATCCGCGCCTCGACTGCCGGGCCTCTATCGCCGGAGTATCCCGCCTCACCCATGCCCACGATGGTGGTGATTGAGCCTGTCTGAAGGTCAACCATACGCACGCAGTAGTTGAAGCAGTCAGCGATGTAGAGGTAACGCTCGGTCCGGTCAAGGTCAACGTGGAATGGGTTGTCCATCAGCGCCTGAGTAGCTGGCCCGTTGTCGCCATCGTAGCCCTGCGCCCCGTTGCCCGCAACACTGGTTATCATTGTCATGAAGTCATCTTCCCCAACTCGCAATGTTCAGAAAGCTTGGCCTGTCTAACAGCAAATTGTCATTTTGAGACCGCAGTCGAAGAATCTCGATTTACAAAGCAGTAGCGGCATGAATCGACCAGATGCTTCACTCCGTTCAGCATGACAGCGGAACGATTTTATACTGACCCAACCGCCTGTTTGAATGTCTCTATGGAGTCAATATGCTCCTGTGGGGACGAGAAACCCGCGCCCATCGTGTTGACCGACAGGTGTGTCGCTCCCAGTTCTTTCCAGGCCGCAGCCTCGTTGGCCCAATCTTCGGGGTTTCCTGCGCTCACCGAGATTCGAGGCTCAATGCCCACCTCTGACGGGTCTCTCCCCGCCTCCTCGATGTAACCCCGCAGTTTCTCAAATTCCTGGCGTCCCACCTCGTCAGGCCCGAACCTCTGAGGGAACCATCCGTCGCCGATCTTCGCCAATCGCCTCATCACCGGGTCAGACGTCCCGCCGAACCAAATCGGAATGGGTTGCTGAACAGGCCGAGGGTTGAGCCCGGCGTCAGTTATCTTGTGCCATCGTCCCTCGTAGGTCACAAGATCGTTGGTCCAAAGTTGCCTGAGAACGTCAATCTGCTCTGCGGACCTGCGGCCCCTGTTGTGAAAATTCTCCCCGAGGGCCTCGTACTCCACCGGGTTCCATCCAATGCCTATGCCCAGCCTCAACCTGCCGCCGCTCAGCACGTCCAGAGCAGCGGTCTGCTTCGCCACCAAAACTGTCTGCCTCTGAGGCAGGATGATGATTCCCGACACGAACTCAATCGTCTCGGTGATCCCGGCAAGGTAAGAGAACAGGATAAACGGCTCATGGAATACGTCTGTGTGCCGATATGCCCCAGCCCAGCCTGGCCGTGACTCGGCGTTGGCTCCCAACACGTGATCGTATGCCAGAAGGTGGTCGAAGCCCAACGACTCGGCGGCCTGGGCATAGTCTCGAACGCTGATCGGGTCTGCGCCTATCTCGGTCTGTGGGAATACGACTCCTACGCGCATTTTGGGGCCTCCTCAAATTGATTGGTGAAGATGGTATGTATCGCGTACGGTATCAGAGTTTCAGCGAATAGCGAAATCGAGAAAGTTAGCTGGCGGGTCCGATTTCCGCCCGAACCGGCGGCACCGTTTTGCGGGGAGCGACCGCGAGCAAGCTTATCACGGCGGTTGCAACTGGAAGACCCATGAAGATCATAATCGGCGTGTTATAGTCGTTGGTCATCGCGAACAAAAAGCTGATCGGAAGCGGCCCCATCGCTGAGGACGCCACCATCACTGTGCTGACGACGCCTCTTATGCTCCCGATGTGCGTTCTGCCGAAGTAGTTGGGCCATATGACGTTTGTCGTCGTCATCATAACGCCCTGCGCGAACCCCATCATGCCTCCGTAAACAAATGCCTGCCATATCGACGACATTGGCAGCGCCCAGACAAGCGTCGTCGCCAGCAGCAGATGGCCGCCCGCCATTATGTATCGGTTCGGCAATCTGTCACTGAGGAATCC
>DCAW01000093.1 GCA_002313895.1 Dehalococcoidia bacterium UBA1123
GTGGCCGGTGTTTCGCGGCGGTTATTGAGTTATGATTGCTTCGCATTGAAGAGCGGAAATGCTCAATTCACCACAAGGAGACCGAAACCATGCCTATCAACTCCCGTTATCTGTTCATCGCCCGAATGGACGTGGAACCCGGCAAGGACGCCATTTTCAACGAAGTTTACGATAAGGAACACGTCCCGATGTTGTTAGAAGTGCCCGGCGTTCTCTCCGTCGCAAGGTTCAAAAAGCGCGAGCTAACAATGATTATCGGCGGAGAAGAAGTAACGATGGAAGTCAGCGACCAGCCGACCTACACCGCGATGTACGAGCTTGAGTCCCCAGACGTCCTGGTCAGCGACGGTTGGGCGAACAGCGTCGATGAAGGCCGCTGGCCCGGAGAGGTTCGGCCCTTCACCACCAACCGAAGCCACACACTGATGGAACGGCTCGACTCATAGGAGGTCCATCGTGCTAGAATAACTGCATATTGACAATCGACGCGCCGACCACAGGCTCTTCCCGCCGCCGAACCCTCGTCTTGGCCACCATTGCGGTAGGCGCGTTTGTTTCCGTTCTCGATCAGACCGGCGTCAGCCTGGCCCTTCCTGAGCTTGCCACCCATTTCAGCGCGACAATTCCGGTCGTCCAATGGGTCGCTTTGGGATTCATTCTGGTCACCGGATCGCTGTTGATTCCAATGGGACGACTCTCAGACCTCATAGGCCGGAAGCGAGTCTACGTCATTGGGTTCGTCGTCTTTATCGCGGGCGCTCTTTTAGCCGGATTATCGCCGTCTCT
The DNA here is from genome assembly GCA_002313895.1 of Dehalococcoidia bacterium UBA1123. Classification (GTDB taxonomy): domain Bacteria; phylum Chloroflexota; class Dehalococcoidia; order Lucifugimonadales; family UBA1123; genus UBA1123. The sequence continues at coordinate 787 of DCAW01000093.1, forward strand.
CGGAGCTGTAATTGCAGCACGGCTATTCCAGGGTATCGGCGCCGCAATGATCCAAGCCAACGGCATGGCGATGGCTCTGGCAACTTTCCCTCCCAGCGAGCGGGGCAAGGTGATTGGCCTGTTCATGACTATGGTCGGGATGGGAGCCGTCGGGGGGCCTGTCGTCAGCGGTGTCGTCGTTGATTTTTTGGGATGGCGAGCCGTGTTTCTTATGGGCGTTCCGCTGGGCATAATTTCGCTGATTTCTGCCATCGTGATATTGAATCCAGACAGCAAATCTCACACTGCCGACACGCCAAAATCTGAAAAATTCGACTGGCTGGGAGCATTCCTTTCTGCCACATCCGTCGCGGTGTTCTTGCTCGTCATGACCAATGCATACCGCATTGGCTGGAGTTCGCCTATCGTCCTCTCCGCTTTTGGAGCGGCGTTGTTGCTATTCGTCACGTTTATATATTGGGAGAGGCGAACGGCGTCGCCGATGCTCGCTCTCGACCTCTTTGAAAGCAAGGCATTCTCCCTGGGTTCGGCTTCGAGTTTCTTCACGTTTCTGGCGGGCACCGCTGTTTTCTCGTTGATGCCCTTTTACCTCCAGGGGGTTGCCGGTCTGAGCCCTGCGCAAACGGGATTGATTATTGCTCCCACAGCCGTGCTGTTCGCGATAACCGGCCCTATCTCGGGGCGGCTCTCCGACAAATACGGCCCCAAAAGTTTCGAATTTCTTGGATTGGCGTCATTGTTGGCTGGCATGTTGATCCTCGGAACGATCTCAGAATCCACGCCTCTGTACGTGATACAGCTTTCGCTGATCTTCCAGGGCGTCGGGATGGGCACTTTCAACCCGCCCAATCAAAGCTCGGTCCTCGCAACCGTGGACCTCAGCCGTATCGGCGTCGCCACGGCATTCACAAACATGGTCCGCAACACAGCAAACGTGACAGGGATCGGGCTGGCAATCACTATCGTGACCATGAGGATGGGCGCGTTGGGTTTCGAGCCGAGTCTCGACGCAGTGACAGGCGGCGGCGAGGGTGTTGAGGCCGCATTCAGTCAGGGTTTGCGACTCGCGTTCTTAACCCTGGGAGCGTTCATCGGATTGGCAGGCGTGTCTACCTGGGTCAAGCACCTTGGTGCGCCAGCTCGCGAAGACATTCTCGACGTCGCCCTGGAACCAACCACTGAGTCCAGGCCGAGTTAACCGTTTGCCTGCCCTGCCGGCTCCAGGACCGATGAAACGGTTCACAAACAGCCCAAACTACCGCTGGTGGGTTTACTTCGCCGTTGCCATCGGCATGTTTCTGACAGTCATGGATCAGTCGGGCGTCAATATCGCTCTGCCCGAAATCTCTGAACACTTCGATGCCGACCTCCCCACCGTCCAGTGGCTCTCTCTAGGCTACGTGCTGGCGACCAGCGCCGCCATTATGCCGATGGGTCGGCTCTCCGACATGGTCGGCCGCAAACGAGTTTACGTGACAGGCACAGGGTTTTTCATATTGTTCGCCGTGCTAGGAGGCATGTCTCAATCATTGAGCCTGTTGATCACCGCCAAAGTATTGCAGGGCATCGCTTCCTCTGCAATCCAGGCAAACGGCATGGCGCTGATAACGGAAGTGTTCCCAGAGCGAGACCGCGGCAAGGCAATGGGAATGTATATGGCAATCATCGGCTCTGGCGCCATCACCGGCCCCATCGTCGGGGGGTTGCTGGTCGGCTCCTTCGGGTGGAGGTCTGTGTTCTTCGCAGGAGTGCCTGTAGGCATTGCAGGCATCATTGCAACGATGCTGGTTCTGAAAGGCCGATCCGCAGAGCAAGCCTCTACCGGCTCCAGGGTGAAATTCGACTGGCTGGGCGCAGGGTTGTCTTCTGGTTCACTGGTGGCGTTTTTGTTGGCGATGACTAACGCTTGGAGGCTAGGATGGGGTTCGCCTCAGATAGTCGGCGGTATCGCGCTTTCTGTTGTGCTCGCGGCAGGATTCATACTGTGGGAGCTTAGGGCCAAAGACCCGATGCTCGACCTGGGTTTGTTCAAAAACCGGGTGTTTTCGCTGGCGATCAGCGCCCGTTTCGTGTCGTTCCTCGGCGGCTCGTCCGTATACTTCCTCATGCCCTTCTACCTGATACAAGGCTTGCAACTCTCCCCTTCAAGAGCGGCTCTCATAATGGTCCCAACATCCATCGCGATGGCGATTCTCGGGCCTGTTTCGGGGCGATTGTCTGACAAAGTCGGCACTCGATGGCCTGCTGTGTTCGGGATGGTCTGCTCAACCGTCGCGATGTTCCTGTTCTCGCGACTGACCGTAAGCACGCCCGAGTATATGATAGTTGTCGCCATGATGATTTCCGGCGTGGGCATGGCGAGCTTCGGTTCCCCGAACTCCAGCGCCATCATGGGCGCTCACCCTCGTGAAAAGTACGGAATCGTGACAGCCTTCGTGAACCTGACCCGCACGTCGGCCAACGTAACAGGAGTCGCGCTTGCGACCATAATGGTGACGATCACAATGGGTTCGCTGGGGTATGAGCCCAGCCTGTCGGCCATCACCGATGGAGGAGACGAAGGCGCGAGAGTGGCATTCATCGAAGGGATGGCGCGAGCGTTTATGGTCTCGACAGGATTGATGGCAGGCGCGACCGCCCTATCGCTGTTGCGCGGCGAAACCAGGGCTAAATCGCCGAACCGCCAGACCGATCAGCAAACAGCGGCCTCCACGTCAGGAGACGACTAGCCGTCTGGCGGCTGCAGACCAAAGGGTTTGCGAACGATCAGATGGCCCGCTTGGCCCGTGCGAACTGGCGGGTTAGCTCATCGGCCTCTGGGTTGTCCCAATCGGGAAATCGGACAACGATCTCCTCTCCGTCTGCCATCGGGAAGATCATCAATGTATTGGGCTTCGCGCCCAAGAAGCTTCCTATCAAAAAGTACCCACCAACCAGCAAAGCCATGAACCCGGTCACGAACAATATCAAATCGACCCTGTCACCGACATCGCTAATCTGCTCGAAAAAGATTTGCACGATGAATATCGCGGCGCCGACGCCAAACAATTTTGCGCCGGGCCCAACCCTGCTCTGTTGGCCTCCGTTGAGTTTTGTGGGAGCGCCCACCTCGCCCAGGGGCACCACGGCGTCAGTTTTGGTCTTTGCCATGCCTCTGACAACCAGCAATCGCCGGTTAGTGACCACGACGTGAGGCCGTTCAAACATCACCGTCTCTTCTTGGTGCAACTCAAAATTGTGTACCGTCATCAAACCCTCACATACAAACCTGTCGAAGTGGTGTACCATTATATTATGGGTTAACGAAATGTGCATCGGCGCTGGATGCGTGCGTTTGAAATAGCCTCTAAATTGCCCTTGACTCAGCGCCGCCCGATGCATATAATTCATTACTGCTGGGCCAAAAAACCGATTGAAAGAATCATCCCGGCCTAGCGCTCAAAAAGACATTCCTACGCGGTTGCAATGGAACTTGTAGCCGCCTTTTTAATCGCACATTAACAACTGAATTTTGTCCTAACTAACAGAAATAAATGAGCCCAATTGTGGGTCAAGTTAGTAAGGGTCCACGGTGGATGCCTTGGGGCCAAGAGCCGAAGAAGGGCGTGGCAAGACTGCGAAAAGCCTCGGTCAGCTGTCTAGTGAGCTTAGCCGAGGATTCCCGAATTGGGAAACCTCTAACGGGTCATACCGTTAGACCCGTCGCAAGACGGGGGGTAAGTGGGTGAACTGAAACATCTAAGTACCCCGAGGAAAATAAATCAACCGAGATTCCCAAAGTAGTGGCGAACGAAATGGGAACAGCCCAAACCGATCGGGCTTAGTGGAATGAGGTCCTATGTCCGGTCGGGGTTGTAACATACGCCTGCTCCAACCTCGTAAAGTGAGCAGAGAGTAAGAAAATCGTTCCTTAGCCAAATGTTCCTGGAAAGGACAACCGTAGAAGGTGATAGTCCTGTAGGCGAAAGGGAGCGGTCTCTCGGCGTATTGTTGAGTACCACGGGACACGAGAAATCTTGTGGGAAGCTGGGGGGACCACCCTCCAAGGCTAAATACCCTTGGTCACCGATAGCGTACCAGT
>DCAW01000142.1:0-21265 GCA_002313895.1 Dehalococcoidia bacterium UBA1123
CAGGGGATTCGAGGAGTCAAGTTCTCTGATGGAACCCCCGTTGTCGCTAATGAAGGGGGCGTCGAGGACGGACTGATCAGCAGGAGCGCCGCCTAAATCAGGCTCTGCTCATACACCAGGGTTAACTATATCTCCACCAAATGTTTTCCAAATGAAATTCTGTCCATACTATTGAGGGGCGGTTAATGCGCGCTTGAACCGAGCGGGACAAAATGTACGAGGCAGGGACTTGGAAATGCCACTGATTGGAAGCAGGCGCGCAAGCATCGATATATTATTCGATGTTCTGACGACCTGCCGAGGCCGGTCGCTCAACGAGAGCGCCATTATGGCCCATCACAGCCTGAGCAATCAACAGCTCAATCGCGATCTGAATTTCATGAGCGCGCGCAATCTGGTGCAGAGCGATGAAGATGGCAGATTCGGGCTGACATCCAAGGGCGAGTTGGCATTCGACCAGGTATCAAACGTCTACACGATGCTTCAGAACTTCCAGGCCACGAGCGTGGGGTGACAGAGACCTCAGCGACTGTTCCCCAGCATGGAGCGCCTCTCCGATTCCCGGAAAGGCGTTTTTTCGTTCTGAGACGTCTGCGAATCTACACGTCGATGCCTGGGATCGGAAAACGGGCCGTCATGCCGATGACCTCGTCCTTGACATGACGCTCAACAGCCTCATCCCCCAGGTTGTTCAGTGTTTGCAGGATCAGGCGCCCAACCTGTCGGGCGTCCTCCTCCTTCATTCCTCGGCTTGTGATGGCCGGAGTTCCAAGCCTGACGCCGCTGGCGACCCGAGGCGGCTTCGAGTCGTAGGGGATCGCGTTGCGATTTATCACGATGTTGGCTCTGCCCAACGCCTCCTCAGCCTTGCGTCCGGTGACCTTCATAGGCGTAAGGTCAACCAAAAACATATGATTGTCTGTTCCGCCAGCAACCAACCGCAAGCCGCCCTCTTCTAACGTCAGAGAAAGCGCCACGGCGTTTGCGCGAATCTGTCGCTGATAATCGACGAACTCAGGCGTCATCGCTTCTTGGAATGCGACAGCTTTGGCCGCTATCGTATGCTCCATCGGCCCGCCCTGGGCGTTGGGGAACACGGCTCGGTCAACGTCGCGTCTCACGTCGTCGTCACACAGGATCAGCCCGCCCCTCGGCCCCCGCAGGGTTTTGTGGGTCGTGGACGTCACAATCTGGGCGCTGCCCACGGGAGACGGATGCTCGCCAGCCGCCACGAGTCCGGCGATATGGGCCATGTCCACCATCAGTTTGGCGCCCACTTCATCTGCGATTTCCCGAAACTTGGGAAAGTCGATTGTCCGGCTGTAAGCCGTCGCCCCTGTGACTATGACCCTAGGGCGGTGTTCCTTCGCCAGACGCTCAACTTCGTCATAGTCGATAAGCTCCAACTCGCGGTCGACAGTGTATGGAACGAAGTTGTATATCTTCGCAGAGAAGTTCACCGGGCTGCCGTGAGTCAGATGTCCGCCGTGATCAAGGCTAAGACCCATCACCGTGTCTCCAGGCTCCAGAGAGGCGAAGTAGGCGGCCATGTTAGCCTGAGCGCCGCTGTGAGGCTGAACGTTGGCGTGGTCTGCCTGAAACAACTTCTCGGCACGCTCGATGGCGATCTGCTCGGCAACGTCGACGAACTCGCACCCGCCGTAATAGCGGCGCCCCGGATAGCCCTCGGCGTACTTGTTGGTCATGACCGACCCCTGGGCCTCCATCACCGCTTTGCTGGCGTAGTTTTCAGAGGCGATCAGGTTTATTGTGGCGCGCTGGCGTCCGATCTCGTTCTGGATCGCCTGTGCGATCTGCGGGTCCTGGTCTTGGAGGATGGTCATATCATAAACCCTTGAGTGTTTCAGGTTACTGAACAGGGCAACCAGGCGGCCGCCCTGTTTTTTTGTGTTTCGTGATTCACGTTACGTTAGCTCAGGCTCAATCAGCCCGTAGTCTCCGTCTTGACGTAGATAGGCAACGTTGTACACCGAAGAGTCCTTGTTGCAGAACAGGAAGAAGCTGTGGTCCAGCATTTCCATCTGGAGCAACGCGTCCTCGACGGACATTGGCTCCATTGCAAACCATTTGGTCCTCAGCAATTGGCCCATCTCCTCCTTCGCTTCCTCGCCGGCCAGGTCAACGGAGGTGTTGATGGCGGGCTGTTCTTTGACCCCTTTTCAAACCTGTCCAGGGCCATAACCCTTGGTTTTGAAACGGCGGATCTGCCTGTCAATAATGTCTGTGACGCGATACACGGCGGCGAACACATTCGCTCCGGCGTCCTGGCCGCGCAGGGTGTAACCGTCCACCGAAAGGGTCATCTGAGCGTTCACCCGTTCTCCTTGCGACTTATTTGGATGTCCGAGAGACTTTCAGCTTGGCGTCCGACATCTGATTCATGTGGCGTTTGAGCCTGTCGAATTTTTTGTGGATGTAGCTTTAGGCATCTGCGTTCAGGTCCAGGTTCTTGGAATAAATCCTGATGTCCATATCATCCCCCTGACATAAAATTAGAGCGGGCTGGCAAATTCCCATAGCTACATTCATTCTAGGTGTTGGCAATCTGCCTTTCAACGCTACTTGAGGCCTTCCCCTTGTCACCCTGCAATCCAGTGGGGTAGAGTAACTTCAACTCCAGAAGCATTCGCGACACCTGAGATATTAGAACGGACAGAGATGGCAAAGGGCGTACTGGCGAAATACAAAGACTACCTGCCGCTGACCGACGACACTCCGATTTTCTCGCTGGGAGAGGGCGACACGCCCCTCGTCAAGTCGAGACACATTGTAGACCTGGTCGGTTGCGAGGAGCTGTACTTCAAGCTCGAAGGATGCAACCCTACCGGATCGTTCAAGGATCGGGGCATGGTAGTCGCAGTGGCGAAGGCTCTGGAAGCGGGAGGCAACAGCCTTGCGTGCGCGTCCACAGGCAACACCAGCGCATCAGCCGCCGCCTACGGCGCCTACTGTGGCATCCCGACGACGGTCATCGTGCCAAAGGGTAACGTCGCCAGAGGCAAGCTGGCCCAAGCCGTGGCCTACGGCGCGCGGATCATGCTCATACAGGGCAGTTTCGATCACGCCATGCAGTTGGTGCGTGACCTCACCGAGCGTCATCCCATCGTGTTAGTCAACTCTATAAACCCGCACAGGCTCCAAGGGCAGAAAACTGCCGCCTTCGAGGTCGTGGAAGAGCTAGGGGCCGCTCCAGACTATGTGTTCATTCCTGTTGGTAACGCAGGAAACATCACCGCATACTGGATGGGGTTTCAGGAAGCATACCACAACGAATGGACCTCGATCCGTCCCAGGATGATGGGATTCCAGGCTGCCGGCGCCGCGCCAATCGTGCGCGGGGACGTGGTAACCGAACCGGCAACCATCGCCACGGCGATTCGCGTGGGCAACCCTGCAAGCTGGGATAAAGCGCTCACGGCCCGCGACGAGTCCGGCGGAACTATCGACATGGTTACCGACGATAACATCATGGACGCCTACAAAATGCTGGCGAGCAAAGAAGGCGTGTTCTGCGAACCCGCCTCAGCCGCAAGCCTGGCGGGTCTTATCAAGCACGCAAAAGCCGGTCTGAACCTCGAAGGCCAAAAGGTCGTGTGCATCATCACGGGCCACGGGCTAAAAGACCCGGACCTGGCGAACGAGATTGAGCCGGTGTGGATGGAGGAGTATCCCCCAGACCTGGATGCCGTCGAACAAGCCCTGGGATTGGGTTGACCGAATCACCATAGCGTTAGATGCCACGCCGCGCCCAGAAGCGGATGTATTTTGTCTGCCATCAGAAATTGTAGTTAAAACTCCCACAATGATGAAGAATCTCCTATAATAGGGTACGCGAACGACTTGGCGGCGCTGCAATGTGTCCATCCGTTCACAAATCGAGCCACATCAAACCACAGAGCCTGGACAGAATGCAGGACAGTTAACTGATCAACAAAGAGCAAATCCGCGAGGCCGTTGCCTCGATCATTGGCGCGATTGGCGAAGACGTCGACCGCGAAGGACTGAAGGACACCCCCCAACGAGTCGCCCGGATGTACGCCGAGTTCTTCTCCGGCCTGGACCAGGACCCGGCTGATGAGTTGGCAACCAGTTTTGAGGAAAGCCACCACGAGATGGTCGTTCTCAAGAACATCCGATTTCACTCTATCTGCGAGCATCACCTCCTGCCCTTCCACGGAACGGCCCACATCGGCTACGTCCCCAACGGTAAGGTTGCCGGCTTGAGCAAGTTTGCCCGCGCCCTGGACGTTCTGGCCCGAAGACCTCAGCTCCAGGAAAGGCTGACCACCCAGTTCGTTGACGTAATCTTCAAGACGCTCCAGCCTGAAGGTGTGTCAGCAATCCTCAGCGCTGAACACATGTGCATGACAATCCGAGGCGTCGAGAAGCCCGACAGCAAAATCGTCACCTCTGCCAGCCGTGGGACCTTCCGGACCCAGGCAACGGCCAAACAGGATTTCTTAGTCATGCTAGGAGATATTTAGAGCATGGGATTTACCGTCCAAGAGGAAACTTTCGATTCGATATGGGATGAGTGGGAGAGCATCCTGCCCTCCTGCTCCACCAACACGGTGTTTGTGACACCTTGGTGGCAAAAGGTGTGGTGGGACAACTTCTGCGCCGACAACGAACTCCACATTCTCTCGGTCAGAGAGGGCGACGATCTAATCGGCGTCGCTCCGCTCATGATTAGCAATGGAGTTCTGACGTTCGCCGGCGACAAAGAGCTGTTCGACTACCTGGATTTCCTGGTGCCAAAGGGCAATGAGTCCATATTCTACGATGCGCTATTTGGACACATCATGGACATGGACTGGCAATCTATAGACCTTCCCTCACTGCCCAAAGACTCCCCCACCCTTGAGTATCTGCCCACGCTGGCAAAAGGGAAGGGATTGAAAGTTGAAGTTGAGGACGAGGAAACCACGCCGGTGGCGTACCTACCCGACACATGGGACGAATACCTGGCTGGGTTGCGAAAGAAAGACCGACACGAACTGAGGCGCAAGATCAGGAGACTAGAGGCCGCCGACAGCCCGCGCCAGTACTCGTGTGACAGCCCTGACTGCATGCAGGACTTCTTCCGCCTTCTGAGGGCAAGCCGCGCGGACAAGGACGAGTTTCTGACGCCCGAACGTGAAAAATTCTTCACAGACATCGCCCAGGAGCTGTCCAAACGTGACCAGTTTAAGCTCTATTTTCTGGAGGTCGATGGCGAGCGGGTGGCAGGCTGCATCTGTTTCGATTATGGCGAATCTTATTTGCTGTACAACAGCGGCTATGATCCTGAGTATTCCCAGTTGAGCGTTGGCCTGCTCAACAAAGCTCTCAGTCTACGGACAGCCATTGAAGAGGGACGTCAGTCCTTCAACTTCCTCAAGGGCAACGAGCGGTACAAATACAACCTCGGAGGCAAGGACGAGGCCGTTTACCACCTAACTGCCCAACGTTGAATCTCTTGCAAGCGTCGGCCTAACGCCGATATAGTTAACCGCCCCCACCCCGGACGCTGATGGCCCCTGTCAACACACGCTATTTGCTGGTGGCAAGTGATGGTGTTGATAGTCGTATTTTTTGGAGTAATGAATGTGTAGATTGGCGATATTGAGTTTCCACGGTTGTCCCGTTGCTCGCCTGGGCGAGAAAGACACCGGCGGGATGAACGTGTACGTGTTGCAATTAACCCGCGAGTTCGCCCGCAAAGGCATCGAAGTCGACGTATTCACCAGATACCACGACCCGGACGACCCAAAGATAGTCGAGCTTGAAGACGGCGCCAGAGTCATACACTTGAAAGCGGGCTCCTACGAAGCGGCCAAAGAAGATCTGTTCGACTATATCCCTGAATTTCTCAGCGAACTGTACAGCTTCCAGAAAGCGGAAGGCACGACCTACGACCTGGTGCATAGTCATTACTGGCTATCAGGCCGGGTAGGAATGACCCTCAGCCGGACATGGAACATCCCTCACGTTGCCACCTTCCATACTCTTGCCCAGACCAAGCTCCGGGCGCGGGTCGGCGAGCGAGAACCGGCGCGGCGCTCCGAAGTAGAAAGCCTCGTGATGCGGGACGCCGATGCCATAATCGTCTCCACCGAGGAAGAGAAGCAGGACGCCGTAAGGCTCTACGATGCTCATCCTCAGAAGATCAAAGTCATCCCTGCTGGAGTAAATCTGGACACGTTTAAGCCTGTTAACCAATCGATCGCGAGGCAGAGGGTAGGAATTCACGAAAAGCAGGTTATACTGTATGTAGGCCGCATTGAACCGCTTAAGGGAATAGATGTATTGCTGGAGGCGGCGGCGCTTCTGGACGGGTCCGACGATATCAGGGTTCTGATAGTCGGTGGCTCCCCTGGGAACGACGCGGAATTAGACCGTCTCAAAGCTCTCACTACCGAGTTAGGTATCGAGAGCATGGTAACTTTCACCGGCGCTATCAAACAGAATAAGCTTCCGGACTATTACAGCGCCGCTGATGTGTTTGTTTTGCCTTCCCACTCGGAGAGTTTCGGGCTGGCGGCTCTGGAAGCAATGGCATGCGGCACTCCCGTTGTCGTGTCCAGAGTAGGCGGTCTCAAGACATTCATAGACAACGGAGAGACCGGATACCTTGTCCCGTGGAGGTGTCCAGAACCCTTCGTTCAGAGACTCGAAATGCTGCTTGCGAACCCTCTTTTGCGTGAGGCCATGGGCAGGGCGGCCAGAGCAAAGGCCCTTCAGATGGGCTGGGGACACGCTGCAGATCGCATGCTGGGGTTCTACTCCAGCCTACTGCGTGACACTTTGGAGAGCGCAGCCGGAGACTAACAATGAACGGCCAACACGAGAATTTAGGTTCAGGCAACTCGCGGAGCGCAATTCAGCGAGTCGAACGCCATGTGTGGCAACGCCTGAGCAGGGGATTCCTCGTGTTGATCCCGCTGCTCATCACGATCCTGATCGTAGAGTATCTGATCGCGGGATTGAAATCGTTCTTTCACGCCCCTCATGGCTTGTTAATCCGGCTCCCATACATCGAAGGCGTCCCCGCAATCTCGATCATTGCATGGATCGTGCTTGCGAGCGTTGTTCTGTCGATCTTCTACACTCTGGGCGCGCTGGTCACCACCGGATCTCGCGCTCAGCTCATCGACTTCCAGAACGCGATCCTCAGCAGAATCCCCATCGTCAAAAGCATCTACGGAGTTGCCCGACAGGCAACCGACGCGCTCTCCAACTCAATGGGCCACGAGTTCAGCAGGGTGGTGTTTCTCGATTGGCCCAGGCCCGGTGTCACAGCAATGGGCCTCGTGACTGGACACTGCTATATGCCGTCTGACGACCGAATGAAGCTGGTGGTATACATCCCGACCGTTCCAAATCCAACGTCAGGGATGTTGGCTATCGTGTCTGAGGACGAAGTCACCGAGACGGCCATCACGGTAGAGGAAGCGATGAAGGTTGTGTTCTCAGGCGGCATAGTTCTGCCGGAAATCATCAACAGCCTGGAGAACAGAAAAATAATGCGCCGTCCCGGCGCAGCAACCGCGGTCACCGTGTCTGAAACTCGGACGCTCGACGAATCCTAGCGAATCTGTTTTTCGTACCAGACCGTGTGGTGGACAGGCTTGAATCCGAGCTTGCGATAGAGTTCTACGGCGGGCGTGTTGGTCGAATCAACCTCTAGCTCAATGCCGTCAACACCCTGTTCGCGAAGATATTCCATACCGGTGACCACCACCGCAGTGCCCAGCCCCTTGCCCCGATAGTTGGGATGAACGCCCGTCATGGCGACGAAACCTACTGACCCGTTCTCATTCTCGTTGCGAAGAGTCCAGTTGAAACCAGCAAGACTCTCGCCGTTAGAGATGAAGATGATGCCATCGGGGGCGGTGCTGTTCATGCGAACCCGCGCAGCGATCTCCTCGACGGTGTTAGGATTAAAGCCCCAGTGTTCGCCGAATGCGGCGTTTTGAATCGATGTCAATTCGGCTTCATCCTGGTCAAGTTCGAAGGTTCTCAAGCCGTAACCATCAGGGAGGCTGATGGCCGGCAGTGTTCCGTTTTCCCACCTCATTTGCCAGTAGTCTTTCACATGAACAAAGCCCTCGGATGCCAGCATGTGCCGGGCGTGCTGTGAGTCCAATGAAGCCTGGATGTGGAAAACCGCCACTCCCAGGTTTTCGACATGCTCGCTTATACGTCCGAGCAGAGACCTGCCGACGCCTGAGTTTCGATGTTCTTCCAAGACCCCTCCGCTGCCAACAGCCCGCCCAATGGGGATTTCGGGAGACACCAGAGCGTAACCAACCAGTTGCCCTTCAGGCGACTCTGCGACAAAACAGTTAACCTCTGGCCTGCACGATGGGTGTGCCAGAGTCTGGCTCATCAACTCGTGGCTGAACTCTTTCTCTGTGCCGACGATGCCGTTGATTGTGTTGAACAATCCGGTGACCTGCTCTGCATCGTCCCATCGAAACTGTCTGATTTTGGCAGTCATACACCTTCCCCAGCTCGTGGTTGAAAATCTGCCTGATTGTACCAGAGGGTAATTGCGTTAACAACGAACTTTTGCCATGGGGTTATTTCTTCGACTTGTGGGGCCATCCTCCAGCCACTATGATGTCAGATGAAAATCAAAAAAAGGGGCAATTTCCACACATGGATAGACCAGACAGGGCGATGGTGGTCACTCCCCATCCCGATGACGCAGAGATCGGCTGTGGAGGCACAATAGCAGGCTGGATAGCGCAGGGCACAGAGGTCGTTTACGTACTCTGCACCAACGGCGACAAGGGCACAGGCGACCTGGACATGACATCAACGCGACTGGCGGAGATTCGCGAGGTCGAGCAGGCCGAGGCCGCCGCAGACCTGAGAGTCAAAGAAGTCATCTACCTGCGACACCCTGACGGCGAACTCGAAGACGAAAAAGAGTTCCGTGGCGAGGTGGTGCGGGCGATTCGCCAACACAAGCCGGATGTTGTGCTAACTCCTGACCCCATACGCAGAGGGTTCTATCTTCATCGCGATCACAGGATATGCGGTCAGGTGACCATTGACGCGACATACCCTTACGCTCGCGACCACCTGCACTACCCCGAACACGCCCAGGAAGGCTTGGAGACCCACAAGGTCGCCGACATTTTGCTGTGGGGTACCGAAGAGCCGGACACTTTCATCGACATCACAGACACCATCGAGCGCAAAATTTCGTCGCTTAAAAAGCACGTTTCCCAGGTTTCATCTGATGAGGGCCAGGACGTCGGAGACTTCGTGAAAGCCAACGGCTTGCGAATCGGCCAACGTGCCGACATGCCCTACGGCGAAGCCTTCCGGCGAATCCAGATACGCAACTAGAGCCGTGTACGACATCCATGCCCACATATTGCCCGGCGTCGACGACGGCGCGAAGACTCCAGAGGACACCGTAAAGATGGCCCAGGTTGCGGCTGACACCGGCACAAAGATCATTCTCGCAACGCCCCATCGCAAGGACGTGACAGAGGGATCCTCCGTGGCCCACATCCGAGAGTTAATCGAAGACATGAACGAGCGCATCACGGCCCAGGGGAATGACCTGAAACTGGTGTTGGGCATGGAAAATCACCTGGACGTGGACCTTCCTGACGAGATCGAGGCCGGCCGCGCTTTACCCATGAACGGCTCCAGGTACATGCTGATCGAGATGCCCTTCTTCGGCAGACCCAACTACATCGAGGACGTTCTGTTCAAGGTGCAACTACAAGGCATAACGCCTGTGTTGGCCCACCCTGAACGCATCGAAGCTTTCCAGCACGACATCGACCTGCTTGCGAACTTCGTCGAGCGTGGGATGTTAACTCAGGTGACTGCCGGAAGCGTTATCGGTTTTTTCGGGAAGCGGGTGCAAGCCATCACCAACAACATGCTTCAACGGAACCTCGTCCACGTCTTGGCTTCAGACACCCATTTCCCCGACGGGCCCCGCTCTCCCAAGTTGGGCATCGGTATCAATTCGGCATCAAAGTTTGTGGGACAAGATGCTGCAATGGCAATGGTTGTTAACACCCCAAAGGCCATCCTGGAGGATAGCTCCTTTGAAGTCGCGCGGCCTCGCGAGCGCGTAGCAGTCCGCCGGTGGTGGAAGTTCTGGGGCTAGCTATCGACCTTAGTTACGCTATCCGTGCCCATACACCGATGGTTAAAGGCTGACCACCCCCGCTCACAGAACCAACGACGTGCGCCGCAGAACAGTCGTCACGCGAGCGATAAGCTCCTTGATTCCGAAGGGCCTGACCAGATAGTCGTCTGCGCCTAGCTCTAGGCCTTTGATTATGTCCTGTTTGGCGCTGTACACCGTCAGCATTATCACCGGAGTCTCTGAGACTCGTCGAAGCCTAGCGAGCGTCTCCCAGCCATCCATGACCGGCATATTGACGTCCAGTATGATGATGTTTGGCTGAGTGAGATAATACGCGTCGAGGCCCTGAGGGCCATCGAAGGCCGAATGAGTTATGAAACCTTCTTTGTCGAGCACTCGGGCCACAATTTCGCTTATGGAGGGGTCGTCCTCGATAATGAGGAAGCTGGGTCTTACGTTTTCGTCGTCTGGCAAACCCGAATCCTTACCAACTCTCCCGCAAACCGTGGAGACATGCGAGGATGACTCAAATCAGCGCTACGAGTTTGGGCTCTGATAGGCAAATCACAAAGGCAGCCGCCCCACCTTTTATCGCCCTTGCGTCGTGGCCCCAGTTGATCTCATTTCAGTTAGAAGTTAAAACTTATAAAGTTGGACAATTTCTCAGGAGTATAAACTATGAACTCGCTGGAAAATCAGGTAGCGATAGTGACTGGCGGAGCTATGGGCATCGGCGGCGCGACGTCGAGAAGCCTCGCCGATTCGGGCGCGAAAGTCCTGATTGCGGACATCGCTATAGAATCCGCCGAGACAAACGCTCGCGCAATCCGCGAACGTGGGGGAACCGTGCTGGTTGTCGAAGCCGACGTCAGCAAGGCTTTGAGCATCAAAAACATGATAGACCACGCCATCGAGGAGTGGGGCAGGCTCGACATTCTGGTGAACAACGCATACAACGCGCCCTTCGGCGGAAACCAAAATGTGGTCGACACAACCGAGGAACAGTGGGACGCAGGCATGGCCCTGCTGGTAAAAGCGATATTCCTGGGGGCCAAATACGCCGTGCCGCACATGGCGAATCAAGGGAGCGGCAGCATCATCAACATATCGTCGGTCCACGGCATGTTGACGGCGCCTGGGAGCCTGATCTATGAGGCCGGAAAGTCGGCGGTCATCGGGGCCACTCGGCAGATGGCAACCGAGTTCGGGCCGATGGGCATTCGGGTCAACGCCATCTGCCCCGGCCACATCGTCACCGAGCGGGTCCAACCCCAGTGGGACGCTAATCCGTCGGGGCTGAAATTCTTTGAGAATCAGTACCCTCTTCGCAAGGTGGGCAAGCCGGATGACATTGCAAACGCAGTCGGATTTCTCTGCTCTGACGCGGCCTCCTTCATCACCGGTCACTCGCTGGTGGTGGATGGCGGACTGACCATCCAGCTTCAGGAGAATTTCGGAGTCCAACAGGCCCATTTCCTAAAGGAAAATCCCGACACGACGCTACCATACTGACGTGAGCCAGACGCCCGTTGACGAGGGATGCCCACCTTGCTACACTCGCGCCAGCGTTAGGGCCAATCGGCGGCCAGCAACGACACAAACTTGCCGACACCAAATGCTTATGGAGGGCAGATAATGACTACGCACTCTACGATGAACAAAGACACATTGCTGTGGATGTACAGCACGATGGTCACCATCCGCAGGTTCGAGGAGCAGTCGCGCCGCGAGGCCGACGCAGGCAAACTTCGGGGCATGCACTCGTCCATCGGTCAGGAGGCTGTCCCGACAGGCATATCTGCCCATCTCCGCGATAACGACTTTGTCCTGGGAACCCATCGCAGTCACCACCACTGCATCGCCAAAGGCGTCGACATCAACGAGATGATGGCCGAGCTTTTGGGCAAGGCCACAGGCACCAACAGTGGCAAAGGCGGAACGATGCACATCGCCGACATCAACAAGGGGATGTTGGGAGCCAACGGCGTCGTCGGCTCCAACATCCCTGTTGCCACGGGCGTCGGCCTCAGCGCGAAGGTTCGGGGGACAGATCAGGTGAGCGTCGTGTTCTTCGGCGACGGCGCATCCAGTCAAGGCGTCCTTCACGAGTCCATGAACCTCGCCAGCATCTGGAAACTACCTGTTCTCTTCGTTTGCGAAAACAATCGTTACGCAGAATCGACGCCGTTCGAGTTCACAGTCGCGGGCGGTTCGATTTCAAACCGAGCGGCGGGGTACGACATCCCCGGCGTGTCGGTCGACGGTCAGTCGGTTCTGGAAATGTTCGAGGTTGGAGGCGAAGCGGTGGCCCGCGCCCGCAGAGGCGATGGCCCGACCCTCATCGAAGCCCAGACCTACCGATATCACGGACACTTCGGGGCCGACGACCCCCTCGGTTATCGATCCGAGGAAGAGCAAGAATACTACATGGACCGCGACTGCATCAAGCAATTGACGGCCCACATCATCGAGAACGGATTCGCTGGAGAGGACGACCTGCAAAGCCTGGATGAGAAGGCCCTGGCGGCCATCGCGGAGGCAGTCCGGTTTGCCGACGAAAGTCCCTTCCCCGATGACGCCGATCTCATGACCGACGTTTACAACACGTACGCCTAGCATTGCGCCGACACCAGATCAGGGGCGGTTTTGAGACCTTCCCCTGCGCCTACTCATTACGATAATCCCAGGGGAGGAAAACATGGTACAGGCCCAGGCTGTCAGACAGCTTTCATATATTCAGGCGGTCAACGAAGCGATCCGGCAGGAGATGGAGCGCGACGAAACGGTCATCGTCATGGGCGAGGACATCGCAGGGGGCGGAGACCGCGAGGACAAGCAGGACGCTTGGGGCGGCCCGATGCGGCTCACCAAGGGGCTTGTCGGAGACTTCGGACGCCAACGCATCCGGGACACACCCATCTCCGAGGCTGGATTCGTCGGGGCTGGCGTGGGCGCCGCAGCCTCTGGGTTGAGGCCTGTCGTGGACCTTATGTACGTCAGTTTTTTCGGCGTCTGCGCGGATCAGATCACCAACAACGCCGCCAAGATTCACTACATGTTCGGCGGCAAGGTCAACATACCTCTAACCATCATGACCGGCATCGGCGCGGGGACGGGCTCCGCGGCGCAGCACTCCGAAACGCTGTACTCGATCTTCACCCACTTCCCCGGCCTCAAGTGCGTTGTGCCCTCGGACCCCTACACCGCCAAGGGCCTGATGATCGCGGCCATTCGGGACAACGACCCGGTGATCGTGTTCAACAACCGCCAGCTTATGGGCATCAGGTTTGACGTGGATGTCCCAGAGGAAGCGTACGAAGTTGAAATAGGCAAGTCCAATATCGCCAAAGAAGGAACAGACGTGACCCTGGTGGGCATCGGCTACACCACAAAGGTTTGCCTGGATGCCGCCGCCGAACTCGAGGCCCAAGGCCACTCCGCTGAGGTGCTGGACCTGCTATCGTTGTCTCCTATGGACGACGAAGCGATTCTCGAGTCGGTTCAAAAGACACGCAAGATCGTCATCGTGGACGAGGACTACCCTCGATGCTCCATCGCCAGCGACATATCGGCTCTGGTGGCTGAGCAGGCGTTCGATTATCTGGACGCACCGCCGCGTCGGGTCAACCCGCCTCATGCTCCTGTGCCGTACAGCCGACCGTTGGAGGCCCTGTGGGTACCCAACAAGGACACGGTGGTCGAGGCCGCGCTGGGCGTTCTGGAATAGGGGGAACCTGTGGCTACACGAATCGTAATGCCCAGACTCGGTGATTTCATGACGGAGGGCACCGTTGTGCGACTGGCTAAGGCCCAGGGAGACAACGTGGGTCAGGGCGAGGTGATCGCCGAAATCGAGACCGAAAAGCTGAACTACGACCTTGAGGCCACCGAAGGCGGTGTCTTCCATCCCGTAGTGGATGAAGGAGCCACCGTCGCTGTCGATGGACTGATCGGGTACTTGCTGGCCGAGGGTGAAGCCGTCCCTGAGCCTCCGCAGGCCCAAACTCCCTCCAGCGCCGGGTCAAGGGCTGCGGCAATCCCGCCGCCTCGAAGTCGTCCCGCTGCAGCCACGAACGGAGACGTCGTGCCTTCGACGCCCGGAGCCCGCCGTCTGGCGGCTAACCATGAAATCGACCTCAGCCAGGTCACGCCATCCGGCCCCAGAGGCCGGATTGTGGAAGCCGACGTTCGAGCCTTCGCAGAGCAACAGCAAGCGGATGCTGCCCCGAAGCTACCGCGCGGACTACCGGAGCCTTCTGAGTCGAAGCCCCTCCGGGGCATGCGTCAGACTATCGCTCGACATATGAAGGACAGCCTTGCCAACTCGGCCCAGCTATCCTACTCGCTGGAGTTGGACGTCACAGAGGCTCAGAGGTTGCGCCGCGAAGCGTCTCAGGGTCAGGACACCATCACACTGGCTGACGTTTTGATGAAAGCGTGCGCCGAGACATTGAAGCGCGTCGGAGCCGTCAACTCGGTTCTTGTCGATGGGACAGCGCATTATTTCGATCAGGTCAACATCGGCCTAGCTGTGGCGCTGGGAGACGGTCTCATCGTGCCAGTAATCAGAGACGTTGGACAATTGAACCTCCAACAGATTTCCGGAGCCACAACCGACGTGTCCGCCAAAGCACGCGACAGCAAACTTACCGTCAACGATGTTGTTGGAGCAACCTTTACAATAAGCGTTTTGGGAACCGTTGACGTATTCACGCCCATCCTAAATCCGCCTGAGAACGGCATCCTGGGCGTGGGTCGAAGCGTCCAAAAGCCGGTCGTTCGAGACGGAGAGATCGTGATCCGCGAGATGTTGACCGTCACTCTAACGGCAGACCACCAAGTAATCGACGGCGCCATAGCCGCGAGCTTCATGCGTAGGCTTCAGGCTACTGTGGAGCGGCCCGCCGCGCTGTTCCGATAACGCGAGCTATCAGCCGTCGGCCGGTGTCCAACCTGAGACCGCAGTCGAAGGGTCTGGTCGACAGTAGAACATAGTTGCCCCATATACGACCAGATGCTTCGCTCCACTCAGAGTGGCGGCTGGATATTTCTGTCAGGAAAAAGAACTTTGGAATACACGCGGTTAGGAAAATCAGGGCTTAAAGTCTCCAGGATTTGCTTGGGGACAAATATGTTCGGCGCGGGGTATGTTGATGACGCCCGGGCTATCGGCGTGGTCGAAGCCGCGTTTGAGCACGGAATCAACTTCATCGACACAGCCGACGCCTACCACGCCGGTCACTCGGAGCAGGTCGTCGGAAAGGCGGTGGAGGGCCATCGCCACGATTTCGTGGTCGCCACCAAGGGGTTCATCGCCACAGGACAGGGTCCCAACGACGTTGGCCTCTCTCGCAAGCACTTGATGGACGCGGTGGATGGCAGTCTTCGCAGGCTGGGCACTGATTACATTGACCTTTATCAGGTTCATTACTGGGACCCGAACACTCCCCTGGAAGAGACGTTAGGCACGTTGGACAGCCTTGTGCAGCAGGGGAAGATTCGCTACCTGGGATGCTCCAACTTCGCCGCGTGGCAGTTGACGCGAGCGCTGTGGGTCAGCGACAAGAACGGCTTCCAGCGGTTCGAGTCGGTGCAGCCTGAATACAACTTCGGCAAACGAGACATCGAGACCGAGCTATTCCCGGCCTGCGACGACCAGGGAATCGGCATCATTCCCTTTCAGGTATTCATGGCCGGACTGCTCACTGCTACTTACGATCCGAACACCCAGCCGCCAGAGGACAGTCACATGGCGTCCCGTCACGCGGCGCGGGCCAAGAACACCTACTGGAACAAGCGCAATTTCGCCATCGTCGATAGCCTAAAGTCAGAGGCGTCGGAGTTGGATGTTTCGGTCCCTCAACTCGTGCTGGCGTGGACTTTGGCAAGGCCTCAAATAACGTCAGTCATTGTCGGATCGTCCCGTCCTGAGCAGGTTGCCAGCAACGCGGCGGCTGTGGATGTGAGTCTGCCTGAGCAGGTTCTGGAGAGGCTAGACGCCCTTTAATCGAGACTATCAGCCGTCAGGAGCGAAGCTCGTCAACGTCGATTTGGAAAGAACTGCGGCCTACAGATTGGAACTCGAAGGGCGGCTCAGGCTCAGGCCTGCGAGCTACCACAGTCAGGACAAACTCGAAGACGCCACTACCAGCAAGTATCACGCCAAGCATGGCAATCCTGGCCGCCCTGAGCGACCACCCCGTAAAACGCAAAGATAAGCGCAAAGATTTACAGCGCCGATATCATGATGCCCTTGAGCATAGAAATCAGTTGATCTCCCTGGTGACTCAAACTCGCGTTTCAGTGTACCATCTCTGCTGAGAGTGCTTAAGCAAAATTCTGACACCCTTACGAGGCGAACCATGCAGATCACCCCCCACGTTTACAACATGCACATCGACGACGGAGCAACCTCCCATCCTGGCGGGAGCAACAACTTCTTCGTCGGCGACCCCTCCGAAGAGATGATCCTCATCGACACCGGAGACTACGAGCGTGAGTGGACCCGCTCGATCCTGGATTACTACGATGAGCTGGGAAAGCCGAAGATCACTGCCATCGTCATCACCCACGGCCACGGAGACCACACAGGCGGACTGGACAGGATTCAAGAGGTCATGCAGGCTCCGGTTCGATGCCATCCCAAACTTGTGAAACATCTCCAGAAGTTGTTGGACGACGAGGACGCGGTTGTCGCGCTGAAGTCGCGAGAGCGCATCGTCACAGGCGGCGGCGTGGGCCTTCGAGCGCTGTTCACACCCGGCCACGAGGTTGACCACGTGTGCTACTACCTGCGCGAGGACCGAGTGATGTTCACCGGTGACACGGTTCTGGGCGCCAGCTCAACATCGGTCGGAGACCTGGCCGCCTACATGAAATCACTGGAGCTTTTGACGAAGTTCAAGCACGACACCATTTGCCCAGCCCATGGCCCAGTGGTTCCGGCGCCCAGAGGAGCGAACCTCGTCCGCTGGCAGTACGAACACCGTATGGGTAGAGAGCGTCAGGTAGTGGCGGCTCTGGAGAAGGGCATTTCCGAAGTGTCGAAGATCACATCCGACATGTATCCGAAAAACCTGAAGAAGGGGTTACGTCCCTCGGCAGAGCGCAACGTCAACACCCACCTCCGAAAGCTCATCAAAGAGGAATCCGTCGAGGAAACGCCGGCCAGTTTCAAGCTAAATAATTAAGTCTCATTCTCAGTCTGTCACTCTTGAGCCTGATCAATCTCCTGCTGGTCTCTGAACCTTGCGGACACGTCTCGCAACAGGCGCAGACCGTTGGCGGCCACGATGCTCGCCCCAATCGCGATTGCAACGGGCGCGCCCAACCATGCGGCTGTGGCGCCGGTCTGGAAACCTGTGACGTTCGATAGGCCAAATCCGAAGGATTGGACGCTCAGCACCCTACCCCGCATGTCGTCCGGCACGCTGGTCTGGAGCCTCGTTTCCAGAATTGTGAATGAATAGGCCCCCATGAAGTGCGCCATCCCCAGCAGAACCAACGACACGAGGAACCACGGCGACCAGGCGAACAGTATCAGGAACACGCCCAGGCCGATGTAGCCTGCGATCATCAGTCGCGCCATATTGGTGATGTCACTGCGGGTCGATAGAATCAGCGACGCAATCAGCGCGCCCACGCTGCCCGCAGAGTACAGATATCCCAGGCCTGTTGGGCCGACCTCCAGAACGTCGCGGGCCATCACTGGCAGCATCGTCTCGTGACCCCATCCGAAGACCTCTCCAATCAGCCCTAATATAATGAGAGAGCGCACGATAGGCGTGGTGACGACGTAGCGCAGTCCTGCGCTGAGGTCTTGAAGCGGCGATGTCCGCTCCGTTCGTTTGCGAGGCTCAACGCCCCGTAGGGTGGCCATTAGAGAAGCCGCAGTAAACCCGGCGCATCCCATAACAATATATGTCCATCCGATGTCTGCTCTCTCCACCACGAAACCGACCACCGGAGGCATGATTATCCCCATGATGGTGAATGCGGCGATGGTCGCCGCGTTGGCAGCCAGCAGGTTAGACCTGCCCACCAGGTCTAAAATCAACGTGTGAGTGGCTGTGATCTTCACTGAAGCCGCCAGTCCGCGAAGGAACGCTATCACCAATACGTGCCACAGGGCGATATACTCGGAGAAGATCAGAAACGCGATGGTGAACGAGAAACCCATCTGCACGATCAAGCCTGCGATTATCAGCTTCCGCTTGTCCATGCGATCCACGATCACTCCGGCGAACAGGCTGGCCGACGCTAGAGCCAAACCGCCCATGCCGGCGGTCGCCCCCACCCAGAAAGGCGAGTCTGTGAGCGTCAGAGCCAGCCATCCGCTCACAGTGAAATAGCTGATCACCGCCACCTCATCTAAGAGAATGACCAGCCACATCAGCCTGAATTTTGGGTTATGGAGTAATAGCCACATATCGTTTCGGGGGCCAGGAATCGGGATTTCAGGTGTCAGGAATTGCCTTTTTCTGCCACCAAGAAAAAATGGTCGTGCGCGAGCGCTGGATTTCCTAATATACGACCAGAAATTTCCACCGATTCAGCATGACAAATGCTCAGGCGCCGGCGCAAGTGATCAAATTTCAGATTCGGTGACGGGCTGCTACCTGAATATTGCGGACACGCCCCTCAACATGATCAATCCTACGACGGCCACAATTCCTGACCCGACGGCGACAGTTATTGGCGCGCCCAGGAGAGCAGTGCCCATCCAGAAAACCCAGCCTCCAGTAGCGCATTAAGATATCCTGTGAGGCTATCCAGTGATGGACCAAGTTTGCAATACCCGCGCATTCGAGAAACCAACCAACACGAATTGAAGGCCCAACACCCTGACCCGCATCGCCCTTGACACTCTGTTTTGGAGCAGAGTGTCCATAATCGCGTAGGAACTCGTTCGCATGAAGTACGCAATCGCCATCAGTGCAGCAGACAAAACAAGCCACGGCGACCAGGCGAAGATCATCATTGATACGGCCATAAAAATGTAGGCGACCATCATCAGTCGTGGCTGGCTCTTGATGTCTTTACGGATCGAGAGAAACAGCAACGATACCAGGGCGCCAAGTCCGGCTGCTAACCCAACAAACTTCCAACTAGCCCAGTAAATCTTCCGCAAATCGAATGCCCTCCCCAACAGGGCTTGCCGGTAATTCCAACCAAATACCTCGACGACCGAACCCAAAATAAGTAGAGTCCATACGATTGGATTACTGGCGACATACCGCAATCCGGCACTCAAATCTTCAACCGGAGACGCCAAGTCCGTTCTTATCTGGGGCTCCACGTCGCGCATTCGGCGTAACAGCAAGACCGCCGCGACACCAGTAAATGTAATCAACATAAATAGCAACCCGTTGCTACCCAACGTCGGAATCCCAGCAAATGTAGTCAACATAAAATGCAAGCCGACACCGCCGAACGTCGCCAAAAAACCGACCAACAGAGTCCCAAATACTCTCATAAAAGCGAACGCCAAGTCGGTCGTAGCGTTGGCGGCAAGCAGGTTAACTTTACCTACGATATCCATAATGAGTGTTCAGATAGCGGTGACCTTTACCGCCCATATCGGAAACCGAACGAATTCAACCGCCATCACCTGCCACCAGGCGAACCGGTCCGCGGCTAACAGGTAAGCAACGACAGCGGATAACATTATCTGCGCAATCAACCTCATGATTAGCAGTCTTCGCTTTATCCATCCTGTCCACGGGGACTCCGGCGATCAGGCTAAACAGAACCAGAGAAACTCCAGTCGGGGTACATCAGATTAGTCAATGAGTACAAACCGAACTGATCGACCGCATCCACTTGACTTAGGAAGAGAACCAGCAGTATCAGCATGAAATTCGAGTTACGGAGTGTTAGTTGCACATCGTTTAAGTGGCATCAGGTATCAGGTGTTTGTTCATATGCATATTGGCCATCTCACTCTGGGTAAGCGCCCAACTGGCGAAACAAGCTGTAGTAGTCGGGGCTGTGCCAGCCTTCGAGGGTTATTCCGTCAACCAGCCGGTCGATGAACACTATGCTGAACTCAACCACTTTGCCGGTGGGTTCAATGCCCATCATCGCGCCTGTGTGAGTCCCGCCAACCGTGAGACGCGAACCGACCCTGTCGCCTTCTGCGATCTGGTCATTCACAGTCACATGCCAACCTGTGAATGCGCCCCTCTGGCCGGCCATGACTCGCCTGATGTTGTCTCTGCCGTGATGATCGCCGACCGAACCGTGGATGACCACATCCTCGGACAGTAGTTCGTCTATGATACTCAGGTCGCCATCACCCGTAGTCTCGTAGAATCTGCGGACCGTCGCTTTGTTTTGTTCCAACATATCTGATTATCTCCGAATCAAAAGGATGAGACACCATAGTCGCAACTGCCCATGCAAAAAGCGACCCGTAATATGCCTTCTCTCGCGATAGAACACCCAGGGTTCCAGATACGGTGTTACAGAATGTTAACGATGGGGTGTCCGATGAAGTTGACCGCGTTGAGAGGCGGTGTTATCGTCCGACGCATGACGGATAAGCTATGCGCCAACTGCGGCGAAATTAACTCGACCGCTAGTCAGTTCTGCTCGAATTGCGGGGTCAGCGAATTCAACGAAGTTCCTCCAGGACTGCGAGACCAACTAGGGGATGGCGCCGGGTCCACCCGTAGTTCAGCGGTGATAATCAGTGGCAACAGGGTTGTTCTCGCATCGTTCCTATCGTTGGGACTCTATTTTTTTTACTGGTTCTACATCACATGGAAACACATGGCGAGCGAGATCGAAGGCGACAACTATCCGTTCTGGCACGCAATGACCCTCAATGTGCCTATTTACGGATTCTTCAGGATGCACGCCCACATTCGGACCATAAACGAGTTGGCAGCCAGTCAAAGCGTTGCGTCGACAATAGCGCCTGGATTGGCGGTTGTGTTATTAGTCCTCTCCACCATTCTCAATTTCGTTTCTTTTGGAATCGCCAATAATGCAGCCCTAATTTTGATAACGCTTATCAGCACTACTCTAATTACGGTTCCCATGACGATGGCCCAAAGAGTCTTGAACCTTTATTGGGGAAAAGCCTTGTCTCCTGGCAGCGTGAGATATGCGCGCATCGGCGTCGGGGAATTGATA
>DCAW01000142.1:21646-49273 GCA_002313895.1 Dehalococcoidia bacterium UBA1123
ACGAACAAGCTGAAGCCAGTTTCTGAGGATTTGCAACACCTATCTCCTTCACAGCGCACGAAAGATCGTGAATATAGGTCAGGCCGCTAATTTTCTTTGCCGAGGGGTGCCGACTAGCAGCGCCACGGGCCTCGCCAACAGCAGCCACATCGCCGCGCCCAGACCCCACGTTCGAGCCGCGATCCCGATGCCCAGCGGAATGAGACCCCCGAACAAGGCCGACACGTCGCCCACGGCCATCACGGCCCCGCTCTGACCAGGCATGGATGAGTACAACTTCCCTTTCAACACCGAATACCAGCCCGCATTGGCGAAGCCCAACACGCCGACGATCACCAGCTTGGGCCACAATCCCGGCGCCAACAGAAATGCCGGATACAAGAGCAACTCCGCTGCTGCGCTGAACCTCAGGTAGGTCAGACTTCGCACTCGCTCCAACAGCGGTATCAGCAAAACGTCCCCCACCAAACCGACTCCCGTCCACACTGCTACCCCCTTCGCGGCGTTCGCCGACGCTGTGCCAACCACATCCACAACGTAGAGGGCCAGATATCGGTGGTGGCCGTCCAGCATCAGGTCCCAAAATTCCAATAACACCAACCAGCGCAGCACCGGGAAATTTTTGAGCGTTCTAAGCGCGTCGAAGATTCCTTGTTTCAGGTCCTTGGCCATGGCCCCTGACTGCCCTATGCCAGAATCGCCACCCAGAGGCATGCCCCGTGCCACCACAAGAACAAAAACCGTCGCAACACCGGACGACAAGAACAATACTCGCCATCCGACGCCCAGTAGGACTGCCCCACCCAACACTGCCGCGCCTAACACAACGCCCAGCGAACCCGCAAATCAAATCCCCATCGAGCCATGTTCTGCTCGTGACGATCAGTCTCAGAATCCATCAGCGTCGCCTGAGACAGGTTTACGAACGCGCCCGAAGCAGGGTAGAACAGGATGAACGCCACCAGCAAATACAAAAACTCTGGCTTGCGGAGATCAACACGAGCGCAGCAACGAAAACGACGCCTCCGCTCAGAATCAGCCACCTGCGCTTCCAGACATCGCCCAGAATCCCGATTGGCGGTTCAACCACCGAACCCAGCAGTCGAGGCAGACTCAGCAGTATCCCAATCTGCGCATAAGACAGGTCGAGATCGTCCCGAATGAGAGGCCAGCCAGCCTCGCGAATTCCGAACACGAACTCGTCCAGAAACTCGATCGCCAATAGGACGGTTATCAGCCCTGTCATCCTTGGCATCACGCGGAAGAATCGCTTTTGTTTCACGTCGATAGGCTCATTTAAGAAAACTCTGAAAAACGAAGGGGCACGCGTGAGCGCACCCCTAACAATTACCACGTGATCGAAGTAATTAAAAAATTTACTCCATGCGTGAGCCGCCCCAGGCGCGGGACACGCCGGCGGCGGTAGGCTCTACAATGACGTTGATCACCGCAGCTTTGCCGCTAGAGTACGCTCTGTCCAGAGCGGGCTTGATCTCGGCAGGGTCTGTCACCTCTTCGCCATAAGCACCCAGTGACTCAGCCATCTTGTGGTAGGCGGTGAAGCCAAGCTCACGACCGGGCTTGCGCTGGCCGGGCGTGCGAGCCGTCCATCCCGCGTTGTTGCTGATGACCGTAACCACGGGTAGGTTGTGTCGAACTGCGGTGTCGATCTCCATAGCGTTCTGACCCATCGAGCCGTCGCCGTGTAGCACCAACACCTGAGCATCAGGCTTCGCTAGCTGAGCGCCGATGCCATAGGGGAGACCAACGCCCATCGTTCCGGTGACACCGGAGTTCAGCCTGTGACCGGGAACATTGGTCGGTATTGATTGCCGCCCAAAGTGCAGAATCTCGTTGCCGTCAACAGACACGATAGCGTCCCTGTCCAGGAACTCTCGAATCTCCTTGCAAAGCCGTAGTGGGTGGATGGGCTGCGCATCAGAGTTCAGCAACGGCGCGCTCTGCTCGGCCCGGCGGTCGTTATCCTCTCTCAAGTGAATGACCCAATCAGACTCCAGGCGGTCGGCGAACTCGCCCTCACGGGCCTCGGCTTCGGCCAACAGTTGACCCATCGCAGCTTTGGCATCGGCCTGGATTCCCAGGTCGATGTTGCGATTGTGACCCAACTCTCGACCGTCAATGTCAATCTGGACGATCTTGGCATCTTGAGCGAACCTCTGACCGTATTGCATCATCCAGTTCAGGCGAGTGCCGACAACCAGCACGAAATCTGCTTCGCGCATGGCAGTGGACCGCGCGCCTTGGAACGACACCGCGTTGTCCTCGGGAACCAGTCCACGGGACATTGGCGCGGTGTAGAAGGGGGTCTTGGTGACGTCAACGAAGCGTTCCAATTCTGGAGCAGACCCTGAGAAAAAGGCTCCGCCGCCAGCAAATATGATGGGCCGTTCTGCGGCGGACATCATGTCGATAACTTCTTTTATCGCTCCAGGCTCGGCGACAGGGCGAGTGCGCCGGGTTGCGTGAGTGCCGCTGATGGCTTCATCCTCCTCTACCTCTTCATAAAGGACATCCGCTCCGCAGTCGATATACACGGGGCCGGGTCGTCCGTTGACCGCCTCGCGGAACGCCATGCTGACGACCTCGGGATACCGCGCGGCCTGTGTGGTGCGGTGAGACCATTTGACCATGGGATCGATGATGCTTTGCTGGTCCACTTCCTGGAAAGCTTCGCGCCCGATCTCGTGCACGGGGCCTGCGCCACCGAGAATTACCATAGGAGCGCAGTCAATTGCGGCGGTATAAATTCCAGTCAGCAGATTCAGGGTTCCGGGGCCGGAAGCGGCAGTGGTCACCCCGGGCTTGCCAGTCACGCGAGCATAGGCATGAGCCGCATAGGCCGCCGCCTGCTCATGCCTGAAGTCGACGCAGTTGATGCCCTGGTCTTCAGCAGCCATCACAATGTCGAAATTTGGGCCACCCATCAAGTAGAAAAGCGTGTCGACGCCCTCCTCCTTAAGTTGCTTGGCGATTAGATAACTACCGATTACTTTGGCCATTCTCGTCTCCCTTAATTGTGTATCGAGACCCGCCAGGTTTGCCCCACTGGCGACCTTCGATTTTAGACCTTCGATAAGGCACGCCAAGAGTATCACAGTGGGAAATTGAAGGCCAGAATTCCCAAGTTGCCCGTCGGTGGGGTCGAGGGTACACTTGTGACGCAGGGTTCGCCTGTAGTTTCGGACATCTCAGACCAAAAAAAGCGTTCAGATATTGGAATGAATTAACGACGGCGGTTGGCGACCTGAGCGCCGGTCTTGAACACCGTGCGCCGGTTTTCAGAACCCTCTGACCCGGAAACCTTAATCAACCGGAGCTCGGTGTAAAATGAGCAGGCTACACTGGTTCGAGCCACATCAGGAGAAAAACCAACAATGACAACAGGCGGAAATTTTTACAATAGGCTAGGCGTCAAGCGGATCATCAACGCGGCTTCTTGGATAACCGTGTATGGCGGGAGCATCATGCCCCCAGCCGTGGTTCAGGCGATGGACGATGCCTCACACTGGTTTGTAGACATGCACGAACTGAACGAAAAAGCAGGCAACATCATCGCCACCCTCACAGGCGCAGAGGCCGGACTGGTGACCGCAGGCTCGGCGGCTGGCATGGTGCTGGAGGCTGCGGCCACGATGGCCGGAAACGACCCGGCCAAAATATGGCAACTCCCCGACACCTCCAACATGAAGAACGAAATCATCCTGCATCGCGCCCACCGGGTCAACTACGACCACAGTTTCCGAGCGGCAGGAGCCATGCTGGTGGAGATCGGAAACGCCAGCACGACGCAGGAATGGGAGCTTGAGAACGCCATCAACGAGAACACGGCGGCGGTGGCATATATATTCGGCCCCCGACGCGGAGGAGCAATTCCCCTCCGCAGAACCGTAGAGATCGCTCACCAACACGATATCCCTGTTATCGTGGATGCGGCGGCAATGCTTCCTCCGCTAGAGAACCTGTCTCGATTTATAGAGGAGGGCGCCGACTTGGTTAGCTTCAGTGGCGGTAAGGGTGTCATGGGCCCCCAGTCCACCGGCATCCTGGCCGGACGGGCCGACCTGATCGAAGCCGCATACGCCAACGGAGCCCCCAACAGCGTGTCTGTGGGTCGCGCGGCCAAGGTCTGCAAAGAGGAGATCGCCGGACTCATCACAGCCCTGGAGATTTTCGTGGACACCGATTTTGAGGCGGTGAACGCCAACTGGCGCGCCAAGTGCGTTTACGTCGTTGACGAGTTGAAGGAGATTCCTGGTCTCAGAGTAGAACTTGAGGAAGCCCGTCCAGACCATCTTGAAGGGGGCTCCAACTTCGCGAAGGCAGTAATCCACTTTGATCAGGACTGGAACGGCCCCAACATCGAGGACATAAACCAGATGCTCTTCGACGGTGACCCCGGCGTGCGGGTCGGCTTATCCGACATTGGTGACGCACTGGCTGTGTATCCTGTGGCCTTGCAACCAGGCGAGGAAGAGATTCTCGCCGCCCGCCTAAAAGAAGTTCTAACGACGGGCAGATGAATCCGTGACGATGATGTAAGATCGAACACAACGATATGAACACCAACAGGAGACAATCATGACAACCGTAACGTATTCGCTCGACGAGTTCGTCCACGACATGAACGTGCTGATTGACGATAAAGCCGACCAGGAGAAGATATTCGACGTTGGCTCAACTCAGTTGGAGCGTCTCATCAACAACCCCGAGGCGATTCCTGATGAGTTCCGGTTTCCTGCCGGTTCCAGCAACCACGGTAGCTACCTGCTGCACTATGG
Organism: Dehalococcoidia bacterium UBA1123; assembly: GCA_002313895.1. Taxonomy (GTDB): domain Bacteria; phylum Chloroflexota; class Dehalococcoidia; order Lucifugimonadales; family UBA1123; genus UBA1123. The sequence goes on from DCAW01000142.1 coordinate 26,446, forward strand.
GGACAATGGCCTGCTCATCACCACTGTGGTCTGGGGCCCTGGAGACCACATCGGCCCTCACGACCATCGCACCTGGGGCATGATCGGAGTCATGGACAACTCCATCCACGAGACCCGATTCCGCCGCCACGACGACCGCTCCCGCGACGACTACGCCGAACTAGAAAAGGACCGCCTGACCGTCGTAAAGCCCGGAGATGTCAGCCTTTTGATCCCCGACGTGGACGAAATCCACCAGATGGACAACCCCGGCGACAGGCCCACTGTCGAGGTCCACGTCTATGGCACCGACCTCCGGGGCCTGGAGCGCAGCAGATACGACCTCGAAACCGGAGCGGTGACCCATTTCGCGACGAAGAAGTTCAGCAACTGCTAGGAGATCAATCTTCCATAAATCCTCGGGCGTAATTCTGGGAGTCTATCAGTTCTCCCACGCCGAAGAACCATTCTCCGACTATGCAAAGGGCGCGTTGGGAGGAGTTAGGGCCTTCAACCCCTTAAATCTGATAAGGACTTCGACGAGTTTCTCGCAGCAGTGAAATCTGCTGGGATCATGGCTACACAGGTCGTAAAATAGATTTCGGAATCCAAGATTGTTAGTGGAGAACTGGTCAGAATGACACAACACAATGCCTCAACAACAACGGCGGACGCAAGGACAATCTCGGCAACACATCTTAACGCCCTGATGTCCAGCGACTACGTCTACGCCCTCATCGACGTGCGAGAGGCGGGCGAGTATAACAGTTCCCACATTCCAGGCTCCAGCCTCATCTCGAGACGCGATCTGGAGATTCAAATGGCGAGGTCAGTTCACCACAAAGGCATCCGCATCATCGTGTGTGACGACGACGGGCGCCGCGCGGATTTAGCCGCAGGAACCCTCCGGCGCATGGGGTACACAAACGTTTCAGCGCTTGACGGCGGCATGAACCAGTGGGTCGTGGAGAAGTTTCCGACCGAGTGGGGCGTGAATGTCCCCAGCAAGGACTACGGCGAGAAGATGCAGGTGCAGCATCATGTGCCTGAGATAACAGCCACCGATCTCAACCAACGCATTGAAAACGGCGACAAGTTGGTAATCCTCGACACCCGGACTCCTGAAGAGTACCAACGAGCCTGCATCCCTGGCGGTAGGAGCATCCCAGGCGGCGAGCTTTCCCTTCGCATCACCGATATCACCAGCCAGTTGGACGACGACACGACCGTTATCGTCAACTGCGCGGGCCGCACCCGGAGCATCATCGGAACCCGTGTGCTTCAGCGCATGGGCCTGACCAATGTTTTTGGCCTCGAGAACGGAACAGCGGGCTGGGTTCTGGCCGGACTAGAACTGGAGGCGAACGGAGACCGTCTGGAATTACCCGAACTTTCGCCGGAAGGCATAGCCGCCGCCGAACAGTACGCCGACACGCTGGCGACTGAGGACGGCGTCAAATTCCTTGATATTCCCGGACTCTATGCAATGATAGGCCGTCAAAGCGCAGAAAACATCTACCTGATTGACGTTCGGACAGAGGCCGAATACACGGCTGGGCACATTCCGGGATTCCGGTGGTTCCCAGGCGGGCAGGCGGTGCAGCGCTCCGATGAAGTCGGTGTTGTTCATAACTGCCCCATCGTGTTCACCTGTGACAGCAAGGCGCGGGCCGTCCAGACCGCCTCGATGTATCGTCAGATGGGTCACAAAGAGGTATATGCCGTTGACGGCGGAACGTCGGCTTGGGAGTCCGCAGGCGCGGAGTTAGAATCCGGCATGCCCGCCACCGCGCCTGACGGTTTCGCTGAGGCGGTGCTACAAGCTAAGCATATTTCTGCCCATGAGTTGGAATCCGACAGCCAGGTCACCAAAATCTTTGTCGATCCTAGCCAGGACTTTGCCAGGGGCCACGCTCTGGGAGCGCACTGGATTCCCCGAGGGTGGCTGGAACTGAGGATTGAAGCCACGGCGCCCGACAAATCGGCTCTATTGGCGATCACATGCAGGGATGGAGTGCAGTCAACGCTGGCCGCCGCGACTCTCTCCGAGTTGGGCTATTCTGACGTGTCCGTTCTGAACGGGGGCATGGCGGCTTGGCTTGAGTCAGGACTTCCCGTCGAGAAGGGTCTTTCCGGCGTAATGAGCATTCCCACCGATGTCCTGCCGATGGGGCCGGACCGCAACTTCGCGGACATGGTGAACTACCTCAGGTGGGAAGAGGAGTTAGGCCACAAGTACGAAACCGGATGAGTGGGGTCGACCTCACTCGCTCACGTCCATAGCCTTCAGGGCTTCTCTGGCGGCTTCGCGCTCGGCTAGAGCCTTTCGGCCTCCGGTGCCGTGACCTACTGGCTTGCCATTGACCACTGCCTCAACGGTGAACTCACGGTTGTGATCTGCGCCTGTTTGATTTATGACTTTGTAAACTGGCGGCCCGTAGCCTCTGGACATCGACACTTCGTGAAGAAGCGATTTGGGATGCTTCAGCGGAGCATCGCCGCTGACCACTGCCTTGATCGGCTGTTCCATGACTCTCAGAGTGAACTCGCGCGCATTGCCATAGCCCTGGTCCAGAAATATCGCACCAATGAGCGCTTCAAAAGCGTTGGCCCGATTGGATTCTCGCTCGACGCCTCCGGTCTCCGTTTCCCCTTTGCCCAATATCAAGTATCCGCCGATTTTTAGAACGTCTGCAACCTGGGCCAGGGCTTCTTTGGACACCAGAGCGGCCCGCATCTGGGTGAGTTGGCCCTCCGGCCTTTCTGGAAATCGAGTGTAAAGCTCGTGAGCGACCACCAGTCCAACCAGCGCGTCCCCCAAAAACTCCAGGCGTTCATTGGACTCAGGATAGACCTCAGGGAACTCCGCAAAAAAGGAGCTATGCACGAAGGCAAGCTCCAGCAACGACTTGTCATCAAATGACACGTCGAGACTGCGTTCGAGAGCATCCAATCGTGAGTGAGTAAATATGTTCATTCCGAATTACCGTTTGGGGGCGACGTACGATAATTTTACAATGAAATGCGCCACGAGGTTGTCAGGTGTCAGGATATAAGGCGTCAGGAGGGTTTTCTTCCGGCTGAACACACCTTCTTAAGCGGGTGCGGATAGAATCTGGTGTCTGGTTGACAGCGGCTGGTTAACACAAGACCAGATGCTTCTCTTCGACTCAGCATGGCGGAATAGAAGCAAAACAGGGGAGGATAAAACCCCTCCCCTGTCATCAGCGTGTTCGGATAGCCAGAACCACTGAGTTTCTACACGGCGCCCTTTGGCCACGGAGGCTGAGGCCGCTTGACCTCGCCAATATAGGAACGCTTGGACATAAGGCCAATGAAGTGCTCAAAAGCCTCCAGCGATTCCTCTTCAGGAGGAATGAACGTCTTGATGTAGGACGACTGGCCGTTCTCGAAGATGAACGTGGGAGTGCCGAAAGCTCCATGTGTTCCCACAGCCTCTTCGTGATCTTTTGCCACTATCTCGAGCAATGCAGGGTCTTCAAGGTCTTTCTTGAACTGGGCAACATCCAGTCCTGATTCCTCGGCGATTTTGATGATAGGATCGTCTTCATTAAGAGGAGCCCGATCACCAGCATGCCGAGCAGTCAGCAGGGCCAGATGGAATTTGTCGAAGGCCTCATCGCCCTGTCGCTTTGCGGCTTCACCGGCCACGGAAGCTAGCAGCGCGCGGGCCTCGTGAAGGCCTTTTTGCTCCCAGACCTTCCAGTCTCCGCCTTCCTTACTGTTTATTTGCTCCAACGAGAAATTCTTCCAGGTGATGTCAAGATCATCTCCCAGAACCTGCTTAACTCTATGCAGCCACACGGCTGCATTGTAGACATAGGGTCAAGCGTAGTCGAAGTAGATATCTACGTGCATCTTGTCCAAAATATCCTCCCCTCATTGCCCTTCTTTTGTTAAAGAGATTAGCTGTTCCGTCGAACATGCCCGCATTTTAAGCCGACTGCTCGACCTTGTCAAAGTTACTCCGTCAGCAAGAAAGTCGGGAAATTTTCACGATTCAACGTAAGTCAATAAACGAGGCCGCACATTTATCCATCAACACGACGAATTCGCCAGCAAACAAAGAGAAAGCGGGACCCTCTGCCTGTGTAACAAGATTGTAACAACACGGCAACAAACATTTAACAAGCCCGCAACATGCGTGTAACATCCACGCCGTACCCTTGTGAACAACTTCACAAACAGGTAGCCCCCAGGAGGAATTGAGATGAACCAGATGTCAGGAGTTTTCAGCATCTCGACTTTCAAGCTGAAACTGACAATCGTAATGTTATTGGGAATCGGCATACTGGTTAGCAGCGGAGCAATCGCGTACGCCCAGGAAACCGATCCGATCACTGCGCTCAGCGAAAAGCTGGACAACTTCGTTCTGATTGTCGCGGCGGCCCTCGTATTTTTCATGCAGGCGGGATTCGCCTTCCTCGGAGCGGGCCTGATTCGCTCCAAGAACACAGTCAACTACATGACGAAGTCGTTTCTCGACTTCTGCATAGCGTCTTTGGGGTTCTGGGCGTTTGGCTACGCCCTGATGATGGGCGGAGGAGGAGCCGCTGGCTTTATCGGCTCCGAGGGTTTCTTCCTCGCTGATTTCAGCGACGCCGATCTGGTTAGTTGGCTGTTCCAGATGGTCTTCGCCGGCACCGCTGCGACGATCATCGCGGGAGCGATGGCCGAGCGCACCAAAATCAACGCCTACTTCGCCTATAGCTTCATCGTTGGAGCTGTCGTCTATCCCATCTACGGCCACTGGGCGTGGAACGGTGAGGGATGGCTTGCTGAATTGGACTTTGCCGACTACGCCGGTTCGGGCGTGGTCCACATGATTGGTGGATTCCTGGCGCTGGCAGGCGCCATCGTTGTTGGCCCACGGAAGGGCTTCAGAGAAGGGCTGCCTCTCAAGGGCCACAACATGCCCTACGTTGTCATCGGCACCTTCATTTTGTTCTTCGGTTGGTTCGGATTCAACATCAACTCCGACACCCTGGGCCTCAACGCCGTGAACACGCTTCTGGCGGGCGCGGCAGGCGCAACATCGGCCATTTACATCGTCATGATACGCACAGGCAAAGCCGACATCGAAATGGCCGCCAACGGCTCCCTTGCAGGCCTGGTCGGAATCACCGCCGGATGCGCGTATGTTGACCCGTGGGCGGCCGTCGTGATCGGCCTGATCGCGGGTGGGTTGATGGTCCTCGGTGTTGCGTTCGTAAAGAACATCCTCAAAGTTGACGACCCCGTTGGCGCAGTGACCGTCCACGGCATCAATGGCGCCTGGGGCCTTCTGGCTGTTGGAATCTTCGCCGCTGGTCACAATGACGTCTCGGGACTGATAGACGGAAACGCTGCCCAACTAGGCCCGCAGGCGCTCGGCCTGGTCGTCGCTATCGCTTGGGCTCTCGGCGTCGGTCTCCTTCTCTTCAAGATGCTTGACTTGACAATGGGGCTGAGGGCTTCCGAAGAGGAAGAAGATCAAGGCCTGGACGAGCCAGAGCACGGCGCGCTGGCCTACCCAGAGATGGCGCCTCAGACCGGCGGCATCGCGCCAGACCCGGCAGAAGCCGATTAACTAGCAACTAACACCGGAAAGGTATTCCTTAACGTTAACCCCGCTCGTCCAAACCACCAAGGACGAGCGGGGTTCTTTGTATCTTGGAATGTGGTGTTGGGAGTCACAATGTGAAAGATGTAACAAAGATTTAACATTTGGGTAACACGTCCGTAACATCATCTCGTCATAATGTGAAACATAGAACAAACGAATGGCTGGCAAGCAACAAGCGACACCAGCCTCACATTAAACAGTGAGAAGGAACCGATATGGAAATGGTACTAGTCGGCGCAGCTTTCGTAGGTCTCTTCAGCCTCTGGGTGGTCGTTCCGAGCATCATTCGCAAGAACCACAAAGAAGACTAACCAGTTCCAGAGTCAGGCCACTGCTTCCCTGGCACACCCACTAACCGCCGTCATCGGACTCGAAACCTCTCCGTCGGTGCACCGGGCAGCGAAGCCGGTCACCATGCTAAAATATGTGCCTGACCGAATCTCGGTCAGGCACATCGAGTGTAAGAAGCCCCATCATCCGAGTAGTTCGCGAGACTGCAAGGATGCGGTGATCATCCAACACCATTGGCGAAAGTGCTGCACTCAAAGTGTTACCGTTCATCAACAGGGTTCAATCTCATAACTTAACTGCTGGTTCCTGACCCGTATATGGTGCTATTTATATATTCATAAAAGTATTCTTTAGGTAATACAATTTCGGTGGATGAAAGATCAAATTAGGATCGATCCTTTCCAAATCGAAGAAGGAAGCATGCAAATAGAGGTGATGGTATGGCATTTAAGGCCGAATACATATGGATAGATGGCACGGAACCAACCCATTTACTACGCTCAAAAACAAAGGTAGTTCCAAACGGGACAACCGATTTTCCGATCTGGGGATTTGATGGTTCAAGCACAAATCAAGCTCCAGGCGCAAACTCGGACTGTGTTTTGCGACCGGTTTACTCTTGTAAAGATCCCATTCGTGGAGCCGATAATATGCTTGTTATGTGTGAGGTTTTGTTGCCCGACATGACCCCGCATCCAACCAATACCCGGGCGGCTTGTGCTGAGGTAGCCGAAAAATTTGCTGCAGAAGAGCCTTGGTTCGGTATTGAACAAGAATACACATTGTTTGAATCTGATGGGAAACAACCACTCGGGTTTCCTGAAGGCGGATTCCCTGGACCGCAGGGGCCATACTATTGTGGAGTCGGAGCTGATTTAATTTTCGGACGCGAAGTATCAGAAACACATGCAACTGCGTGCATCGAAGCCGGAATCGAAATTGCTGGCACGAACGCAGAAGTTATGCCCGGACAATGGGAATTCCAAGTCGGACCGGTGGGAGCTCTGGAAGTATCTGACCAACTGTGGGTGTCACGTTGGCTTTTACATCGAATTGCCGAAGAATACAGCGTAGTAGTTTCCATTGACCCAAAGCCAGTTAGTGGTGATTGGAACGGAGCTGGAGCGCACACGAATTATTCAACAAAGGCGATGCGTGAGTCCTACCAGCCTATTATTAATGCGTGTGAAGCACTTAGCAAAAATGTTCAAGAGCACATTAGGAATTATGGTGCAGGAAATGAGAAGCGTTTAACTGGACTTCATGAGACACAGCGCATCGATGAATTCAATTATGGAGTATCTGACAGAGGTGCTTCTGTCAGAATACCTTGGCAAGTAGAGGTTGATCAAAAAGGTTATTTGGAAGATCGCCGTCCAGCATCCAATATGGATCCTTATCTGGTCACCAGACTGATAATTCAAACTACCTGTGGCTAATGACGGACGGTTCTCTTATCGAGAAAATTCCTTCCTGATAATAGGCGATAGGGCCTCATCCGAATCTGATCGAGACACGTTTGGATTGCAAGCGTACAATGGAGGCCCCATCCCTACGAGTTCTCCCTGTACTTTGACGCATAGAAATTAGGCTGCGAAGCCGATGCGTTGAGATCAACGAATTAAAAAGGGGCGTGACGTCAACCAGGCGCGACGCCCCCTCCTGTTCAGGTAGTCGAAAAGATTGACACAACTTTCACAAACTGCTATATTTTCTTGAATTCTCTACCCTGGGGACATGCGCGGTTTTGCTTGGGTTTGACCATACAAACGCCGCCTATTCCCGTCGTTGAATGGTCGTCTAGAATCGTGGTTTCTGCGGCCCCTGTGACTCTATCCGAGTTGGCGAGTCTCCCCAGTTCAGCGACCAAAATGGTTAACGGCCTGGATTGCCACCCTTCACAAACTCTTCCCTCGGATTGGAACTGAACAGGCCAACTTGGGGACGATGACCCTGAAATCCGATTCATGATCTGTTCACCGCCAGAGGCCCTCTACACTGAGCAAATAGACAGATGGTAAACCGAGACGAAGCAGTAGAATACGCCCTGAAAGAAGCCAGAGACAACGATGTGAAGTTCATCAGGCTCTGGTTTGCGGATATTCTGGGCAATCTCAAAGGTTTTGCCATCACGGTGGAGGAACTGGAGTCCACGCTGACACGCGGGATGGGGTTCGACGGCTCCGCCATTGAAGGTTTCGCCCGTGATGAGGAGATCGACCTCTACGCCCTGCCTGACCCCAACACTTTCAGCATCTTGCCGTGGCGCCCTCGGGAGAATGCCGTCGCGAGAATGTTCTGTGATATTATCACGCCAGATGAAGAACCCTTTGAAGGGGACTCCCGGTACGTTTTGCGCCGGAATATTGAGCGCGCCGCCAACCTGGGTTACACCTACTACGTTGGACCGGAGCTAGAATACTTCTACTTCAAGAACTCCAAGAGTCCAGAGCTTTTGGACCAGGGCGGCTACTTTGATCAGGACGCCACTGACACCTCGACAGACCTGCGCCGGGAGACGGTGCTGATGCTGGAGAATTTGGGCATTCCGGTGGAGCAGAGCCACCACGAGGTCTCGCCCAGCCAACACGAGATCGACCTGCGACACACCGACGCTATGACGATGGCTGACACCGTCATGACCTATAGGGTGGCCGTCAAAGAAGTGGCCCAGCGTCACGGATGTGTCGCCACCTTCATGCCCAAACCCATAACTGAACTTAATGGCAGCGGAATGCACACGCACCAGTCGTTGTTCAAGGACGGGCGCAACTCCTTCTACGACGCCGAAGATCCGAACCGCCTGTCTGACAACGCCCGTTATTTTATCGCCGGACTGCTGAATCACGCCCGCGAGATCACAGCCGTCACCAATCAGTGGGTGAACTCGTACAAACGACTGGTCCCTAATTTTGAAGCCCCGATCTTCGTTACCTGGGCGACGGTGAACCGCGCTGACCTGATAAGGGTTCCGGCTTTCAAGCCTGGACGCGAGGAGTCCCGCCGCATCGAGTATCGAGCGCCTGACCCTGCGTGCAATCCCTACCTCTCATTCAGCGTGATGCTGGCGGCGGGATTGGACGGTATCGAGAAGAAAACGGAGCTTCCTCCTCCCGCCGAGACCAACGTTTTCGATCTGAGCTCCGAGGAACGCAAGGAACGAAACATCGAGTCGCTTCCCGGAAACCTCTGGGAGGCCATATCCATCACCGAGGACAGCGAACTCGTACGCAACGCTCTAGGCGATGCGGTGTTCGAAAGCTTCATCCAGAACAAGAAGATCGAGTGGGAGCGATACAGGTCCCACGTGACGGATTACGAAATCGCGCGATACCTGCCGACCCTCTAGCCAACCTGTGAGGTGCAAACTGCGAGGGTCGCCCGTTCGGATATTGTTGACCTTCGCTCATCTATAACGTTTCCACATATTGCCATACGATGACCGCTCGACGGCCTGTTATGACAACTACAAGAATCACACGACAGAGTGACGCCATGCCGAATAGCTACCAAAAAGATTACACTCCTCGCCTCTCCGACAAGGGGCTGTATAACTCGTCCTTCGAGCACGACGCTTGTGGTGTCGGACTGGTTGCCAACGTCAAAGGCAAAAAGTCCCACCAGGTTATCGTACAGGGTCTTGAGGTGTTGATAAACCTGGGCCACCGAGGAGCGTCGGGAGCCGACCCTGAGACCGGCGACGGAGCAGGCCTGATTATCCAACTGCCTCACGATTTTGTAGTCAAGGAGTTCGGTGGGCAGGGCATCACCGTCCCTACTGAGGGCCATTACGGTCTGGGCATGGTCTTCTTGCCCACAGACGACCAACAGCGCGCCCGATGCCAGCAGATCATCGAGTCTGTCGTGGCACGAGAGGGCCATACATTGCTGGGATGGCGCGACGTTCCTGTTTCGCCCGATGCCATCGGCGAACTGTCAGCCAGGGTCATGCCCTTCATCCGGCAATTCGTGGTGGCGGACGGCAACGACTCCGACGATCAGTTTAGCTTCGAGCAAAGGCTGTTCGTAATTCGCAAGCAGATAGAACGGGCAGTCGAAGAAACCGATCTCGAAAACAAAGACGATTTCTACATATGCAGTCTCTCCACTAACAAAGTGGTTTACAAGGGACTCACCATGGCCCATCAATTGGAAGGGTTCTATCATGACCTGGCAAACGAGGACGTGGTGACATCCTTCGCGCTGGTTCATTCCCGATTCTCCACCAACACCCTTGGGTCATGGAAACTGGCGCACCCGTATAGGTTTGTCATCCACAATGGCGAGATAAACACCGTGCGTGGCAACACCAACTGGATGACCGCCCGCGAGAACAATTTTGCGTCTGACCTGCTGGGCGACGACATTAAGAAACTACTGCCCATAACAACTCCCGGTCAGAGCGACACGGCAACTTTGGACAATGCCCTGGAAGTCCTTCTGGCATCAGGGCGCTCCTTGGAACACTCCATGATGATGTTGATTCCGGAAGCGTGGGGCGACCATATTCCGATGGATCAGGCAAAACGGGACTTTTACGAGTACCACTCCAGCATGATGGAGCCGTGGGATGGCCCCGCGCTGGTAATCGGCACCGACGGCACGAAGATATGCGCCGTGCTGGACCGCAACGGCCTTCGGCCCTGCCGCTATCTGGTCACCACAGACGACCTGCTGGTGATGGGTTCCGAAACTGGAGTATTGGACGTGCCGCCGGAGAATGTGCTCTTCAAAGAGCGCATTTACCCTGGCCGCATGTTCCTGCTGGACACTGAACGCGGCGAGATCGTGCAGGACAGCGAATTAAAGTCTGCCCAGGCCGCTCGGCAACCCTACGGTGAGTGGCTGAAAGAAAACATGGTCCACATCGACGATCTGCCGAAGCCTGCCAGCATCCATGAGCCAGATTTCGACACGCTTGTTCATCGCCAGGCGGCCTTTGGGTACAGCCTCGAAGACCTGCGCATGATTCTGGAGCCTATGGCCCTGACAGGCGGAGAGCCCACTGGCTCGATGGGCAACGACTCGCCGCTGGCTGTCATGTCGGAGAAATCCCCGCTGCTGTTCAACTACTTCAAGCAGCTATTCGCCCAGGTCAGCAACCCTCCTCTGGACGCGATTCGTGAGGAGCTTGTGACCTCGACCCGCTCCATGATCGGCTCTGAGCAGAACCTATTCGACGAGACAGCCGAACACTGCCGCCAGCTTACGATCACGGAGCCTGTTCTGACCAACGAAGAACTGGAAAAAATCCGCGGCATCGAGGTCAACGGCATCCGAACCAAAACCCTGTCGACGCTGTTCGATGTCGAGTCTGGAGACACTCTCAGGCAGGCAATGGACCGGTTGTGCGGCGAAGCCTCTCAGGCCATTGAGGACGGCTACTCGATCTTGATTCTTTCTGACAGGGGCGTCGACCGCGACCGCGCGCCGATACCCAGCCTGCTTGCCATCGCAGGAGTGCATCATCATCTGATCCGCGAGGGCACGCGCACCAAAGTTGGCATCGTCGTCGAATCGGGAGAGGCTCGCGAGGTCGCTCACTTCGCCTCTCTCGTCAGCTACGGCGCAGCGGCTGTCAATCCTTACCTGGCCTTCGAAACCCTGGCAGATATGTCACGCCAGTCTGATTTCCTGACGCCCATCGACTACGACGACGCAGTCAAGAACTTCATCAAGGCATCCCACAAGGGCGTCGTCAAGATCATGTCCAAGATGGGCATATCCACAATCGCTAGCTACCGCGGCTCTCAGCAGTTCGAAGCTGTGGGCCTGAACACCGACTTGATTGACGAATACTTCACATGGACCCCCTCCCGCATCGGCGGCATTGGGCTGGATGAGATCGAAGAGGAAGCCCGCCAGAGACACAGCTTCGCATACTTGGATTTGGTAGTCAGCGGCAACCTGAACCTCGACCAGGGCGGTTACTACCAGTGGCGCAGGGATGGCGAGCGCCACATGTGGAATCCGTCCACCATCGCCGTGCTTCAGCGGGCCGCCAAGGACAATAACTGGGAGTCCTACAAGGCGTTCGCCGAGTCCAGTAACTCCTACGCTCGAAATCTATTCACCATCCGGGGGCTTTTGGAGTTCAAGAACGCCGAAACCGCCATACCGCTGGACGAGGTGGATCCTGCCAGCGAGATTGTGAAGCGGTTCGCCACGGGGGCTATATCCTTGGGTTCAATAGGTCGCGAGGCTCACGAGACTTTAGGCATCGCCATGAACCGGATCAACGCCCGGTCGAACACCGGCGAGGGTGGCGAGGATTTCCATAGATATACACTCGACGACAATGGCGACTCGCGAAACAGCGCCATTAAGCAGGTGGCATCTGGCCGATTCGGCGTGACGATTAACTACCTCGCCAACGCCCTTGACCTCCAGATCAAGATGGCTCAGGGCTCAAAGCCCGGCGAGGGCGGACAGCTTCCCGGCCACAAGGTTGATGAGTACATCGGCTGGGTGCGGAACTCGACCCCCGGAGTCGAGCTTATCTCGCCGCCGCCCCATCACGACATATATTCGATTGAGGACCTAGCGCAGCTTATCCATGACCTCAAGAACGCCAACCCGACGGCACGGATACACGTCAAACTGGTGGCTGAAGCAGGCGTCGGCACCATCGCCGCCGGAGTGTCCAAAGGCCACGGCGACGTCGTGCTTATATCCGGCGACAGCGGAGGCACCGGCGCGTCTCCTGATTCGTCTATCAAACACGCTGGCCTGCCCTGGGAACTCGGAGTCGCCGAGACCCAGCAGGTGCTGGTTGAGAACGACCTGCGAGGCCGCATTGTCGTCCAGACCGACGGCCAGATCAAGACAGGCCGCGACGTCGCGATCGCATGCCTTCTGGGCGCCGAGGAATTCGGCATGGCAACAGCGCCCCTCATCACGTTAGGCTGCATCATGCTGCGAAAGTGCCACCTGAACACCTGCTCCGTGGGCATTGCGACCCAGGACCCTGAACTTCGCAAGCGCTTCACCGGAAAACCTGAACACGTAATCAATTACTTCTTCTTCGTGGCCGAAGAGCTTCGACAGATCATGGCGAACATGGGATTCCGCACTATCAACGAAATGGTGGGGCGCATGGATAGGCTGGAGGGCAGCAAAGCCGTCGAACACTGGAAGGCCCAGGGGTTGGACTTCAGCTATCTGCTCAACATGCCCGATGTCCCCGACGACGTTGCGACCTACTGCCGCGAAACTCAAGACCACGGTCTGGAAAATGCGCTGGACAACAAGCTAATCGAGCTGTCGGCCGATGCGCTGGCGAACGGGACGCCTGTGGAACTGGACCTTCCCATCAGCAACTCGAACCGCACAGTGGGCACGACCTTGAGCTACAACGTGGCGAAGCGGTACGGCGAAGACGCACTGCCCGAGGACACAATTCAGATTCGTTTCACAGGCTCTGCCGGCCAAAGCTTCGCGGCGTTCCTGGCTAAAGGCATCACAATGTACGTCGATGGAGACTCTAACGACTACTTCGCCAAGGGCCTGTCTGGCGGCAAGGTCGTCATCAAGCCGCCTCCCGAGGCGACATTCACGCCAGAGGAGAACATCATCGTCGGCAACGTGGTTCTTTACGGGGCCACCGGCGGCAAGGTGTTCATTCGCGGCATCGCCGGAGAGCGGTTCTGCGTCCGCAACAGCGGAGCAGAGGCGGTAGTGGAAGGCGTGGGAGACCACGGCTGTGAGTACATGACACGCGGCAACGTGGTGATACTGGGGCCGACAGGCCGGAACTTCGCGGCAGGCATGAGCGGAGGCGAAGCGTACGTCCTGGACGAACACGACCAGTTCAGAGACCTTTGCAACACCGAGATGGTCGATCTCGAAAACCTTGCGGAGCCAGAGGACATCGCCACCGTCCGTCGCATGATCGAGGATCATCTGGGCTACACTGGTAGCTCCAACGCCCAGCGGGTCCTGGACAACTGGGACGACATTATTCCGAAGTTCGTCAAGGTTATGCCCAGGGCATTCAAAACTATCATTGCTGAGCGCAAACATAGAGAAGCCGAAGCGGTAGGAATCTCCGACGATTAATCGAATATACAACTGCATCCAATCCCAAATTCAGGTCGACCAATTGTAGGCCTTGAACTCACCAAACTGGAAGAAACGTTAATGGGTAAACCCACAGGATTTAAGGAACTGGCCCGACAGGGACTGCCCCAGGAGTCACCTTCGGAACGAGTTCAACACTGGGCCGAGTTTTACCAGCCGTGGAGCGAGCAGCAGGCCCGAGACCAGGGCGCCCGGTGCATGAACTGCTCCGTTCCCTTCTGCATGGCCGGATGCCCGCTGGGCAACATCATCCCGGATTTCAACGACCTGGTCTATCGAGGCAAATGGCGCGAGGCTTTGGAAGAGTTGCACTCAACCAACAATTTCCCCGAATTCACAGGCAGGATATGCCCCGCTCCCTGCGAGGCGTCCTGCGTTTTGAACATCAACGACGACCCTGTCACCATTGAGTACATGGAACGTTCCATTGTAGAGCGCGGATGGGAAGAGGGTTGGATAACGCCCCAACCTCCGGCGTCCCGAACGGGCAAGAGTGTTGCTGTCGTCGGTTCGGGGCCTGCCGGTCTCGCCGCGGCCATGCAGTTGAATCGGGCCGGACATCTGGTCACTGTATTCGAACGCGATGAGCACATCGGCGGCCTGCTGAGGCTGGGAATCCCGGATTTCAAGCTTGAGAAGCACATCATCCAGCGGCGCGTTGACCAGATGGAGGCCGAGGGTGTCATCTTCAGAACCGGAGTCCACGTCGGCAAAAATTATCCAGTTGACCAGCTAAAGTCTGAGTTCGATGCCATATGCCTCACCGGAGGCTCGACAATATCCCGAGACCTGCCCATACCCGGCAGGGAGTTAGATGGAATCCATTTGGCTATGGAGTACCTGCCTCAACAGAATCGCATCAACCAGGGCGCCAAAGTGGACGCATCCGAACGCATCGTCGCCGAGGGCAAACGAGTGGTGATCCTAGGCGGCGGCGACACAGGCTCCGACTGTCTGGGCACGGCCCATCGTCAGGGCGCGGAGGTCGTGTATCAGTACGAATTGCTGCCTGAGCCTCCCGTCGAGCGCCGAGCCAACAACCCCTGGCCTCTGTGGCCGACAATCTTGCGGACGTCATCGGCTCAAGAAGAGGGCGGAGTCCGAGATTATAACATCCTGACCAAGCACTTCTCCGGCAGCAACGGCAAAGTCGAAAAGCTCCACGCCGTTCGCCTCGAATGGGGCCCTCCCGACAAGACAGGCCGTCCGGCCATGGTCGAAATTCCCGGAAGCGAGTTCGAGATAGACTGCGATCTCGTGCTTTTGGCGCTCGGCTTTGTTTCCCCCGAACGCGTCGGGATGATCGAAGACCTGGGCGTGTCTCTCGACCCGCGCGGCAACGTCCAGACCGACGCCAACAAGATGACCGACGTTCCCGGAATCTTCGCCGCTGGCGACATGTCCCGGGGCCAGTCCCTGGTCGTTTGGGCCCTAGCAGAAGGCCGCGAAGCCGCCCGCGGAATCGACCTGCGCCTCATGGACAAAACCAGCCTGCCGCATTCGGTCAGCACGGTTCCTAGCATGTAGATTGAAGGAATCACTTTGACCCGAATTCTTGACTGACTAAGGTATCGATAGGACAAAACTCTTGACTATCAGTGGGCTTATGTCCCCCTGATAGTCCTTGCGCCTTCGTTGATTCACGAACCTCAAGCCATCAGGAACCTTCTTCACATGCACTTCAAATCCGAACACGCCCAAAACATCCTTCGCGCCATATCACCTGACCTCAAGCTCGTCTCCGTATCGCCTGCGACTGGGGCGTTCACCAACGAAGTTCGAATTCTGGAGTGCCGAACTCGGTCCGGCAAGGGTTTGCGGCTCGCCGTCAAGCTCATGACCGACGATGACGCATGGGACGCTCCTCTACGGGCATCCGCTGATTTCCACGGCCTTCAGGTCGCCAGGGCGCATGGCATTCCGGCTCCCGAACCTCTGTATCTGGACCCAACGGGCGATGTCTTGGGCGCGCCGGGTATCGTGACTCGGATGGTTGAGGGCCGTCAGATTGCCGCCCCTGAGAACGTTGGCGATTGGGCCGAATCTCTAGCTGATCTGCTGCTGAAAATCCACGACGTCAGACCCAACGAGCAGGAGCGAGAACACCTTTACGACGGCAACGACTTAGGCCTGTATTTCCTGACCCGCGACTATCCAGAACGCATGGCAGGACATCCGCTGTCCGACACTATCTACGACGCCATCCGCGAACTGCGCTTCGAAATCGAAAATCTGCAGTCCGTGTTCATCCACATGGACTACTGGCCCGGCAATGTGCTGTGGCACGAGGGTCGGATATCGGCGGTGTTGGACTGGGACGCCGCCGCCTACGGAGACCCTGCTCTGGATGTGGCCTACTTCCGCATGAATATGTACCTGCGGGGCATCAAGGAGGCGGCGGACATCTTCCTCAAACGCTACGAGGCGGAGTCCGGAGCCAGGGTACGCAACCTGGGGTTCTGGGAGTTGTCCCGCGCCGCTGGGCCTCTGCCGAACCCCGCGCTCTGGATTCCCATGTCCAGGGAAATGGGCGACGCTGGGTCCACCGACGACCGCGCCGACACCGATTATTACGAGTTCGTCGAAAACGCAAGACGCAAGGCCTACAACGGAAGGTAAATTCAAGAAACTTCACACAAGCCTTGTTTCGACGCGTATAATATGGCGCGAACCCTCGATTGCCGCCTCATGCGCCACACGGGAGAACAATTGCCACAATTCGACATTGATGCCGTCCGCGCCGAAATCCATGCCCTCGACAAGTCCATCTACATGAACACCGGAGGCTCCGGGCCTCTGCCCAATTCGGTCGCTCAGGACATCATCAGCGCATATCAAGACGTTGCCGAGAACGGGGCCGACATCCCTACGGTCAGAGGGCCGGTGCGTGATAGGTTCGAGAGCGCAAGGCAGGTTTCCGCCGGCCTGTTTGGTGTGGACTCCAGCGAGATTGCCCTGTTCAGGGCTATATCTGAAGGCATCAGCACCGTGGCATACGGCATCGACTGGAACCCTGGCGACGAGGTGATTATCTCCAACGAGGAGCATCCCACCGGAATAATCGTCTGGCTCAATCTGGTAGAACGACGAGGCATCAAGATCAAAAAGCTTCAGATTTCGCTGGACAGAGAAGAACTGCTATCCCGATTCTCTGACCTGTTGAGTGACCGCACCCGACTGGTCGCCATCAGCCACGTCACCACCGACACCGGAACACGCCTGCCTGCCAAAGAGATGTGCGATATAGCCCATGCCCGCAACATCCCGGTGATTCTGGACGCCGCGCAGTCGGCGGGCCAGTTTCCCGTCGATCTGCGAAACATCGACGTCGACTTCTACGCCTGCACGGGCCATAAGTGGCTTTTGGGCGGCTGGGGAACCGGCATCTTCTATGTCAAGAAAGAGTGGATTCCCAAACTGGAGGTCTCGTGGTCCGGTTCTGGCGCTGGCGACTGGAATCGGCATACCGACGACCTGGAATTCACCGATAGCGCCCACAAGTTTGAGTTCGGCGGGCGACACGACACTCTGTACAGCGGCATGAGCAAGGGCATCGAGTTCGTGCAGAGCGTTGGCCTTGAGAACGTCGAGACCCAATCCCGCGCACTGACTGACAGACTCAAGGCCGCCATATCCGAGATCGACGGCGCAACCCTTCGCAGCCCTGAGTCCAACGAGTTCTCCACAGGCATCGTCACATTCTCAGTTTCGGGACTGTCTGGAACCGACCTCAACGCACAGATGTTCGAGCGGTGGCGCATCCTGGGCAGGCCTGCTCTGAACCACTCTTCGATGAGGCTGTCCTGCGCCTTCTTCAACAGCCATCAGGAAATCGACACCGTGATCGACGCCATCAGCGCGCTTGCGAACGAAAACCGTTAATGCCATCACAACAAAGCCAATTAAGCAAACAAAAATAGGGAGGCAACACAAGTGACGCAAAAAGTAGTAATGCTATCCAGAGGCGAGCCCGATACCGAGCTTATCGAGACCCAGATGCAAGGAATCGATTATGAGTTCGAAGTCCACAGCATTGAGAGCGAAGGCGAGGCGATGGAGGCCGTAAAGGGAGCTGACGTCATCATCGACCAGGGCATCGTGCTAACCCGAGAGATTATTGAGGAGATTGACCAGGGCCAGGCCATCGTCAGTTTCGGTCACGGGTTCAACCACATTGACCACGAAGCCGCCACAGACCAGAGCGTCATGGTGGTCAACAGCGCAGGCTTCTGCACCGAAGAGGTCTCGAACCACGCCATCACAATGCTGCTGGCATGCGCCAAAAAGCTGACTATCCTCAACGATCTGGTTAAGGCAGGCAAGTGGGGAGCAGAGACCAGGGACGCCATTGTCCCGATGGTGCCCATCGACGGCAACGTGCTGGGACTTGTGGCCTTTGGCAACATCGCCCGCGCCGCCGCCCGCAAGGCCAAAGCCTTCGGAATCGAGGTCATAGCATACGATCCATACGTCGCCCCATGGATAGCCAAAGAATACGGCGTGCGGTTGGTCGGGAGCCTGGAAGAACTCGCCGCTTCGTCCGATTTCATCTCGGTCCACACTCCTCTAAACAACCAGACCCGAGGACTCATAGGAGCGGACTTCTTCAAGGCCATGAAGTCGACAGCCTACTTCATAAACACGTGCCGAGGCCCGGTCGTCGATGAGGCAGCGCTGATCGATGCGCTGAGAAACAAGGAGTTCGCCGGAGCCGGACTGGACGTTTTCGAGGAAGAGCCGACCGCGCCCGACAACCCGCTGTTCGATTTTGACAACGTCATCGTGACGCCCCACTCCGCCGGGTCCTCGTCAAGGTCTAGGGTCGCTGCCTTGGTGCAGGTGGGTCAGGAGACCGCCCGGATTCTGCGCGGCACACTGCCCATGTCCCTGGTGAACCCAGAGGTGCGGCACAAGATCGCCGAGCGTCCTATGGGCCTGAACCCGTCAACCCAGTAGCATATCTCTCAATAAAACATAGTTAGCATAAGGGCAGCTCGCAAGAGTCGCCCTTTTTGTTTGCCAGGCGATGGGTCGCACGGGAGGGTGCGATTATTGCTGCGATTGACTGACGATCCTGTTCCGGTTTTGGCGCTCTCAGGGATTATAGTATCAAGCGACATATCGAAGGAGCGCCATCGTTGGACGAAGCGTGGGTCATAAATCAGGTCCGCACCGGGAAGACTGATGTCTTCGGCGAGATCGTCGAAGAGTATCAGGCGGCGATTTTTCGGCACGTGTTGCGGATGACCGCAGATCGCGAGGTCGCCCACGACCTGACCCAGGACACGTTCCTCAAAGCGTATCAGAGCATCCTCAAAACTGACTCGGAGCTTTCTCTCAAGGCTTGGCTCTATCGCATCGCCACCAACGACGCGCTGAAATATCATCGACGCAGGCGTTTGCTGACTTTCGTCCCGTTTCGGGGCACGGAGAAACTACCTGCTACCCAGGCCACTCCAAACACGGACGAGAAGATCGCCATCGAGGATGCGCTGCTTCATGTGCCGCCAGAACGCAGAGTCTGTCTGGCGCTGCACTTCGTGGAGGGTCTCCGATATCGGGAAATCGCCGAAATTCTGGGCGTCAACGAAGACGCAGTGCGAAAGCGCGTGGCGAAGGGACGGGAGGAATTCCGTAAGGCGTACGACTCCAGGGCAGGAGGTGACACTAGTTGAAACACTCAGATTTGCAGGATCTGCTCTCTGCGTATGCCGATGGCGAGTTGGCCCGCACTCAACGCGAGTTCGTGGAACGACACGCGGCGGATTGCTCCCCCTGCCAGGCGATGTTGGCCGACTACAAGCGAGACAGGCATCAGCTTGCTTCGTTGAGATCGACGCCGATTCCATCAGACCTCAAACAGGCCGCCATGTCAAAGATCAAAGCGGCACAGGCGTTGAACAGACTGTTCCCCCGTCTGGTGTCTCCGGCGCTGGTCCGCCCGGCCCTTATCGTGGCAAGCGTTTTGGTCGCGGTGATCGCAATCGGGATTCTACAGCTGTCTGGCGCTGGGACGATAGAGAAGGCCGAGGCGGCAACTGCTGCGCTTCGATCTTACCGCGCAATCGAGTCGGTAACTGTCACCAAGTACGGAGAAATCTTTCAATCGGAAATGGAAATCGAATATTCGGCTCCAGACCGATTTCGGGTCATCGTCGGCGAGCCCGACGATGCAGTCGAGTTCATCGGAATCGGCGATGATCGGTATGTTCGCGGCGACAGTCGAAAATCAGCATATATCCATGTCAGAGCGGGAGTCGGAAAATTCCTGGACGAAATCTCCAGGCAAGCCAAGTCTGGCGATACCACAGGGCTCGCTATGAGCAAGGAGAACACTCTCGAAATTCTGGGTTCGTTGCTCGATCTTGAACAGTTGCCTGACGACATGATCGATGGGCATGACACCCTGCGCTACCAGGGAACGATCGACTGGGGCAAGATCGGCAGGGAATCTTTAGCGAATAAACGCTCAAAAGTTGAATTGTGGATTGATAAAGTGGACTACACCATCCGGCAAGCCAAAGTAAAGATAGCTGTGTTAGAAGAGAATCCGGTCTCGCAGGCAGGGGAATGGCTCACAATTTCCAGCCATGTGAAATACTTCGACCTGAACCAGCCGATCGAGATCAAACCTCCGGTGACGTCCTCTGGGGAAATCGAGCCAGGTTGGAGTCTCGTCGATACTAACCTACCAGAACTTGAAAAACGCAAGCATGACGATATCAGGAAACGTTAACGTTGGGCATGGCGCGCACGAAATAAGTATTCAAAATGGTTTCAGTAACGCGATAGACGAACGAGCGTTATATTGTTAGATTGCAAGTGTGGCTCAGCGTTACTGTGACAACCTTTGTTAGTCCCGTCGGAGATAATATGCGAAACGATAGACGACTGATTCTTGTCCTCGTGCTTCTGATGGCGGCCCTGGTGGTCTCTGCATGTTCCAGTGATAACCAATCCGGCTCTGGCGTTGCCCGGTTAGAGGACACTCAGCCAGCAGAACCTGTGATCGTGTCAGCAGGCCCATCTAATCCACAGGCTGACACGCCTGTGCCGTTGGTTTCGGAAACGAACGCCACCGAACAAGCCGACCCCGAACAAACCGACGAGGAGATTCTCACCAAGTTTGCAGCGTGCTTGAGAGATCATGGTCTTGAAGCCCCCGATCCCGAAGTGAACGCAGATGGATCACTTAACCTATTGGCCTTCAGACAGAGTGTCGTCCAGAGCAACCCGGCCATTTTGAACTCTCCGGCGCTTGTAGAGTGCCTGCCTTTGCTCGCAGAGGCCACCTTTGCCCAGCCGCCTTCGGCAGAGGACGAAGTAGAACTTCAGGACAACATTCTGTTAGTCGCCCAATGTCTCAGAGACGAAGGAATTGACGTTCCAGACCCCGAGTTCTCAAATGGAATACGAGCAGCTATGGGCGCGATGATACAACAAGCCGGAGGCGCAGATTCCAGAGTGCAACAAATCTTTGAAACGTGCGCCGAGTCTGTCTTTGGAGGAACGAATGCTGGACGGCGATGAGGTTTTTCAACAGCCAGAATTGGCCCAGCGATTGTTTGACGTGCCGCAGGAGATAATTTGAGACACGATAGACGACTGATTCTTAGCCTGGCGCTTTTGCTGGCCGCGCTGGTTATTTCCGCGTGTTCCAGTTCAAGCCAGTCCGATTCTGGGGTTGCTCGGGTGGATAAACCCCAGGTGTCTGAGCCTGCTATCAAGTCCGCAGGCCCGTCCAATCCAAAGTCGGACACCACAGCGCGACTATCTTCGACATCTGACAAGACAGAAACCAACCAGACCACTGCTGACCTGACAGATGAGCAAATCACTACAAACTTCACAGTGTGTCTCAGGGACCATAAAACGAATATCCCCGATCCAGAATTGAACGCCGATGGATCGGTTGACCTAGGCACCCTCAAAGAGAGCTTCGACGTGGGACAGAAAGACAGTCGTTCATCGAAAGCCCTGGAAGAATGTCTGCCATTGCTCGCAGGGGCCACCTTCTCTCAAGGAGCCAACGAAGAGGACGAAATACAGCTCCAGGACGACCTGTTGGCGTTCGTTCAGTGCCTTCGAGACGAAGGAATGGACGTCCCGGACCCTGACTTCTCAGGGGACCCACGGGCCGGTATGGGCGCCGTGAAGGAATCTCTGAAAGGGGCAAGCGGTAGAGTGGAGCGAAGCATGAACTTATGCAACGAGAACGTCTTCGGCGCTGGGAAATCTACCAAGTGAATTGTTCATTAGATCGCAAAGGTTGCATACACGAACTCAGTCACTTGACTATATACAAATCGGCAGATCGCGATGACTAAACTTCGAACCGCTATTTTCGGAATTGTCGTGTTGGTCGGTCTCGCGGTAGTGGTTCTGGTCCTGTTCGCTCAGGGCGCGCTCGTTCTTCCGAACAGCGACGAAGACGAAATTGCCGCCGAGTTCGGCGCCGCGGTCATTACCCGCAAAGACCTCCGAACGTTTAAGGACCTAGACGGCACGCTCGAATATGGCAGCAGCGTCCAGATATCGCCCGGCGGCAGCGGGACTCTCACTTATCTCGCCGCTGAAGGATTCCAATTGGACCGGGGTTCTGTCGTGTTTCGATTGCACAGCTCGATCAGCGATGCGGAGATCAAGAGCGCCGACCAGCAGATCGCATCAGCCAGAGCGGCAGTCGCTCAGGCCGAACTCGCGTTGGAAAATCTCATTCAGCCTGCAACGCCTGCTCAGGTCGCGTCGGCCAATGCCACAGTCGCACAGGCTGAATTTGCGCTGGAAAATCTTAATGCGCCTGCGACACCGGCTCAGATCGCGTCGTCCAATGCCGCGGTCGCTCAGGCTGAA
>DCAW01000142.1:49577-49892 GCA_002313895.1 Dehalococcoidia bacterium UBA1123
GGTCGCTCAGGCTGAACTTGCGCTGGAAAATCTTATTGCGCCTGCGACACCGGCTCAAATTGCGTCGGCTAACGCCGCTGTCGCTCAGGCTGAGTTTGTGCTGGAAAATCTCAATGAGCCTGCAACGCCTGCTCAAATCGCGTCGGCAAATGCTGCGGTCGCTCAGGCTGAATTTGCGCTAGAAAATCTCAATGAACCTGCAACGCCTACTCAAATCGCGTCAGCCAATGCCGCGGTCGCTCAAGCTGAACTCGCGCAGACAAACCTTGAAGAACCGGCAACGCCCGCCCAGATAGCCTCGGCAAATGCCGCGGT
>DCAW01000142.1:50234-50882 GCA_002313895.1 Dehalococcoidia bacterium UBA1123
CTAGAGAACCTCAATGCCACGGCCACGCCCGCCCAGATTGCGTCAGCCAATGGCGCGGTCGCTCAGGCAGAGGCCAATCTCTCCACGGCCCGAGGCTCCGTGGAGACGGCTTCGGCGTCGCGCACCATCGCACATCAGGCTTTTTGCGACACAGAGAGCAATTCCCTCCCTCCTGTGTTTTCATATTCACACCCAATATGCCCAGTGGATGTCATGCTTCTGTCTGAAAACGAAAAGAACGTCCTGCTGGATATGATCAAGGACGACTACTTATCTGCTCAGGCCAATAACCTTCTGAACACACTCCAGGGGTATCAATCAGCGTTGGGGTCGAGATTATCCGCCGAGAACAGCCTGACTGACGCTCGGACTAATTTAACCGAGATCGACGAGCCTCCGACTACCACACAACTCGCTCAGGCTTCCGAATCGCTCAAATCAGCTAAAGAAAACCGAGCCACGTTAGACGATCTTCCTACTGACACCGAATTCGCTCAGGCATCCGAATCGCTCAAGTCGGCGCAGGAAAACCGCTCCGCTTTGGACGAACCTCCCACCGTCGCCGAACTCGCCCAGGCATCCGAATCGCTCAAGTCGGCGCAGGAAAACCGCGTCGCGCTGGATGACCCGCCTACTGCCTCAGAACTT
>DCAW01000154.1:0-10338 GCA_002313895.1 Dehalococcoidia bacterium UBA1123
CTCCCTAAATTCCAGTCGCTTCGTCATTTCATTCCGACGCAACCTGTCAGGAAATTGCCACTTAATGCAGATCGATACGAGTTTCGATCCCTTTCACGCCTGCTCGATTTGACACATTGCCTGACAGGGTGTAGTAAATATAGCGGCCCTCCTGTTGGACGCCATGACTCCAACGTCGATCATCAAGGACCGCACACTTTGTCAGAAAACAACATCACGCAAAACATCGTCGAGTCCCTGGCGCTCGCCGGCGGCATCAAACTGACCTCCGACGAGTCGGCGGCGTTGGTCGCCAGCGTCCAGGCCACCGCGAACGACATGGCCACCCTCGACGCTCTGGACCTCAAGGGCGTCGAGCCGGCCATCACCTTCCGAGCCGACCCTCAGGGGGATTCCAGATGACATCGCAAGAGCTTCACTATCTATCCATATCCGAGGCGGCAGACCTGATCTCACAAAAACGGCTGTCGCCCGTGGAGTTGACGCACGCTCATTTGACGCGCATTGAAGCCACCGAGCCAAGACTGAACTCGTTCATAACTCTGCTTGCGTACGACGCTCTGGCATCAGCTCAGACCGCCGAGCAGGAGATACAGGCCGGAGATTACAGAGGCCCGCTCCACGGCATCCCGATCGGCCTGAAAGACCTGTATTACACAAAAGGGATACTGACTACCGTAGGCTCGAAAATTCTTCGAGATTTCGTGCCTGACTACGACGCCACGGTCACAGAGCGGTTCGCCGAGGCTGGAGCGGTCCTGATGGGAAAGCTCCAGATGCACGAGTTCGCTCTGGGAGCCACCAGCGTAAATCCCCACGACGGCCCAGCGCACAATCCGTGGGATGTCGACAGCATAACCGGAGGCTCCAGTGGAGGCTCCGGATCGGCTGTCGGGTCAGGTCAGGTCATGGGAGCGCTGGGAAGCGACACCGGAGGCTCGGTGAGAATACCCGCAGGGCTATGCGGCATCGTAGGGTTGAAGCCGACATTTGGCCGCGTCAGCAGGCGCGGCGTCTTCCCGCTGTCGTTCAGCCTTGACACCGTTGGCCCCATGACCCGGACGGCCAGAGACGCGGCTCTGATTATGAACGTCATCGCAGGATACGACTCTCGCGACCCCTCTTCAGCCAACATGCCCGATGAGGACTTCACAGCGGCTTTGGGCCAAAGCATGAGCGGTCTGCGAATCGGGATACCCGACGAGTTCTTCTATGACATCATCGACCCGGAGGTCGCCGAGGCCATGTGCGTCGCCACAGGCATGTTGGGAGAGCTAGGTGCGACCGTCGAGCGGGTGTCGATCCCCGTTCTGAATCATTCGCTGGCAATTTCCAGCACAATCCTCATTGCCGAGGCCGCAGAGGTGCATACAGAAAACCTCAGAGACCGGCCCCAAGACATCGGAGCAGATGTTCGCGGAAGACTCCAGACCGGCGCATTGACATCGGCCCACGACTACCTGAAGGCCCAACGCGCCCGAACTGAATTTAACAACCAAATGGCCGAGGTCATGGAACGATACGACATCCTGGTGGCGCCAACCTCTGCCATCGGCGCGCCGAAGATCAATCAGACACATATCGAGATCGGCGGCAGACAGGAAAACGCCCTGTCTCTCATGTCCCGACTGACCAGGCCGTTCAACATCTGCGGATTCCCCACTGCCACAATCCCATCGGGATTCACCAGTGCGGGACTTCCCATCGGCATGCAGATTGCGGGAAGACCCTTCGAGGACGCGACAGTCTTGCAAGTCGCCGACGCCTACGAGCAGGCCACGGACTGGCACACCAGGCGTCCGCCCGTGTAAACCGAGCATCAACGACCCGAAACCGACAATGATCTGGCGACTGGAACATCGAGTCACGAGATCAACCCAACAACCAGAGGAGAGAATATTGACTTCACCAGCCACCCAGGGATTGTCCCTGTACGAAGCCGCCCGCGTGGCAGGCGTGACCTTCTCAACCGAGGCTGTGCCTGAGGACAGATTCGTCGAGGCCAACGACATGCGATTCCACTACCTTGACTGGGGCAACCCCGACAAACCCGACATGCTCCTCTTGCACGGTTTCGCCCAGCAGTGTCACTCCTGGGACTTCGTGGCGCTGGCTTTTACTGACAAATTCCACGTCAGAGCACTGGACCTGAGAGGCCACGGCGACAGCGATTGGGCTCCCGATGGTGACTATTCACCCGAAGCCCAACAGAATGACATCAAGGGTGTAGTCCAGGAAATCGGACTGAAGGATTTCGTGCTTATGGGACTGTCTATGGGTGGGCGAAACTCCTTCACCTACGCATCGAACCACCCCGATGAGGTCCGAGCGCTGGTCATTGTCGATGCTGGCCCCGAGAACCTACAGTCCGGGTCCCAGAACATCCGGCAGTTTGTCCAACAGGACGATGAGCTTGACTCCATAGACGCATTTGTCGAGAGGGTGATTGCATACAACCCTCGACGTGACCCTGTGCAGCTTCGCGGCAGTCTCGTCCACAACCTCAAGCAGCTTCCCAACGGCAAGTGGACCTGGAAATACGATAGCGCCCTGCGAGGAAGCAGTCGGCGCATGGGCCACGACCCGGCTATGACCGAGCGGCTGTGGGGTTACCTGGAAAACCTGACCTGCCCAACGCTGGTGGTCAAGGGCGAGCAGAGCGACATCATGGCCGCCGACACAGCGGCCAACATGCACAAGCGCATCCCCAACGGCCAACTCGCGACCGTTCCGAAGGCGGGCCATCTGGTCATGGGCGACAACCCTGCCGGTTTCGAGGCGGCAGTCACCGAATTCCTGAACGGTTTCGCATAGATCATCCGACAAGGGGCAATCCCAATGCCGAATCTTCCATTGCTGCCCGCCGACGAACAAGAGCAGATCGAAGATTTGATAATCTCCTTCGACAATCCCAGCTGCGGGTTCGGATTGGACATCCAGGCTCAGATAGCGCTTCGGCATCTGCTGGAGGTCATTGACAACACGGAGGACGCCTTGAAAGCCAAAGGTGAGCAGGTAGGCCGCTGGAAATATCTCCTGATAACCAGCGGTCCAGGGAATTTGCGGCTCAATGTCAACGCGTGCTACAATTCTCCCGGAGAAGAATAAGGACATAATAGTAAGAGGGACCCCAGGAGACAGGCTTGGATAAGGCTGATAAGCAGGCCATCATCGAAGAATACAGGACCCACGAGAACGACACAGGCTCAACAGAGACGCAAGTGGCTGTGCTCACCTCTCGAATACTCAGACTCACACAACATCTCAGAGAGAATAAACACGACGAATCGACTCGTCGTGGGCTCCTAAAAATGGTGGGTCGCCGACGACGCCTGTTGCGTTATCTAAACGCACAGGACGTAACACGCTACCGCACGCTTATCGCCAGGCTGGGCCTGCGCAGGTAACACACCGCCTCACATAGCGCCCGAACGGGCGCTATTCTTCTTTCCGACAGGTCCCGCCCAGGAGGAATTGCGTTTCCATGACATCCACTTTTCAACGTGACGTGGGCCGAGACGTCGTCTCAATCGAGACCGGCAAACTGGCTCAGAAAGCCAATGGCTCTGTAGTGGTATCCAACGGTGACAATGTGCTATTGGTCACCGCCACAATGGCTAACCCCCGGGAAGGAATCGACTTCTTTCCTCTCACTATCGATGTAGAGGAAAGACACTATGCCCGAGGCAAGATTCCCGGAAGTTTCTTCCGCAGAGAGGGTCGGCCCAGCACATTTTCAATTCTAATCGCAAGATTGACTGACAGGCCCATCCGGCCTCTATTCCCCAAGGGCTTCCGCAACGAAGTTCAGATAATCATTACGCCTCTGTCTCTAGACATGGAGACACCCTACGACACCCTGGCGGTCACCGCGGCTTCAGCCGCCCTCAGCGTCTCAGACATCCCTTTCGACGGCCCGATTAGCTGCACTCGTATCGGATATCTGGACGGAAAATACATCATCAATCCTTCATATGAAGATTTGGGGACCAGCCAACTAGACCTGGTGGTCGCAGGCTCCAAAAGTGGCGTCGTGATGATGGAAGCCGGAGCCAGCGAGGTTGGAGAAGACATCGTGCTCGAGGCAATCGAGCAGGCCCAGGAAGCCAACCTTCAATTGATCGAGCTTCAGGAAGAGCTGGCATCAGGCGTTGGCAAGCCCAAGACCGACGACTACGAGCGACGGGGCTACGATCCAGAGCTGGAGACCAAGGTCTCCGACGCGCTGGGAGACCGAGTGCTTGAGGCACTCAGGCTCGAGGGCAGCGCGAGCGATGACGCTCTATCGACGCTGAAAGCTGAGTTAAACGACACTTTCGGCGAAGATTACGACTCCAGGACCATCGGCGGCGCCTTCGAGACTGCATTGGACGAGTCATTCCGAGAGCGCATTATCAAAGAAGGCTCAAGACCCGACGGCAGAGGCGTGAAAGAGATTCGCGCCCTGTCCGCGGAGGTCGCCCTTCTACCTCGCACCCACGGCACCGGCCTGTTCTCGCGAGGCGAGACCCAGGTGTTGGGGGTTTGCACTCTCGGTTCATCGGGCGACGCGCAGAAGATCGACACTCTCAGCCCTGAAGAGTCCAAACGATTCTTGCTTCACTACAACTTCCCGCCCTACTCAGTGGGCGAGGCTCGGCGCGTCGGCTCTCCTGGTCGTCGCGAAATCGGCCACGGTGCGTTGGCCGAGCGCGCGTTGACATCCGTTCTGCCCGACGAGGACGAATTTCCCTACACCATCAGGCTCGTGGGCGAGTGCCTAAGCTCCAACGGCTCGACCTCAATGGCAACAGTATGCGCCTGCACTCTGGCCCTCATGGACGCCGGAGTTCCCATCAAAGCCCCTATAGCCGGCATCTCCGTTGGCTTGGTCACTGGCGACAACGGCGAATACGTCACGCTCACCGACATCCAGGGGTTAGAAGATCACGTCGGAGACATGGACTTCAAGGTGGCAGGCTCCCGCGAGGGCATCACTGCCATACAGTTGGACATCAAAGTCAACAGCATCAGCTATGACATCATCCGAGACGCGCTGGAGCAGGCCAGAGAGGGTCGACTCCAAATACTTGATGTGATACACGACGCCATCGAAGACGTTCGCGAAGACCTCAGCCCCTACGCCCCCAGGATGGAGACCATCCACATTCCTGTGGACAAGATCGGTGCGGTCATCGGCCCGGGCGGAAAGACCATCCGAGGGATCGTGGAGGCCACCAAGGCGACTGTCGACATCCAGGACGACGGTTCGGTGATCATCGGCTCTTCCGACGGCGAGGCCTCTCAGTTGGCGATTCAGATGATTCGAGACCTCACCCGATCCGTTGAAGTGGGCGAGATATACACCGGCAAGGTCGTCAAGACCATGCCGTTCGGAGCTTTCGTCGAGATTCTTCCGGGTCGCGATGGAATGGTCCACATCAGCGAGCTTGCGGACTACCACGTGCCCACCGTCGAGGACGAGGTGAACATGGGAGACGAAATAACCGTCATCGTCATCGCAATCGACGGAGACAGGATTCGTCTCTCCCGAAAAGCCCTCCTCGGTGACGACGACGACACTGAGGTCGCCGAGCGAGTCGTCGCCCAGGCCCGATCCGGCGGTGGTGATCGAGGACCCCGCAGAAGCGGCGGTGACGACAGGGATCGTCGCGGCGGCGGCGGAAGGTCCGGTTACAGGTCCGGCGGCGGTGGAAGGTCCGGCGGCGGAGGGGACGGACGCGACAGGTAGACTGAACAAGCATCTTCTAACCCAACCCGAGAAGGAGGTTTTGCCTTGGCAACGATCAACGTAGTAGTACACGGAGCGCTTGGCAAAATGGGTCAAGAAGTGCTGCGCACAGTAACCAACGCAGAAGACATGACGCCCGTTGGGGGAGCGGACGGTAGAGCCGAACCCGGCTCGCTGGCCCTCCCCGACGGCGCTGGCATCGTTCAAGTGTCAAACGTGCTGGCCGACATGCTTGAAAACGCCCATGTGGTCGTCGATTTCTCCAGCGCAGCCGGGGCAATGGAAGTGATGCGGACAACCGCTGCGGGTAAGGTTAACGTCGTCATCGGTTCGACCGGCCTGAGCCAGGAGAACTACGACGAAGCCGAAAGCCTCGCTAACGAGCATCAGGTAGGCATAATCATCGCCCCCAACTTCGCCCTGGGTGGCGTGCTCATGATTCACCTTGCAAAGGTCGCCGCCAAATACTTCGACTACGCCGACCTGACCGAGATGCACCACGAGGCCAAAATCGACGCCCCGTCCGGCACGGCCATCGCCATCGCCAACGCCGCCGTCGAAGGCAAGGGCGGCCCCTTCACCGCTCCCAAAGCCGAAAAAGAACTCATCCCCAACACCCGTGGCGGAGACTCCAACGGAGTCACGGTCCACAGCGCCCGCATGCCGGGTCGCATGGCCCACCACGAGTTGGTATTCGGCACGCTGGGCCAAACCTTGACCATCCGGCACGACTCCATCAACCGCGAGAGCTTTATGCCCGGAGTGACAATGGCAATCCGCGAGGTGGTCAACCGCACCGGCCTGACGGTCGGCCTCGACAAGCTCATGGGGTTGTAACCCTCGACACTTTCGATCAATTTGAAGAGGCGAGTTCCTGCAACATCGCCTCTTTTTTTTGCGGTCTTTCTCGACATCTGCAATCTCGCCATAGCGCAAACACTGTTGGCAATCGAGCGCCTCACGCGTTATCATCAAACGTGCGAACCGACACATTTATTTCCGACCGGAGGGTAACGTGAGCGAGTGTAAAATCGCTTTGATCGGCGCGACGGGCGCGGTGGGGCAGGTGTTCCTGCGCATACTGGAAGAGCGGAATTTTCCAGCCTCTGATATTCGCCTATGCGCGTCTGAACGCTCATTCGGCAAGAAGATCAAGGTTCGCGGCGAGAAGTTGATCGTCGAAGAAGCAACGCCTCAGCTACTGAGCGAAGTGGACTTCGTGTTCATCTCCGCCAGCGGGTCAGTCAGCCGCCAAATGGCCCCACTCGCCGTCGATCAGGGAGCCATCGTGATCGACAAAAGCTCGGCGTTCAGGATGGACCCAACCGTCCCTCTAGTGGTGCCTGAGATCAATCCCGGAGACCTCCATGACCACCACGGAATCATCGCCAGTCCCAACTGCACAACAACCCCAATGGTGATGGCCCTCAAACCTCTCAACGAAGCCAACCCGGCCAAGCGCATCGTCGCAGCCAGTTACCAGTCGGTGACCGGCACAGGGGCGTCAGCAGGCGAAGAGTTGCTCGCTCAATCTCGGGACGTTCTGGACGGGAAAGATGCGAGCATGAACGTCTATCCCCACCAGATAGCCTTCAACGTAT
Source organism: Dehalococcoidia bacterium UBA1123 (assembly GCA_002313895.1). GTDB lineage: Bacteria > Chloroflexota > Dehalococcoidia > Lucifugimonadales > UBA1123 > UBA1123. The sequence goes on from DCAW01000154.1 coordinate 7,333, forward strand.
TGCCTCATGTCGAAGAATTTCTCGAAAATGGCTACACCACCGAGGAGATGAAGATGCAGAACGAGACACGCAAAATTCTGCACGCGCCTGACCTCAAAGTTTCTACAACTTGCGTCCGGGTTCCTGTGATGGTCAGCCACGCCGAGGCGATAAACGTAGAGTTCACAGACCCCATCAGTCCAGGGGAAGTAAGGGAGATTTTGTCCACTATGCCAGGCGTCCGTGTGGTGGACGATCCTCAAGCAAACGTGTATCCTATGCCCGTTCAGTCGGAGGGCGAGGACGATGTGTTCGTCGGCAGAATCCGCAAGGACATCTCCCTGGACAACGGCATCGCGATGTGGCTCACATGCGACAACCTACGCAAGGGCGCCGCCTTAAACGCCATACAGATCGCGGAAGAGATGTTAGCCAGAAATTTGCTTCAGTAACGCTGGAAGGAGGGCGCAGTTATGGCAGAGATTGGAAGGCTTTTAACCGCAATGGTAACGCCATTTGATGACGATGGTGAGATCAACTACAAGAAAGCTCGCAAGCTAGCCACGGCGCTCATCAACTCCGGCAGCGACGGCCTGGTAATCGGCGGGACCACCGGAGAATCCCCCTCGATGTCCAATGACGAGAAGATCAGGCTGTTCGCCGAGGTCAAGGAAGAGGTTGGAGAGCAGGCAGCGGTGATCGCCGGAACCACCGACAACAACCACCGCAATTCCATCGAACTGTCCAAAGAGGCCGAAGGCGTCGGTGTCGATGGCCTACTGTTGACTGTCCCGGCTTACAACAAGCCACCTATGGATGGCCTTTACGAACATTTCAAGGCTATCGCCACGGCAACTTCGTTGCCAGGAATCTTATACAATGTGCCGTCTCGGACGTCGTTGAATATGGACCACGCGACGACTCTGAAACTGGCGGAGATCGACAACATCGTCGGCGTCAAAGAAGCATCAAGCGACCCGGTTCAGATCACCCAGATTATCGACGGCTCGCCTGACGGCTTCCGTGTATGGTCCGGAAACGACGACGAAACATTCTCGATAATGTGCACCGGAGGATATGGGATTGTCAGCGTCGCGGCCCACATCATCGGCAAACAGATTCAGTCTATGATGGGCAAGATTCTAGAGGGCGACGTCGAGAGCGCGGCGGCGGAGCATCGTCGCATGCTCCCGATCTTCAAGGCGATATTCTGGGTGACCAACCCGGTGCCCATCAAATACGCCGTCAACCGCGCAGGCATGGATATCGGCGGAACCCGACTCCCGTTGTGGGGGCCGGACGAGGCCTTCAAAGCCAAGTTCAACCCAGTTATGGACGACTATGACGTTGATCTGCCTGTAGACTGATCCTCAGCACATCTAATATGAAGACTGGAACGAATATGGGTCGGCCATGTGCCGGCCCTTATCTGTTTTGTTCAAGTTCGCGAATTGCGGTCGTCACATCCGCGTTGTCTCGCACCGACGAACTTTCGAGGCGTAGGGAGCCAACATTTCGCCTGTCGCAACACGAGCGATGGCGCCGTCGTCAATCGGGGAGGACGGAAGCAGCGATGTGTCTGAGGTGTAGTGCGTCTTCGCGTGGCTCAAGAGCCAGATCAGCCGCCTGACACCCGGATGCGGATTGTCCCTCGCGATACTCCTCGACGTGTGCCGATAAACTATCCTCCACGCGGCCACCCGAATTCCAGCCAGATTATAGTGTCCGCTGATGTCAAAAGCGCCTCAATCCACCATAGGAAGGCGCCTTCTGTTATTCAATCTGGCTGCGAAGCCAAGTCAGATACAATACGGACGCGCTCGTGGATGGTTCCAGTGCCAGAACCATGAGGATCATACACCACGTCGTCTAATGAGTAAGAGGGCACAGCGATTTGATCCGACAGAGCCTGAGCCAACGTCGTTTTGCCGCTGCCGGGACCGCCTATGATACGAACGCGCATACAATGGGCGCAATCCTGAAACCCTTAACGAGTCAGGCTTCGATCAAGGGCCTGACGAGAATCGTCTCGTCCCTATGCGGCCCGGTCGAGATAACATCAATCGGACAGCCGATCAATTCCTGGATGCGGTCGACGTAGGCGCGAGCGTTAGTCGGCAAGTCCTCGAGACGGCGAACCCCAGCCGTGGGCGTGTCCCATCCTGGCAATTCCTCCAGAACCGGCCTGCACTTTTCTAGAGCGGCCACGCCGCCGGGGAAGTCCTGAATCTCGTTCCCGTCCTCGTCAATATATCCTGTGCAGACCTGAACGCTTGGGAACCCATCAAGCACGTCGAGCCTGGTGAGAACCGCCGAAGTGTAGCCGTTAATCATCGTGGAATAACGAGCCGCCAACGAGTCGAACCACCCCACACGGCGGGGACGCCCTGTTGTAGTTCCGAACTCCTGGGCCAATTCGCGAATGGTCTCGCCTGTTTCGTCTTCCAACTCCGTGGGCATCGGGCCGGTTCCGACACGAGTGCTGTATGCCTTGAACACGCCGGTGATCTGGGTGATATGTCTGGGACTGATTCCCATGCCCACGGACGCCCCGCCGATTGTCGGGTTCGACGAGGTCACGAAAGGATAGGTGCCGTGGTCAAGGTCCAACAGCACTCCCTGAGCGCCTTCTAACAGGACGTGTTGATTTGCCGCCAGAGCCTGGTTGGCAATTTTTTCCACAGGTCCGATGTACTGCGCTAGCCGAGCGCTCCAGTCGCGGCATTTCTCAAATATTTCTTCATGGGACACGGCTTGGCCACCATAAACTTTCGTGATGATAGCATTGGTATGGCTTAGAATCGCATCCAACCTGGGCAAGAGCGCTTCAATGTCGAGCAAGTCCGCCGCTCTCACGCCTGTCCGAGCAGCCTTGTCGCTATAGGCGGGGCCAATCCCTTTGCCGGTTGTTCCGATAGGATTGTCGCCTCTTGCGCGTTCAGCCATGTCATCAAGGACGACATGATAAGGCATAACAAGATGCGCGCGTTCACTGACTATGATGCGTCCCGCAACGTCAATCCCATC
>DCAW01000154.1:10711-20246 GCA_002313895.1 Dehalococcoidia bacterium UBA1123
CCATTGCCAATGAGGTTCATCGTATGGGGCCAGAATATACCACATGGAACAAGGTGGACGCTGAACTTGCCCTTGTCGTTTACTACGGTATGCCCGGCGTTATTGCCGCCGGAGAATCGGGCCACGATGTCCATATCTCGCGCAAGGACATCGACGATCTTCCCCTTGCCTTCATCACCCCATTGCGCGCCTAAGACTGCATAGGCAGGCATGCGTTGTCCCCTTTTTGAGTCTAAAAAATAACGGTCCAACAGCCTCACACTGGCGCGGCACGCCCTTCAAAATGTCAAACTTAAGGAAAAAATGAAGCGCAGCTGGACCTTATGATCTGGCCGGAATCCCACAGCGGAGTATATCAGATACGTCAATATATTGAAAAGCGAATTTTTCTTAGACGGCGGCCAGTTTCTCTCCAATTTAGGGCTGCCAGATGTCTGAATCATTGGTCTGTATTTCGATCATCCTGTGGATGATGCCGTTCCAATTCAAGGCAGGTAGCTGTCGCCTGTTCACGATCACCACCAGCGCGTACTTTATCACCCGTTGTTCTGATGCAACCAATGTTGACACTTTCGATGCTCGGTCAATAAGATATGAGGGGTTCCCCACTATCGCGGATGCAAAAATTCACGTCCCATCTTGTGAATATCCGATCATGAAAGAGAGTTGCCATGCAATGCCCGAATTGCGGTCGCGACAACCCAGAGGGCGCTCAGTTCTGTAGCGCCTGTGGCGTTCCCTTAAGCTCACCCGGGCCTTTTCGTCCTCAAGGAGCCGCAACTGAACTGACGATGGTCAGCTTTCCTGATGCCATCAAGCTTGGGTTCAACCGGTACTTTGACTTCCGTGGCAGGTCGACTCGGGCTGAATTTTGGTGGTGGGCGTTATTTGAGCTAATTGCTGGCATAGCATTGTCTATCGCTGACGCGATTGCTGGCACCTCGGGCATTCTTGGTGGATTGTTCGAACTTGCCGTATTAATTCCCGGATTAGCTGTAGGCGTTAGAAGACTTCATGACACCAACAGAACTGGCTGGTGGCTGTTGCTGGTTTTCGCTGTGATCATTGGATGGATCGTACTGTTGGTGTGGTTCATCAAACAAGACGATGCGGGGCCAAACAAATATGGCCCAGACTCGCGCCACGCCTTCGCACAATAGGGTCGCAAGTGAAAGGGGTCAATTCCAGCCGCCGATTTTGGGATTTACGAAAAGTCGTCATCCCTCTCGTCGAATCTGCGGTTCCGGTCGGGTCCGGCGTCCTCGGGTTGCCTTGGTTTTGAGGGTGACGGGCGGCGAAACCGCCGACCCTGGTCGTTATTGTTGTATGAACCTGACCTCTCAGGGCCGCGTCTTCGGCTCCAGATATCGGCGAAATACTCAGGCGTAAAATACTCTTTCGAGTCTGCCACTTGGCTGAGTTCTTTGGAGAGATTCGCCGGAAACGCCGCCACCACGACATGCTTTCCCAAGTCCTTGACCGCCTGGACGGCGTAGGAAAAATCACCGTCGCCGCTTACGAGAATCGCGGTATCATAGAGGTCGTTCCATGCCATTCTGAGAAAATCGGTGGCGATCATGATATCGACGCCCTTCTCCACAGGCACGTCACCTCGAAGCTTTGAAACTCCCAGACGCACCTCCAGGTAGGGCGTGCTGTGTAGCGCCGTCAGGAATTTCTGCTGATCCTGGTATGCCTGATGGTTGCGGTCTGGATCGCGCAGAACGTTGTAGTAATAGGTCCTGAGGTGCGGCCTGCCTGCGGCGAGTTTGGCAGAAAAGGCCCCGAAGTCGACGTCGTACCTTCGGCAGTTCTCCTCAAGGCTATGGTAGAGGTTGCTGCCGTCGATAAATATGGCGACCCGCTCGTCGTCTCTAATTTCGTAGTCGTGCTTGTAATTGTTGGACATTATCCGTCCTGCGTGCAAAAACTAATGACCCTGGCTCATCGTGCCCACAAACCATAAGTCACCCCGCAACAAGCATGCTAGGAGATTGGGAGCGTTTTCTCGACGTTACCTATCGCTCTGTCCAATCTCCCGACCACCTCATCTACGTCCGCCGGCGTCATGCACAGCGGTGGCCCCATGCCAACGGTTCTCCCATTTCCGCCCAAAAGGATCAAACGTTCCTCTCGGAACGCCTCGGTCAGTTTATCGCCCAATTGGGCTTCCGCAGGGAAGGACGCTTTGGTCTCCCTGTCCTTCACAAACTCCATGCCTACAAGCAGGCCGATTCCGCGGACATCGCCGATCATCTCGTGGTCCTCTTGTAGGCTCTTGAGTTGCTCCAAGAAATACGCCCCGGTCTTCTCGGAATTCTCAACCATGCCCTCGCTCTCGATAATCTCGATGTTCGCCAGCGCCGCCGCCGCGGTGACCGGATGCCCGCCAAAGGTCAACGCCTGCCGGAATATGTTGTCGCTACCTGCGAAGGCGTCAGAAATCTGAGGAGTCACGATGGTGTTGGCAAGAGGCAGATAGCTTGAGGTGATGCCCTTCGCCATAGTCAGAATATCCGGCGTCACACCGAAATGCTCCATCGCGAACATCTTGCCCGTGCGCCCAAAGCCGTTTATCACCTCATCGGCGATCAGCACGACTCCGTATTTGTCGCAAATCTGCCGGAGCATGGGCCAGTACTCGTCTCCGGGAATAATTGGAGTCGACGCGATCGGTTCCGCAATAACGGCGCAAACGGTGGACGGCCCGTGAAACAGGATAAGGTCTTCGATAGCCTGAGCGCAGCGCACTGCGCACTCTGAAGGAGTCTCACCACCAAGTTCGCAGCGATACGAGTTGGGTTGAGGAGCGTACACCATTCCAGGGAAGGCAGGCTCGTAATCCTCCCGACCAGAGTTGCCGCCGGTCCACATCACCGCGCCCAACGCGCCGTGATAGGAGCCCCGACGGCTGATGATCTTGTAGCGCCCAGGTTGTCCGACACGCTTCTGATAGGCGCGAGCAATCTTGATGGCGGTCTCGTTGGCTTCCGATCCGCCTGTAACCGGCCAACTGCGCTCCAGGTCTCCGGGAGCCAGTTCGGCTATCTTCTCGACTAGATTCACCAGCGGCTCGGTGGTCGAACCCTGGGGGAAATAAGCCAGAGCCTTCATCTGATCGCGCATGGCTTCCGCGATTTCGGTGCGTCCGTAGCCTGCGTTCACCGACGCGTAACCGCCGTGAGCATCAATCCACTCCTGACCGTCTGAGTCTGTGACGCGGATGCCCTCGCCATCGACAATAATCAGAGGGCCTCCATCCTCGGCCATCTGAACCCAGTCACGATTGTGCATCCACAGATGCTCCAGCGCGGACCTTCTGATCTGCTCAGTGTCTAATGCGTTGGTCATAGACTCGCCTTTCATATTTACGTGTCAAGTGATCAGGGTTTCACGTATCAAGAACCTGACTACGCCATCTGGGCGATGCCCATTTCGCCTTCGACCTCCCAGAGCGACACATCGAGCGCGTGGATAATCTCATCCACTTCACCCTCGGTGATACAGATGGGCGGACCGATGTTGATGATATTGCCAGACATTCGCAAAATCAGGCCGTACTTTTTGAACCGCTCGTTAAGCTTGTCCGCGATATGAACATCTTCAGCCACCGGCGCCCTGGTCTCGCGATCCGACACCAATTCGACGCCCATCAAAAGCCCTCGGCCTCGAACGTCTCCGATCAATGGATGGTCGCCCGCAAGGCCTTCAAGTTGTTCCTTGAAATAGGCTCCAACATCCCGGGAATTTTCAACCATGTTTTCGTTTTGGATAATCTCGATATTCTTAAGCGCCGCCGCCGCTGAAACCGGGTGTCCGCTGAACGTCAATACGTGCCTGAAGTAGTTCTCCTTGCCCGCGAAAGCGTCGGCGACCTCGTCCTTCACGACCGTAGCGGCCAGGGGCAGGTAGCTGCTGATGATTCCCTTCGCGATTGTCATGATGTCAGGCACAACGTCCCAGTGCTCGACCGCGAACATCTCGCCAGTGCGCCCGAAGCCGTTGATGACCTCGTCGGCGATGAGCAGAACTCCGTGATGGTCGCATATCTCTCTCAAGAGAGGCCAATACTCGTCGCCGGGAACCACGGCGCCCATCGGGGTAGATATAGGCTCTGCTATGACCGCCGCCACCGTCTCGGGGCCGTGAAACTGGATAAGTTCCTCGATAGCCATAGCGCATCGGGTCGCGCACTCGGAGGAGGTCTCGCCCCCAAGCTCGCAATGGTATGGGTTGGGCTGCGGAGCGTACACCATACCGGGATACATAGGCTCGAAGTCGTCGCGAGGGGCCGCAGAACTGCCTCCGAGCCACAGAACTCCGGCGGTGGTCCCATGATAGGAACCCCGACGGCTTATCACCTTGTAGCGTCCGTTGTCCCCCCTGCGCTTATGGTAGGCTCGCGCGATCTTGAGCGCCGTCTCGTTGGCCTCGGAGCCACCCGAGACCGGAAACACCCTGTTCAGCGAGCCTGGGGCAATCTCGGCGATCTTCTCGGCAAGTTCAACCATCGGCACCGTGGTCGTGCCGTTGGGAAAGTACGAGAGTTTCATCATCTGTTCGTAGGCGGCATCGGCAATCTCATCTCTTCCGTACCCGACGTTGACGGAGTTGTACCCGCCGTTCACGTCAATCCACGACCTGCCATCGCCGTCGGTGACGCGCACTCCTTCGCCCCCAACGATTATCGAAGGTTCACCGTCCTCAGCCATCTGAGTCCAGTCACGGTTGTGCATCCACAGGTATTGGAGGGACTTTTCTCTGAGGGTGTCGGAGTTGAACGTCGCAACCATCGCAAGCTCTCCAGTCGGCTATCATTTCGTCGATTTGGTTCCCAAGTGTACTGCCTCAGAAGGCATTGGACAACCATCACCCCAACAGTGATATATTCTCCATTGTGATCAACACAATTTGGAGGCTCGAATGAAGTTCGGCTCGTTCGTATTCCCAGTCAGCCACAACCCCGAAAACGACAGCAAAGTAATTGACAACACGCTGGCAGAAATTGAGCTTCAAGAGTCAGTGGGATTCGAGGCAGCGTGGCTCACAGAACACCACTTTGATGGAGCTTCGGCGTATGTTGACCCCTTGGTGTTCGGCGCCGCAGTGGCGGCACGCACGACGCGAATCAAGATCGGGTTCGCCGTGGTGGAGATGGCGTTCCATCACCCGGTGCGGCTGGCGGCGCAGACGGCGCTGCTGGACAATATAAGCCACGGCAGGCTGATATTCGGCGTGGGCCGAGGCTCGGCCTTCAACACCTACGAATATCTGGGCTTCGGCATCCCGATGGAGGAGGCCGAGGAACGCCTGGCCGAAGCCGAAGAGTTGATCGTGAAGTCGTGGACCACCGAAAATCTGGACTTCAAAGGCAAGTTCTGGAACGTGAAATTCCCTGCCCTCCGCCCAGTCCCTTATCAGAAACCCCACCCACCGATTGTCCGAGCCTGCATCAGCGAAGCGTCCACCATCACGATGGCCCGAATTGGCAGGCCTATCCTAATCGGCGTCCAGACAGCCGAGGACACGGCCAACCGATTGTCCACTTACAAAACCGAGATGCTGGGAGCAGGATTTACAGAGAAACAAACCGAAAACGCACTGAACCAGATATGGGTTGCTCGCAATATGTTCGTGGCCGAAACCGAATCAAAAGCGCGAGAATTGGCGCAACCGGGCTTCGCCAGAGAGAGAAAACACTTCCGCGAAGCGCGAGAAATCTACAATCCGGAAGGCTTCCCACCCCTGGACACCAGCAAGCCGCTACCTGTGGGAGAGGATTTCGACCAGGCCACAATCATCGGCACGCCGTCTCAGGTCGCAGATCAGGTGGCTGAGTTACGAGACCTCGGCGTCCGAAACCTCATGCTCAAGATCAACGTCGGCGAGATGGACACCGACGCCGTCCAGAAGGCGATCAAGCTGTTCGGAGAGTCGGTGATGCCGAAATTCCCTGAGTGAAAAGCCTAATTCAAGACCGTTTCTGCGATGCTGTGGAGATTCTTGAGAGTGTCTTCTTCGTTGGCGGTCTCGACACGGATCATTACCCTGTCTGCGCCTGCCTCCTCGAAACCCTTCAGGAGGTCTGCGTCCGGCTGTTGACCGAATACTGAGACGATAATAGACTTCGGGTCGCGGCCTGCGGCCTCTGCCAGTTCATCTAGCGTCGCCCTGCCTTTTTGGACGTCCTCGGGAACCACACGATTGGGCATCCAGCCATCGCCGTAGTCAATAATGCGTTTGAAAACGTTTTTGGCCATACCTCCCAAAAACACCGGAGGGTGAGGCTTCTGAACCGATCTCGGGAAGGAATATACCGGCGGGAAATCGTAATACTTGCCGTGGTACTCGCTTCCCACGGTGGTCCAAAGCTCTTTCATCGCGAGAATGGACTCTCGTGTCTGGCTCCATCGGTGGGCGAAATCGCCGCCCATGATCTCTGTTTCTTCACGGAGCCAGCCCGCTCCGATTCCGAACAGGAACCTTCCTTGAGAATACATATCTAGAGTCGCAACCTCTTTAGCCAGCAGCAGCGGGTTGCGCTCCGGCACAAGACATATGCCCGTGCCCAATTTGAGCTTGGTGGTCACAGCGGACGCACGACTCAATGCAATGAACGGGTCAACGATGTCCGCGTACACCTTTGGAATCTTGCCGTCGGGAGAGCCCGGCCACGGCGATTCGGTGTTGACCGGAAGAATGGAGTGCTCCGGCACCCAAAGCGACTCGAATCCGTACTCCTCGGCCCTCTGGGCCAACTTGGCGATGTCTATCGAATAATCAGTCGGGAAAGTCGAAATTCCGATGTCCATGTAATGCTCTCCTTGCGGCGATTTTGCCCATTATACGGCGTTTGTCGCCGAGGGCAAATCGGCTTCTTTCCTCGTTGTCCGAAACTGGTTACACTGAACGCTGTCGAATCAACGTATGGAGTTTCACGCTTGGAAATACTACCAGGCATCCACACGCTGCCAAGCGTCAAGTGGTCAAGGGCATACCTGATTGAGGGAGACACTCTCGCGCTCGTGGACGCTGGACTGCCGTGGAGCGCCCGAAACATACTCAAATACATTCGCAAGATTGGTAGAGAGCCGGAGGAGTTATCCCATCTGCTAGTGACTCATGCTCATCCTGACCACATCGGCTCGGCTAGCAGCGTTGCCAAGAAAACCGGGGCGCGAGTGATCGCTCACCGCGCCGACACAAAACGCCGAGGCAACGGAGCGAGCTTGAATTACATGGGCGTGTTTGGCTCCCTGCCCGTCCCGCTCCCTTTCTTCGAGCGCACACCAGTCGCCACATTGGTCGATGAGGGTGACGTTCTGCCGATTGCTGGCGGAATCCGAGTCATCCACACTCCAGGTCACACGCCAGGAAGTGTCTGCTTTCTGGAGGAAGGAACCGGCTCCCTGTTTTCCGGAGACACCATATTCAGTGACGGAGAGCGTGTGAGCAGGTCGGTGCCCTTCCCCGGGTACGACGCTGAGGCCTATCGGACCTCGCTGGCTCGACTGGCGGCCCTCGACTTCGACGCCATTTGTGGCGGACACGGCGCCCCGCTCAAATCCGGTGGGGCAGGAAAACTTCAGGAGCTACTAGATGCGCGCCCAGAGCTTCCCACCTGGAGGCAGTTCTTCAGAAGCATTCCCCGGCGCATCAAAAAGTCCCAAAGCATGACGGGCGAGGAGATATAGGGCCTTCTACCCTTCGCGCTCCTCCAAAATTCGCGCCAACTCGACCGCCGCCGCATAAGCGTAGGCCACATAGTCACCAGGAGCCAGGTCAAGCTCCTTGAATTCCTCGGACTGGTCGATTCCTCCAGTATCGAAGGGGCCGGGCATCATACGCAGCACAAGCTCTCGCAGTCGCCCATCGGGAAGAACCACGACACAGCCGCGTGCAGGATCGGCCACGCCAGCGGGATCAATCTCAAGGGCCTGAATTGAACTGGTTCCCATGAAGAACGGGAACGGGTCGAGAGCGGCGGCTAGCTCTTCCAACAGCTTGTCCAATTCCCTTGCCGCTCGCTGCAAAACACCGTCCGCTATGGCCCGTTTGACGATGGGGTCGATGCTATCGGTTTGCATGATTGTTTGGCCGCCTCGCGTTTGACACTAAACTGCGGCGTAATATATCATTTTGTGCAGGTGTAACCAAGGTGGCAACGTAGCTCAGCGGTTAGAGCGGGCGCTTCATAAGCGCTAGGTCACTGGTTCGATCCCAGTCGTTGCCACTCCGCAAGGACAACAAAGGGGCGGAGCCATCGGCCTTATCGCGTATGTATGAAGTCGCGTCGTCGCCGACAGGCATTATGAGGGGACGACCCAGGCTGTGCACAAGGGTGATTAGCTCAGCGGTTAGAGCGCTCGCCTCACACGCGAGAGGTCCGAGGTTCGAATCCTCGATTACCCACCAAAACTAGTTGTATCGGCTCACGAGGGTATTTGTCCAACCCGCCGAATTTCAACTCCTCAAGACACCTGGACAGAATTTGCCGAAGTGGCGGAATGGTAGACGCGCTACGTTCAGGACGTAGTATCCTTACGGATGTGTGGGTTCGACTCCCTCCTTCGGCACCAGTCCTCAAAACAATTCGACTAATCCCAACAGGCCGTCTTAAAATTAATGCCCTTCGTGCTTCCTCAAACATGCCAAATGGCGCACGCGTTCCCTGCGGGTCTCCAGTTTCTTGTCAGACTCCGGCCTCTAAACCGCACGCGTGATCGGCCTCAAAACCTCTCCACGCCAAATTGGCAACGCGCTTCGCGGGATCGTCACTGGGTTGACAGAACAGCAACGCCGACAGTGATACAATTCATACGCTGGTTATCGAAACATCTGGCGGATTCGGGCGGGGTGATCGGTTGCATCCGCTTCTCGATACGCGTTTGAAGGACTTAGACGATGATCGATCCTAGTCGAATACAAAAAGCCAGGGGGTTCCTGCATCTGGGCACAAAAGACGGCTACGACCGGGTCATCGAATCATTCACTAACCTGAACGCTGAACTCCAAGCTGAAGCCATCAAATCGACCGATCACGGTGGCAAGGGGGCGCTCCCTCCCGTTATGCCCTGATCGCGGCGTCGACTCATTTCGTGACCGGCAAGCTCTTGGACATTTATGCGAGATTTGCGATGGTCGACTGGATGAATCGGGAACTATCTGTCCTGCCCTACGGGGAAAACGACCAATACCGAATCTATATGGATCTGGCCGTCAAAGATTTTCATGTTGACGTGTTCAGCCTGCTGGACTCACAGGCGTCTGCTGTGGCGCTGGCCAGTCGAGGCCTCTATTCGGAGAACAATCAGAGGCTATCCGGATGGTCAGCCATCTAGTTGAGAAAGTCGGACACGCAAGGAATCCATCGACAAAATCTGGCGGAAGACCTTTGCAAATTGATGGACTCCACGAACCGTTGGCTGCCAGCAGTGACCCAAATTCGAGATGTTCTTAAACACCGTGATCGCCTCAGCCTCATAGCTGGCGATCCTTCCGACGGCATCCTGTTCCAATTACCCGGCTGGCCCCG
>DCAW01000141.1:0-1002 GCA_002313895.1 Dehalococcoidia bacterium UBA1123
GGGGGCAGGTCACTACCACCTGCTTCTTTGACAAGCAGGAGATAGCGAGTTCTCCAGATTGGATCGGGACGCAGGCGTTTGGCAAACTGCAAAAACAAAAAACGCCGTCTCGTAATTGAGGCGGCGTTTTTTTATTGACTGCTGGCTAACTACCGGTCTATGCCATTCAGACCGTTCTCAATGCCTTTGGCGGCCCAAATAGCCCATGGCTGCGTGAAAAACTTGAAACCTCGCGCCACGAGATCATTCGGATCGAGATCGGGTGGAATGAAGTACATCCCGGGGACCACCCCGTGCTTCTTACAGGCAGCGGCGATCGTGTCGAGTCCTCGCTGGTAAGTGTCGGATTTGTAGTCCAGCGGCACTCCAAGCTCGATCGAAAGGTCTGACGGACCGATCAGAAGCACGTCGATACCCGGAACGCTGAGAATTTCGTCGATGTTGTCGATCGCCTGCTGGGTTTCGATCATGGGGATGATAAGGAGCTCTTCGTTCACCATGTCTAGATAGCTGCGATAGTCCACCGCCTCACCGAACTCTCCTCGTGGTCCGGCGTGGCTGCGATCGCCGTCCGGCGAATATTTACAGGCTCGGACCATGGCTTCAGCTTCTTCCCTGGTGTTAATCATGGGCACGACAATGCCCATAGCTCCGACGTCCAAGGCAAAGCAGATGAGATCTTCGCGGTTGGCGCTGACTCTCACGATCGGTTTGGCCTTTTTATCCTTCATCGCCTGGATCGCGAGATTCAACTGTTTGATTTCGACAGGCGTGTGCTGTGTGTCGAACAACAGGAAGTCAAAACCGGTGTCGGCGAGCATGGCCATATCGCCGAACGCAGACCCGGCGGTTCCAATGGCGGTCTTCCCAGAATTCAGAAGATCCCTAACAGAATTCATTTGATCTACATCTCCGCGAACAGTCAGCAACAGAAAGATTCAAGTTGCGGTGTGAACATATCTCCGGTGGGCTGTATTGTGGCACACGGTTCAGCCCTTCGTC
>DCAW01000141.1:1330-7310 GCA_002313895.1 Dehalococcoidia bacterium UBA1123
CCAGGATTTTCCATGCGATCATTCACACGGCTTCTACAGACGCTGGACCCTAAGTGATAACATCCGACCATGTCCTACCTCTGGTGGATTTCGACTCTCCCTATCTCCACCAGGACACAAGTGCAGCAGGCCTCTCTCGTTTGAGTGGGGTCTGTTCGCGATAGTACCCGGTAAATTAGCGACCATGAATTGAATATTCGAGTCGTTCACTTTTCGTAATGATCTTTCAGGCGTTTGCTTGCCGAGTTCGTTCCGGGAACTAGGTGGCGACAACAAATCCATTGGTTCTATCAGATCTCAGTTCACGTCCCAAAATAGACCGACTTAAACACCGTGATTATCGTGTGTTCAGATCGGTCTAATATCGAGCAGTGCCCTGAGACCTGACCGAACCCACCCGGCAGGTTATTCGCCCCGTTCCTATTCCACTCGGGCTTTGGGAACGTTGGCGGAGTCTAGAAGCTCTCGCAGCTCATCGAGTAGGTGTTCCGGCGGTCTGACCGATGGAGGTCGTGGAGGGCCGACCCGTAAGCCTACTGCCTCCATGGCCGCCTTTATAAACGGACCCTCTCCTCCCGTAACCTCCACAACACGGCTCCGCCACACGTTCCATTTCCACTTGAACGAAGCCAACTTTTCTTTGGCCCCAGCGTAGTCACCTTGCTCGAGCAATTGCCATATCTCAAGCGGGTACTCGGGCCAAAAGCCGCTCAGATGGGTGATAAATCCTCGAGCCCCCAGAAGGTGACTCGACGTCTGCTCACCGGAGTTGTCGATCATTACCAGTGTGTCTGATAGCGCCAGCAACGTCTGTCGGTAGTGCTCAGGGTTGGATGACGACCACTTCAATGAGCGCACAGACTCGATATCTGACAGGCGCTTGAGAAGGTCTATGCTCATCGTGAGACCTTCCCACCAGGTGTGGTAGATCATCAGCGACACGTCCGATTCCTTTGCGACCAACTCGAACAGGCGCAGGGCGTCGCCCTCGGTGGGGGTGTAGTAGTAAGTTGGGCCAAGCTGTGCGCCGTCGAGCCCCACTTCAGAAGCATGGCGTGCCAGTTCGACGATGACCCGCGCGTCGGTGTGTTGGATGCTCGACAACACCGGGACTTCACCCCGAGCTGCCTCAAGCGCTGTGCTCATGACGAGCTTTCGTTCTTCGATGTTGAGTGTCGGGTGTTCTCCGCCCGCGCCTCCTACTAGTAAAGACCCCTGGCCGGTGCGTACACCTCGGTCGATCATGAAGCGGATGTTGTCGTGTAAGGCCTCAAGGTCGAGGGCATAATCCTCGGTAAAGGGCGTAGCCACGGCCACCATGGGTCCGCAGAGCCAATTGCGTATTTGATCAGGTTCCACAAATTCTCTCCTAATGATTACGGTGATTTCATCCGAATTTCCTGAGGGTTTCCGGTGGCCCAAGAACAGCGATGGACACGATCGTCAGTCCGAGGAACAAGGTAACGACCCAGGTGCCATACTTCGAAGCGACCGGGTTCGGGGATGCGTTCAATTTGTCGATAATCCATGCGCCAATGCCAAATAGGGCTCCTGCGAGCAACCAGGTGTAGATAGCCAGGGCGCCATCTATAAAGAACGACCTGATTCCTTGAAATGCTCCTTCAACAACAAATGAAGGCAGTTCACCCAACTTGATGTCGCCCTCCGCAAACGTGATGAACACAACATTAAGGGGCACAAGCCCTCCGGTCACAAAGCTTGACGCCACACCGAATCCCAGCCCGAGGGCCAGCCACAACAATATGCCCCCCGGTTCATCGGCGTTGTATCGCATATGATAAACAGCTAGCGGGGTGATGAGAGTAGCCGCTATGGCACCTGTTATGGCTGTAATGAGCCCCGGTGTAAACGCCAGGTGTCCAGCCTCGTCGAAGCGTCCTGTACGGGCCATAATCGAGATGAGAATCGCAGCTGATCCGAGCGCCCCCCCGTACAAGGCGACGCTTGCTGTAAGCCTGATACGAAGCAAGTGATCCTGAGTTAGTGTCGGGCTAAGCGACAACGCTGGCATGTTTCTCACAGCTATCCAGTCACTGCCCCAGGCTTGGTTGCGCCCACAAGCTCCAACTCATCGGCACGGTGGCAACTCACGAGCCGACCGGATGAGTCCTCCTTCAATGGCGGCGTCTCCACTTTGCACTTGTCGATTGCAAAGGGGCAGCGCGGGTGGAAGTAGCAGCCTGAGGGTGGGTTAGCCGGGTTGGCGATTTCGCCCTCAAGCACAGTCCGCTCTGCTCGCTGCTTCGGATCAGAGATGGGCAATGACGATATCAGAGCGGCTGTGTAGGGATGCTTGGGATTGTGGAACAGCTCTTGCGGCGTTCCCACTTCCGCTACTCGGCCAACGTACATCACCACCACCCGGTCGCTAATCTGATTCACCACACTCAAGTCGTGCGATACGAACAGATACGTGAGACCGAACTCGTCCTGAAGATCCATCATGAGATTAATGACCTGGGCCTGAACGGAGACGTCTAGGCCGGAGACCGGCTCATCAGCCACGATCAACCGCGGATTGATGGCCAAGGCTCTCGCAATGCCGATACGTTGGCGCTGGCCTCCGCTAAACGCATGGGGAAAGCGCTGCATATATTCCGGTCGCAGTCCTACCTGTCGCAATAACTCGACGACTCGGTCCTGACGCTCCTCGTGCGTACCGATGCGGTTAACAAGCAGAGGCTCGCTTATGAGTTGGAAGATGGTCATCCGGGGATTTAGTGACGAGAAAGGGTCCTGGAAGATCATCTGAATATCTCGGCGGAGTGGCCTGATCTTCGAAAGCGAAAGCTCCGCGAGATCCACCATCTCGTCATCTCTGGTACGGAACAGGACTTGCCCCTCGTCCGGATTGATGGCTCGCATGATGGCCCTAACGGTTGTGGTCTTGCCGCAACCGCTTTCACCAACCAGGCTCAACGTCTCACCTTCAGTGATCGAGAACGACACGTCGTCTACCGCACGAACGTGACCCACGGTCCGCTGTAAGAACCCTTTTTTTATCGGAAAGGACTTCTTGAGATTATTGACTTCTAACAGCGGTTTTTTTGTTCCAACGTTCGGTGCGTCGGTCATCTAGTCTCTCCCGTACAGAAAACAACTGGCTTGCTGATCCGTGCCGACTGACACCAACTCCGGCTCCTTGAGCCCGCAGATGTCTGACATATACGAAGGGCATCTGGGATGGAATGCGCAGCCCGAAGGGCGGTTTTGCGGGTGGGGAATCGCTCCGGTGATCGAAGGCATTCTCTCCCGATGAGCCGCGTCGATCGTTGGCATTGAAGATAGAAGAGCCTTCGAATAAGGATGTTTTGGCGAGCTGAAGATGCTTTCAACGGGACCTATCTCGACAACTTTCCCGAGGTACATTACGGCCACGATATCGGCGACTTCCGCGATCACGCCAAGGTCGTGAGTAATGAATACGATCGCCATATCGTTCTGCTTTTGCAGAGTCTGCAGAAGGTCGAGGATCTGCGCCTGCGTAGTGACATCCAGGGCAGTAGTAGGCTCATCAGCGATCAGAACACGAGGCTCGGTGCAAAGGGCCATGGCGATCATTGCTCTCTGACGCTGCCCTCCACTGAACTGGTATGCGTACTCTGACATCCTCGTTTCAGGGGTCGGGATTCCGACACGCCGCATCCAGTCAACCGCCAGTTCGTGCGCTTCTATCTTGTCGAGTGAACTGTGTAACCTGATCGCTTCAATAATCTGGTTTCCGAAGGTATGAATGGGGCTAAACGATGTCATCGGCTCCTGAAAAATCATCGAGATTTCGCCACCCCGGATCGACCGTATTTCGGGGCCGTTCGGCTCCAGTTCAAGTAGATTCTGAACGGCGGCACCATCCGGGCTGAATTTCACCTGACCGCCTATGATACGACCCGGCCTATCAATGATTTGAAGAATCGACTTTGCCGTGATGCTCTTGCCGCACCCGCTCTCTCCTACAATTCCCAGAGTTTGTCCGGCATAAACGTCAAAGCTGGCACCATCAACAGCCTTAACCGTTCCTTCGTCGGTGAAGAAGTACGTCTGTAGATCTTGTACCGAGAGAAGCGGCTCTGTGACAGTATCCTGTTCGGTTACCACTGATTCTGATTCGGGCGTTTGCATATTCATAGTCTTCTAGTTGCTGTACGGATCGGCGGCGTCTCGAAGGCCGTCGCCCATAAAGTTCAGTGCCAGGATAACCAGGATCACCGGGAGCGCCGGAATCATCAACCAGGGTGTGAGAGCAATAGTCTGGACGTTTTGTGCGTCCTGCAGCAGGGTACCCCAGCTGATTGCCGGAGGACGCAGCCCCAGGCCGAGAAAGCTGAGCGTAGTTTCGGCAATGATCATCAGAGGCAGCGCCAGAGTGGCCGCGGCGATGATGTGGCTGTAAAACGAGGGCAGCATGTGCCTGAAGATGATGCGCCGCTGGTTTGCGCCAGAAAGCATTGCCGCTGTCACGAAGTCTTCGTCACGCATTGTCAGGAACCGACCTCGAACTACGCGCGCCAAATCAGTCCAGGCGAAGAGCGAGATAATTATCGTGATGGCGAAGTAAATTTTTAATATGGACCAGTCATGCGGGAATGCCGCCGCGATGCCCATGTAGAGCGGGATGGACGGAATGGAACGCGTGATCTCGACCAGGCGTTGAATAAGATTGTCGATTAGTCCGCCGTAGAATCCGGAAATGGCACCCAAAACAATCCCGAGGACAAGGCTCAGAACGACCCCGAACAGTCCTATCGTCAGCGATATTCGGGTGCCGAAAAGCAGCCGCGAATACATGTCGCGACCCTGTTTGTCGGTCCCGAGTAGATATATATGATCCTCCGGCCGGAGCGTGTCGTCGCTCATGCCCAGCAGGTGCCTGTCGGTTGGTATGACCCCTAAAAGCTTGTATTCGTAACCGCGGGCGAACAATCGCACCTGAATCTTTTCCGTGCAATCCGTCACATAATCCTTCTGGAAGGTGATCGGGTTGCGCGCGCCTGATACAGCGCAGACGTGGGGACTCGGCTTCCACCCGTCGAAGATATGGACTGGCTGCGGGGGCATGAGTCCCCGGAAAGCCTCTGAATCCGCCGGGACATTTGTTGCGAGAAAATCGGCGAATATCACCATCGTGTAGAAAATAACAATGATGGCGGTGGCAACGACCGCCACCCTGTGCTTCCTGAACCGCCACCAGATGAGCTGACGCTGTGACGCCACGCTGATCCGCTCTTCGACGGTATCTTCCATCTCGGGTGCCAGTTCGTGTTCGACAGGGTTCGATTCCATGTTCTATCGTCCCTCGAATTTGACCCGAGGGTCGGCCCACACCAATAGCAGGTCAGACAGGAAAGTACCTACGACCGTCATCCACCCGATCAGCAAAATTATCCCTCCGGCGAGGAACATGTCCTGGGCCACCAGCGCTTTGAGCAATATCGGACCCACAGTCGGCAAACCAAGAACCACTGAGACAACAATGCTCCCTGAGACCAGGAACGGGAGGATGTACGCGGTCAGGCTGATCGCAGGGTTCAGCGCCATACGTACGGGATACTTAAGGATCAGCCTCCACTCGGACAGACCTTTCGCACGAGCGGTGGCCACGTACGGTTTTCGCAGCTCATCCAAAAGATTTGCACGGGTGATCCGAATTAACGAGGCTGTACCAGCCGTTCCTAAAATTATTATCGGAATTATCATGTGCTGCGCCAGATCTATCCCTCTCCCCAGGGACCATGACGCCGACACGTACTCGGGTGAGAACAACCCCCCGACGCTGAAATCGAACAGCACAAATGAAAAATACATCATTACCAAGGCGAGCATGAAGTCAGGCACCGCCAGACCGACGAAGCCAAAGAACGTAAAGGTGTGATCCCAGATCGAGTACTGACGCACTGCGCTTAATATCCCGATCGGTATTGCCACTATCCAGATAAATACGATCGTGGCTGCAGCCAAAATC
>DCAW01000136.1:0-154 GCA_002313895.1 Dehalococcoidia bacterium UBA1123
CCATATGAGATATCTGAGCAATTCGCAAATATTAAGGGATTAACATCCGTGCGCTCCGACGGTTTTACGCCTGAACCTCCCCTAGTATATGACGACATGCCAGAAACACGATTTGACATGGGTGTTTTCAATTGTGTTGACTCCCCGAAATGAA
>DCAW01000136.1:540-11421 GCA_002313895.1 Dehalococcoidia bacterium UBA1123
ACAGTGAACAAAATGACCATGTATAACCTGAATAGTTTAAAAAGGCCCCGACCGACGCAAGATATGACGAGCGTCGTCGAACAAGCGTTGCCCTCAATATCCGCACATCAGCGTATAGACGCCGAGACATTTGGAGAGTCCGCCAGCAGATAGGGATCAGGCAAAATATAGCCGATTTTAAGAGCCTTGGTGCTGAGCAAGCCCCGGGCTCTTTTGTTTACACGGCGCATGCCGGACGCGGTAGCGTCAACAAAACTACACAGCAGATCGAACTTTAACAACTGAATAGGCGGCATCGAGAAACCGATGCTGTCAGAAAACATAGCAAGGGAGCGGTGAGGAAGAGGCTTACTTCGCCTGTTAAGCGAGACGTCGCCGGTTCGAATCCGGCTGCGACACTTCGTAACTCAGTAGTCGAGCATCTAACAGTCTCTCCGAATTTCTCTGACTTGCTGCGATGAAAAATCTAAATGCTTGCAACCCGACCGTGCAGTAAGTCGAGAGCTACTTCGGTTTTCGGCAGTTCGACTCCGTCTAATGGATCCGATCAGTTCGCTCTGACGGATCAATAACAACAACCTCTCAGCAGCATCACGGTCAGATTCACGAACAATTAACAAAACCCCAAAGCTGACAGCTAACGGCTGACAGCCTTGACGTACCCCGGCGGCTCAGCAGCAAAGAGCCGCGGGCCGTTCTGTCAGCTTCGATGTTCAGGCTGAGCCACACGCTATCCATCGGTGGCTAGCGGCATGACCTCCGTTAGGAATCGATGCACATGGTCGTTGAACACGTCGGGCTGCTCGTAGTAAACCGAGTGTCCCGCCTCCGGCATTGTGATGAGCCTCGACTGGGGGACCAGCGACGCCGCGATCTCGATAGTCTTCGGAGCAATCAGTGCATCTTCCTCTCCCACAATGTACAGGATCGGAACGCCTGACTCTGTGAGACGTTCATGGGTCGATCCTTGATATCCAGGCGGCACCGTCAGGAAATCGGGATCATGCTTTGGGTTGAGACGCATAAATTGCCTGTAGAGGAAAGCCATCTCCGGTTTGGACGCGGCGAAGCCCAGCGAAAGCGCTCTCAGAGCGCCCGGCGGCCGGTCCGGTTTGCGGTTCTGATGTCCGTCTCGGACGAGTCTCGCCTCGTTGTTGACCGAGCCGCCGTTCGATCCTGACAGGACCAGGCCCCAGACTCGTCCGGGGTTCCGTAGCGTGAAACCCACTCCGGCGCGGCCTCCCATCGAATGCGCGACAATGGCCGTTCGTTCCACGCCCAGATGGTCGAGCAGGCCCTTGAGGTCGTCCGCGAAGGCGGCTCGACCCTTGGGCTCGGATTCGTCTTTTGTCAGCCCGAAGCTTCGATGGTCGAAGATTATGCACATGTAATGCTTCGAGAAGAACGGCATCTGCTGCCACCACGCCAAGTGGTTTCCACCAGACCCATGAGCGAACACGACGGCTGGCCCGCTGCCGTGGGTCTCGTAGTAGATATCCGTTCCGTTTACGCTTGCGAAGGGCATATTCGTCCTCGCGACCTTGAGAGAGATTACGGCTTGGGCGACTGGCATTCCAACGCCTCGACGCCTGTCTGCGCCAAACCCATACTATCACCAGATCAAACGCGAGACATTGCCTGTTCATCATCGCCGGCGAATGACGAACCGATCCACATAATGAAGGAGGTCAATTGGAGGCATTCGCAGAATTCGGACTAGACAGAACTATCTCGGGCATCATGTTCTCTACCATGTAATGTTTTGCGGCATTACGTCTCACGCCGTCTTCAAGGTTTGGCGGATAAGTCACTAGGACGATTGGGGAGAGCGGCGCCCTTGGTCTCTTACCCAGCCGATATATAGGTTTGTCTCGTTGAATCTCGACCGCAGCGTAGGGCGCCTGGGAATGTGCACAATTGAATCAACTTCAACTTTCGCCCCAAAGAGCGCGACGAACTGTTCGAAATCATCAAACCCCTCATCCGTCTGGCTGAACAAATGAATCATCGTCAGTGCGTGTGACGCGTTAAATTTTTCTGCTTCGATCAAGGCCAACGCGGTTCGGTGGAGGAGTTGATAGCGAAAGTTATCGACATCTGAAGGGTTAAGTCCAAGACAATCACAGAGGTATTGTAATCGTTCACCTTTTCTTGAAGGCGGGGCGCTTTCCATCCAGACACTATCTTGTCGAAAGGTTCCGATACCTTGTCCTCCACCGTAATGGACACAAGATTTCCGGCTGACTTGGCGAGCACGAAGATGTCACTCCGAGAGGCGCGTCTGCCATATGGCAGTGGTGTCTCATACTCAGGAATCGCGAGCAACCTCTCAATCGTTCGGGACACCTCCAACCCAGAACTCTCAAACACAGACATAACTTTGCGGGGAAATTCGTTCGGATATTCCATCCATGCGTACGCTAACTCTTTGGCGGAGTAGCCAGTGCGCCAATGTTTGACTGGATCGGCAAGAAGTCTTTGCCTGTCATCAGGAGAGTCAGCCGGCACATATATTTTGGTCAACGCAGTTCCTCTTCATCCGACTTCAAGTGCAGATGTGACAGGCCTGAACCTAAAAACCCCATGGTAACAGGCAATCCCATCGTTTATGCTCGCTCGCCATTCAACCCGCCAATTGACACGTCCGATACCCCCAACTACACTCGTGCCGTTCCGAATACAAAAGATTCCAATTCGAGGCAGACGATATGACAGAGTTGCGAGAGAATAAGACCAAAAAGAAACTGGAGCGGGGCGAGGTTGCGACCATGCTGATGGGCGGGCACAACTCGCCGGATATGGTGGACTTTCTCGGGCAGTTCGGGTTCGACTCCATCCTCATAGAGGGCGAGCACGGGCCGGTGGATTTCGGCCACATCTCAGACCTGAGTCGGGCCTGCGACCTGTGGGGCATGACGTCTGTGGTCAGGGTGAACCTCAACCTGCCGGGCGTCATCTACCGCACCTTCGATCTGGGAGCGCAGGGCGTCATGATCCCTCACGTGAACACGATTGAGGACGCTCGCGCCGTGGTGGACGCCTCCAAGTACGGCCCCATCGGGCATCGCGGCGCTGCCGGAGGTCGGCAGGGTTACGGGGTGGAGGATTACGTTCACAAGGCCAACGACGAAACGCTGGTCACCGTCCTAATCGAGGACATCGTAGCTATCAACAACCTGGAGGAGATCGTCACCGTAGAACACATCGACGTGTTCTACGTCGCCCCAGGTGACCTGGCCCAGAGCATGAACCTGACGGGCCAGACTTCCCATCCCGACGTTCGGGCAGAGGTGGACCGGGGCATCGCGACCATCGTGGATGCGGGCAAGGTCGCGGGCATGCTGGTCAACGACTCGACGGTCGATGACTACCTGCGCAAGGGAGTCCGGTTCGTCGGAATCCCCTGGGGGCCGTGGTTGGCCTCCGGCGCAAAGACATTTTTGGACAGACTGCCCTAACAACGCCTACAGGAGTTTCAGGTGATTGCTGTGACCCAAAACTCGAACATTCCTTTCATTACCACTGATCAGATGCGTGAGGTGGATCGAGCAATGATGGAGGACTACGGGATAGACCTGGCAAAGATGATGGAAAATGCCGGCCGCGAGTTGGCCCATCTAGCCAGAAGTCGGTTTCTCGGGGGCAACCCTAAAGGGAAGCGGGTGGCGGTGCTGGCAGGGACGGAAGGCAGCGGAGGAGGAGGGCTTATGTGCGCCCGACGGCTCAACAACTGGGGAGCAAATGTCACCGTGTGGCTATCATCGCCAACAGAACGACTCACTGAGGTTCCGAGACACCAGCTATCGATCCTGGAGCGCATGGGCGTTCCGATCAACTCACCGTCGGAGAGAGGTATCCTACATTCCTGGCGATCTCCGGGAGCGCCGGGTCTGTGACTGGGTCGTCTCTCCGCGTTCTGGAGATCAGGAGCCTGATGGCGTCATCTTCCTCAAGAACATCCAGAGGAAGAAAGGCAACTGTGTTCGGAATGAGGCCTGCGTTGTTTTGCCT
Organism: Dehalococcoidia bacterium UBA1123; assembly: GCA_002313895.1. Classification (GTDB taxonomy): domain Bacteria; phylum Chloroflexota; class Dehalococcoidia; order Lucifugimonadales; family UBA1123; genus UBA1123. The sequence goes on from DCAW01000136.1 coordinate 4,552, forward strand.
GGTGATGATGAGAAGTCGGACAGCACCTGCACGGTTTACCAGGGAGTTCACCATGTTCAGGTCTCCCAAGTCGTCGATCACCCACATGGTCTGATCTGGAAGCGATCTCAGCGCCGCTTCGACCTCGGCTGAGATATCGTCGTCGCTCCGCCCTTCCACGTCGATGTTCATGTTCTGGGACAGAGCAACCAGAGTCTGATCGACGTCGGAGCCTGCGGCGCTCCAGAATCCGTCACAGTCCAGCGTGTGGGTGAACTCGGCAGCGAGCCGGGTCTTGCCAGAGCCTGCGCCACCGAAATGACAACTGCCCTGCGGGCCTCGAAGGCTTGTGTGACCCTGTCGATACCCGCTTGTCTCCCCAGGAATCCGTCTCCCAATGATTGCGGCCTCCCCATCCAGTAGCGGATGAGACTATCTTGGGAACCCGCAGGCTCGGTGTGGACCACAACAGTTTGAGATTGTTGAGCAGTCTGAACAAGAGCGACATCAAGCGTAATTGGAGGCGGTGGCGAATCGGATTTTCTTGATATCAACATCACCATCGCGGCAACGATCAAATCTCCAAGCAATATCGCGCCTGTGGTGAACGAGACGATATCAACCCAAACAGGCCACGAGGGGGAGGTACGATATAGGTTCGTCACACTAGCGGTTATGAGCGCCAACCCAATCAGGCCAAAAACGGAAGCAGCGATTCCCAGTTTTTGCATGCGCTGACCTGTCAGAGTACTGAGTCAGCTTACCATATCATTATTTGAGTCGGAATAAACTCACGTCAGGTGCCAGAGTGTTTCTTGACAAGATGTTCTAGGCAGAAGTTCGAGGCTCCAGAGGAACACTCTCGCTGATACCCACCTCCTGCTCGAAGGCTGAGGCCACCGACAGCAAGTAGGCTTCCTCCTTCCAGGGAGCCATGATCTGGACTCCGACTGGAAGGCCGGACTCGGTGAATCCGCAGGGGACCGATATGATGGGGCATCCTGTGAGGGTCAGGGCGAAGGTCATGAGGAGCCAGCCTATGTAGGTGGGAAGCTCCACACCCTCCACCTCGGTCAGGAACCTGATGTCGACGTCGAAGGGCGGCGTCAGGACAGTGGGACATACCAGCACGTCGTAGGTCTCGAAGAATCGGGCCGTGCGGTTGATGATGCCGCCTCTAGCGACCTCGGCAAGGCCAATCTGTTCCGGGGTGAGGCTCAGACCGTGCTCGATGTTCCAGATAACCTCGTCCTTGAGCAGGTCTCGATGATCAGCGAGCAGCCTTCCGACGCCGGCAACGTATTGTGTGCCCCTCAGGGTCTGGAAGGTATCTTCTGCGTCGCCAAGGTCGATAGTCGCTTCGTCCACCCGACTGCCCATGCCCTCGAAGGTGGATACTGCCAGACGGCCAACCTCGACGACTGATGAGTCGACTGTCGCGATGCCCAGATTAGAGGTATAGGCCACTCGCGCTGGAACAGCAGGGGTATCTGCCGAGTCAACGAAACTGGTTTCTGGAGACGGCAGGCTCAGCGGGTCCCATTTGTACGAGCCTGACTGGGCGTCGAGCAATAGAGCAACGTCTCCGACATTCCGACCCATTGGCCCTTCCACCGACAGCGTGCCGTAAGGATCGGCGCGCGGGCCGTGGGCGACCCGTCCCGGAGTTGGTCTCAGTCCGACGACCGAGCAGAAGCTGGCTGGAATCCGAAGACTGCCCCCCAGGTCGCTGCCTGTAGCCAGCCAAATCTGGCCCGCCGCAAGCGCGGCCCCGGAGCCTCCCGACGAGCCTCCGCAGGTAAGGTCGGTGTTCCAAGGATTGCGAGTCTTCCCGAAAACTTCATTAAAGGTGTTGGCTCCGGCTCCGAATTCCGGGGTGTTGGACTTCGCCAGCACCACGCCGCCCCGCGACTCGATGTTAGTCACCAGCCTGTCCGACGTTTTGGGAACATGGTTAGCATATATAGGCGAACCTCTGGTCGATCGCACGCCTGCCACATCTTTCAAATCCTTGATCGCCACTGGCAAACCGTGGAGTTGCCCTCGTGAAGTATCGTTATCCGATTGCATCTCCATCAGTCTTTGGGCGTGTTGTCGGGCGCGGTCCGCGCATATCGTGGGCAGGGCATTGATCGCGCCATCAGTCTGTTCGATGCGCTCCAGCGCTGCGTTGATAAGCTCAAGAGGAGACACTTTCTTGTTTTTCAGTAAGTCAACCGCCTGTCGAGCGGTCAGTTTCACAACGTCGTTCACGTTTCGTCCTTAAGTGTCAGGTTGTCAGGCGATAAGGTATCAGGTTTTGACGATTCGAGCATGGGACGAACACGAGTGAAGTGTCTGCTCGTGGGTAGAACACGCGTTATTCTACATGCGACCAGATGCTTCGCTACGACTCAGCATGGCGGGCGCTGTTCCATCAACATGGACACGGCTGATTGCTGGAAGCTGACGGCTGAACGCTCTCCCCTACGCCGACTCGAACACTTTGCCTGCCAACTCGTCCAGGACGGACTGGCTCATCTTGTAGCTTTCCTTGTCGGTTGGGAACTTGCCCAGGTGGACGTCGCTGATGTACTGAGATGCGGCGTCCTGAATAGTTTCGGCCAGATTGGCATAGCGTCGGGCGTGCTTGGGCAAGAAGTCGGTGAAAAGGCCCAGAAAGTCGTGAAGCACCTGCACCTGACCGTCACAGCCCGCGCCCGCGCCGATGCCTATGGTCGGGATGCTCAGGCGGTCGGTTATCATCTGGGCCAGCGCGGCGGGAACGCACTCCAGCACTACAGCATAGGCTCCGGCCTCTTCCAGCGCACGGGTGTCCTCCATTAGGCGGATGGCGTCGCTGATGGTCTTGCCTTGAACTCGGTATCCGCCCAACTGGTTGACCGACTGAGGGGTCAGCCCGACGTGTCCCATGACAGGAATACCGCTCTTTACGATGCGGTTTACCGTCTCGGCCATCTCCTGCCCGCCTTCGAGCTTGATCGACTGCGCCCCGCCCTCTTTGAGGATGCGGCCCGCGTTTCGGATGGCCTCGGAAACTTCGGCGTGGTAGCTCATGAAGGGCAGGTCTCCGACGATGTGTGCCTTCTCGGTGCCTCGCACCACAGTTTTGATGTGATGAAGCATGTCTCCCATTGTCACGGGAACGGTGGAGTCGTACCCCAACACGACCATTCCAAGGCTGTCGCCAACCAGCATCAGGGGGATGCCTGCCTGCTCCAACAGCTTGCCCGACGTGTAATCGTAGGCGGTCATCATGGGGATTTTCTCGCCCCGAGCCTTCATGTCTTGCAGGTCTTTAATTGTCAAACGCATATCTGGTACCTCCTCACGAATTTCTAAGAGTGAAGTCCATTGTCCAGCGATTATTCAGATACTGTCCGTTGATCTATACGATTCCAATAATTCCTTAATCTCCTGGGAGCGTTCCGGGGCGAGCGCCCCTTTTTCCACCGCAAATGGCAGGCCCACCAGAGCCAACTCGATGTACAGAGCAAGATATTCTGGGGCGGAAGAACTCACCGCCTCCAGGTGCTTCCGAACCGTGCCGATGTCGCCTCTGACATATGGGCCGGCCACCGCTTGGGGAACCCCGACCGAGTCCAGATTTGAGGACACGGCGGGCATCATGGGGGATAGAGCGCGGACGCCCTCATCCCGCGTATGGTCGAATTTCTCCCACATGGACGCGGCAACCGACGCCAGCACTGCCAGCAGGTTGCCCATCAGAACTCCTGAGACGTGGTATAGAACTTTGTCCTGGGGTCTGAGCGAGATGGGGATGCCCTTGATATCCGAAGCTATGCCTCGCAAGTAGGCCTGAATCGCGTCGTTGCCCTCGATCCCAAAGGTGACGCCTGGGATGGCCTTGACTCCATTCTCTACAGAATTAAATGCTTGTAGAGGATGGAAGGCTCCGGCGACCGCGCCCTGATCAACTGCGGACTGGAGCAGGTCAACTGATGCCGCGCCGGAGCAGTGAGCAACACCTTGTCCCTCGCGCCACGACACTTGGTCGCACACAATTTTGATGGCGTCGTCGGAAGTTGAGATGAACACGAAGTCCGCGCGGTCCGCGACCTCCTGGATGTTCTCGTAGGCTGTGCAATCGGAGATTCGGCCAGCGAAGGTCTGGGCCGATGCAAAGGCCCGGCTTCCGACTGCCGTAACCGGATATCCGGCGTTGGACATGGCAACAGCCAGCGAGCCGCCGACGTTTCCCGCGCCTATGAATCCGATTTGGGTCGCTTTATCGAAGTTTTGTGTGTTGGTCATTGGCTAGAGTTCTGAGACAGCAGGGATGCCTGCGATACCTTCGGCCTTCCGAATCCCTCGAACGATGGCCCTGCTCACGCAGAGCGCGGTGGCCGCGCACAGGCGGCTCATGTTCAGTTCGTCGTCAACCAGAGTTCCCGTTGCCAGGGCGAACATGGTGTCGCCGTCGCCCATCAAGTGCGCGGGACGGACCGCCATCGCCAGTCCGTCATGAGCCACAGATGCCAGTTTGTTGGCCTGAGCTTTCGTGAGAGTCGCGTTGGTTGCCACGACTCCGATGGTGGTGTTGGCTGGCGCAGGTTCGACCTCCTTGCCGAATCCAGGAGAGGTTATCAGTTGCATCGAATCCTGCATCATGCCGGTATCCACGTCGAGAGGGCCGGCGATCAGGTCGGCGGTCTCAGGGTCGACAACACCGCCTATGGCGTTCACCGCTACTATGGCCCCGACCAGCAATCCGTCTCCCAGGTCAATGCGCTCAGTTCCGATGCCCCCTTTGATGGCGTTCTCTCGACCCAACAGCTTGGCGACCGTCGCGCCTGTACCTGCTCCAACGCTGCCCTCGGTTACAGGGCCATCGGATGCGTTTTCGCATGCCGCGTATCCGTCTTCAGCGCCAGGCCTAACTTTGTTAGTCACCACACCCAAGTCAAACAGAATGGCAGCAGGCACGATAGGGATTGTCGTTTCTCCGAACTCAATGCCGATTCCTCGCTCCTCCAGGCACTGCACGACGCCGGCGGCGGCATTTAGTCCGAATGTGCTGCCTCCACTGAGCAGGACGGCATGAACCTCAGACACCGTAGCTGTCGGATTGAGCAGATCAGTCTCCCGAGTTCCAGGGGCCGAACCTCGAACGTCGACGCCTCCCACCGCGCCGCCCTCACACAGAATTACTGTGCATCCGGTGGCATTAGTCCTGTCGGTGTAATGCCCGACTTTGACACCGGGCACGGCTGTTATCCCATGATCGCTCATCTGACTGCCCATTTGCTCTGAGTCAAAAGTGACACAAAAAAGACCTTCCCTCAATCCAAAGGAAGGCCGCATGCGTTCATCTGACCATCCTGTCATTACTGACGGAACCTCGCGCGTAGGATCACGCTGGCCTTATTCACACAAGTTGCTCACCGTTCCTAAAGGATTGGCTGCGCCCCAATATTAACAGCACCGAGTTGCCGGCGCAATGCAGGCCATCTGGCGCCAGGAAACGAGGCATTGAGTCTCAGTTAGCCACCGAACAAGCCATTTTTTTGGTTCGTAAATTCCGTTTTCCGCTGCTCAAATACAGACTTGTATGTGTCACGAACTAATTAATGATTCGTTGCTTCAACAATTAATCACATTGTTTTTCTTGGCGCGCATGAAATATCTCGTGTATCGTTGCCATTCACTTTCCTAATGTGAAATATTGCTTCAACCAAAACCCGATTCTCAGGATAGAGGCCCCTGGTGATTGCGTGTCTAAATGGGTTGAGTTGACAGGGGCAAAACGAGTGCTGCATGAGGGTCTCTTCAGAGGCATTGTCTCGCCTTGCGAAATTGAAGTGAAGCATCTGGTCGCTTGCGACACAACGCCTGTCGTATTTCCGGCCAGATTCTTCGAGACCCTTCTCAGAATGACATCCTACTTACCCGACCGAAAGATCTGCCTGATGGTCTCTAGATCAATGCCAAGAGTGGAACCAGCTTCCACGGTAGTCAGGAACGCATTGACCATAGGTGTACCATTAGCCTTTGATTACCCTTAGTGGGGTTCAAGCTATAAATCTACCGCATCTCGCAACTCCCAAGCGGTTCAGCTCGGGCTTATGTATTGATGAGCGTCCATCACGAATCTGGAGGCAGCAAAATGTACTCGAAGCAGATTGAAGCGACCGATCGTATCGTGTCCAACCAAATCCACGATGGAAGTGGCCTGATCAGACGCCGCAACCTATTCGGGGAGTCAAGTCGACTCCCGATAAGTATAGAGATTTGGGAATTGGATCAGGGAGTCACTGAAGGTAACCATATCCACCAGGAACCGAGGCCCCTGGAGGAGGTCTATTACTTCCTCCAAGGTGAAGGGATGATGACCGTTGAAGGAGAAGAGGTTCCAGTCAAAGCTGGCGACGCGATTATGGTGCCGCCGGGAGCCGACCACGGAATCCTAAGCACAGGAGCCGACCCGCTAAAACTCGTAATAATTTGGGGCGCGCCTGATGGAGGCTCCAACTAGGGCCAAGGCAGCGTATGGCATCACGATGAGCTAGGTGGCGAAATGGGATTGCCGTCCGCAAGGAGACAAATAAAAACGGGTATCTAACTGGGTTGTTGACAATGTTGCTGTCAAAAAGCAATTTGGGTCAAATCAACTGTGTGGTTTGCCCTGCCTGAAAGGTGACTGGTGGAGCTGAGGGGATTCGAACCCCTGACTTTCTCCTTGCAAAAGAGGTTCTGGATAGATATCTCGATTTACTAGCTGTGAAGTATCTTTCAGTGTCTTATATTGAGGGTAATCGACGGTTATTGACGGATTTTGTGAACACTCATCCCAATAATCACCCCCGATACCGCCATAGGGTACCTTTCTCGTTACTCACATTTCACCCAAAACAGTCGAGCCAGATATGC
>DCAW01000136.1:11734-15838 GCA_002313895.1 Dehalococcoidia bacterium UBA1123
GCCAGATATGCGGTGGCTATCTGATTCCCAGCGTATCGTTGAACACCGCACGGTTGTGGGGTAAAATACTGCCTATCCATCATGTGTAGGAGCGCTCGCTGTGTTATGGGCCGCCCTGCCCGACCATCGACTCAATATCTAGGGAGACTGAACATGCCGGAAACTGACCTTGCTCTTATATCTCATCTCATGCGCCGCGCAGGTTTTGGCGCCACCAGGGCAGAGCAGGAAGCGCTTTCCTCTAAAGATTATGAAGAGATCGTCGAAGATTTGCTCCACCCCGACAGGTTTGAAGACCTCAACGAAGACGCTCTCAAACGATACAACCTGGAGCTAACGTACAACGACTCTATGCCTCTTTGGGCCGGACAGTGGGTCTGGCGGATGATTAACACCAAGCGCCCTCTCGAAGAGAAGATGTCCCTATTTTGGCATCACCTGTTTGCAGCGGCCTGGTACAAGAGCGAGCACACGCCCACTATGCTCAAGCAAATCCAGCTTTTCCGAAGAGTCGGGATGACCGACATGCAAACAATCCTCGTGGCGCTCGCCAAAGACCCAGCCATGAACTACTGGCTGGACAATTGCGAAAACCACTCAGACCAGCCTAACGAGAACTGGGGCCGTGAGCTTCTCGAACTGTTCAGCATGGGTGTAGGCAACTACACCGAAGACGACATCAAAAACGCCGCCCGCGCCTTCACCGGCTGGACGTTCACGCAGCCCATTCCGCTCTACCCCTTTGGTAGCTACGAGTCCGACTTTGAATACGTTCCGGAGGACCACGACGACAGCGAGAAAACGTTCCTGGGCTACACCGGCCCGTTAAACGGCGAAGACATAATCGAAATCGTCGTCAAACAAGAGGCAACTGCCAGGTTCATCGCACGTCATCTTTACAACTTCTTCGTGGCCGACGAACCACAGGTCCCTTCATGGAGCATCGAGCCTCCCAACGACCCCGAAGCCATCGAGGTTCTGGTCAAGGCGTTCCAGGATAACGACGGGCAGATCGTTCCTGTTTTGCGCGCGCTGTTCACATCCGAATTCTTCAAGAACACCCGGCATCAGAAGGTCAAGAGCCCCGCAGAACTGGTGGCTGGAACCATCAAACTGGTAGGCACCTACCAGTTCCCGGACCCCGCCGAGTCCATAACGGCTCTCAGCGGCGCGGCTTCGGTCATGGGTCAATCGCTCATGAACCCGCCGACCGTCGAAGGCTGGCACACCGGACACGAATGGATCGACGGCGGCACGCTGAACGAGCGGGTCAATTTCGCCGTCAACCAGTTCAGCGACACCACCAAACCTGGCATTCAGGACATCCTTTCCCGGCTGGAAGGCAAGCTGTCTCCCAGCGAACTTGTAGAGCGATGCCTGGATTTGGTAGGCCCACTCGAGGTCGGAGAGACGACCCAGGCGGCGCTTATCCGCCACGCCAACAATATCGGTGAAATTGACCTGGACTCCGAAGACGCAAGAAAAGAACACGCCGACCAAATCGGCAGAATTCTCCAACTCATCGTCGCATCCCGCGAGTTCCAGTTTGCATAGATTCTGAGATTACACAACTCCGGTGGCCGAGCATCGTCTTTATCGCCGGCCTCAATACAAAAGAAACCAGGAGGCGCGCGTCACATGGCAGGGAATGGAAACGGAAAAGACCCGGTTCTGGTCGTCGTCCAGCTAACGGGCGGCAACGACTTCATGAACACCGTAATCCCGTACACGAACCCGGTTTATTACGACAACAGGCCCACGGTGGGCATACCTCAGGACCAAGTCCTCCCCTTCACCGACTCGTTGGCATTCCATCCAAAGATGGGGCCGTTCAAGGAGATGTACGACGCGGGAGACATCGCCATCGTACAGGGCATCGGCTACCCCAACTCCAGCCGGTCCCACTTCCGGGGGATGGACATATGGCACACCTGCGAGCCTGACAAAGTATCCACCGTCGGCTGGCTCGGTCGAACCATCCGCGAGCTTGACCCCAAGGGCGAAAGTCCGCTCACGGGCGTCAACTTCGGTGTCGGCCTGCCTCGCGCCATGGCCATGCCCGGCGTGCCTGTGACTTCGGTCAGCAATCTTGACAACTACGGCCTGATGTCTGGAATCGGCGCCGAAATTCAGCGCAACGAGGCCCTGGACATCTTCAAAGAGATGTACGGCCCCGCCGTTGGAACCGGCCCTGTCATGGAATACCTGGCCCAGACCGGACAGGACGTTCTGACCGGGGCGGATATGATAAAAGTCGCGCCGGAACAGTATGAGTCCAGCATCGAGTACGCCAACAACCCTATCGCCAAGGCTCTGCGGGACGTGGCAAGAGTCCACACCGCCGATCTAGGCACTCGCATCTTCTACACCGCCCACGGCGGGTACGATGTTCACGCCAACGAGAACCCCATCCAACCTCAGCTTATTGGCGACCTGTCAGGAGCTATATCCGACTTCTTCGCAGACATCCGAGAGCACAACGCCTCGGATAACGTCCTGGTGATGGTGTTCACCGAGTTCGGGCGCCGCATCTACGACAACGGCTCCGGCACCGACCACGGCTCAGGCGGAGGGGCATTCTTCATCGGCGACCAGGTATCCGGCGGACTGTACGCCGAGTACCCGTCTATCGAGCGAGCCAAATGGCTCAACGGCGAGGATATGGCCCACAACATCGATTTCCGAGGCATATACGGCACCGCGCTTGAACAGTGGCTCGGCGTCGAGGCCGCGCCCGTCGTCGGCGGACATTACGAACAGATCAATCCGCTAAGTTAACAGCTATCAGCAGTCGGCCATCAGATTTCACGAACGAGGGTTTCCGCGATACCTCGCCACCTGATTTGTGATGGTCGACATTTACCCACGAGGTTAACAATGGCAAAACCGTTCGCTCTTTTGAGGTCAAGCTTCCCCTTCGAGATGACGATGGGCATGAGGCGCGTTACGTCCAACCCGGTGGATATCGGGTTCGGCAAAGAGGGCCGCGTTCACATCCTGACCCGTGGAGGCCTGGGAACCGAGGTCCGAGTCATCAACTGGGAAGACGAGAACTTGGGGACAAGGGGCGAAGGCAAATTCACCTGGCCCGCGTCCCTGCTCGTTGACGATGACGAGATGCTCTACATCTCCGACGAGGCCAAGCACTCCGTCACAATTATGGACAAGGATGGCAACATCCAGTCCACATGGGGCGAGGAAGGCTCCGACGACGGCCAGTTCAACCGGCCATCGTCCATGACCTTTGACTCCGACGGCAACATCATCATCTCCGACACCATGAACCACCGGATTCAGCGAGTGACCAGAGAGGGCAAACACCTTCAAACCTTCGGAGAGTTCGGAGACGGCGACGGTCAGCTGAATATGCCCTGGGGCAACGCCGTGGACGAAGATGGCAATGTATACGTTTGCGACTGGCGCAACGACCGAATACAAAAATTCTCAGCCGATGGCGCGTTTCTGATGAAGTTTGGAAGTTCCGGAGCTGAGAACGGCCAGTTCGACCGTCCGTCCTCGGTGGCCGTCGATGCCCACGGAGACATCTACGTCTGTGACTGGGGCAACGACAGAGTCCAACTGTTCAACCCGGAGGGTCGGTACGTCGAGCAGTTCATCGGAGACGCCAACCTCTCAAAGTCGGGCCTCACCTACGTGCTGGCCAACCAGGCCACCCTGCGCCTGCGAGAGATGGCAGACCTTGAGCCGGCCAAACGCCTGCGCTCGCCCATCACTATAAAGGTGGACAGCGACTTCCGGCTATACATCTGCGACTTCGGCTCCCACCGCATCCAGGTCTACAAAAAAGAAGCCTACCCGCTATCCGAAGACCAGATCGCCCCACCCCTCCGCAACCCGGTCTTGTTCACGACCTAGGCATTCGGAATTCGCAAATCTTGATTGGGCAGACGCAACGTCCGCTGGTTGTGTTGGATGAAACCAAATTGCTGACAGACCCGACTTATCTCGTTTGTCAAAAGTCTTCGTCACAGCAATTTTCAGTTTAACGAGATCAGATTCCAGGATGTCCCAGATACTAAGCTATGCAAAGTGGGGTGCGGTCTTTGAGGTGGTCCCCAAAAACTGGACAGGTGGTTAAGCTAC
>DCAW01000032.1:0-29216 GCA_002313895.1 Dehalococcoidia bacterium UBA1123
TCGGAGTCTTGGCCGCCATCGTAATCTCCATAGCGCCCGACTACCTGTAATCCTCAAAACCGCTACCTACGAGCGCCGTAATGGATGGCCTCCAGAGCGCTACTCCCTCGATCACAAGCGTCCCATACAATCCGCTCTGTGGAAACGTCTGACCTCAATTTCCGGTGAACTCCCCGCGCTGGTGACATTGTTGTCGCTGATTACGACACCTTCCTCATATCAACTAACCGACTGCCTCACAAATGGTGTAATCCGCTTGACGAGTTGACGTCTGAGCGAGTCTTGTTTAGTCTCTCCGAAGTAGATATTGGCGGTCACTGCCCCGCGTCGGCAATCCGGCGCAGAATTGATCGTAATTGATCGGCGAGTTGGCTGCTGACTGCTGAGGAGTAATCGGCATGGAATACTGGACAGAGCGGCAGCTCAGTTCCATCGACAAGATGCTCAACCCACGCTCGATTGCCGTGGTTGGGGCGACAGAGCGCATGCAATACGGTGGCCGATTTCTCAGGTCGGTTCTCACCGCCGGCGATCAAGTCAGCGTATATCCCGTCAATCCCCGTTACGACGAGCTTATGGGTCTCCAATGCTACCCCAGCGTAACCGACCTGCCTGAGAGTCCAGACCTCGTGGGAATAATCGTTCCGTACCAAAGGGTGATTCCTGTCCTGACGGAGAGTGCCGAGAAAGGCGCCGGTTCGGCAATTGTGATCTCAGCAGGATTCGCCGAGCGCGCCGAGGAGGACCGAAGACTGTTGCAGGTCGATCTTGGCAATGTGGCTCGCGAGACTGGAGTGCGGATATCGGGGCCAAACTGTCTCGGCCTGGCAAACGTCAAGAGCGGCATTTGGGCATGCTCGTCGTCGTCGAGTGTGTTCGAGAAATTGAACACCGGCAACATCGGCCTTGTGTGCCAGAGCGGCGCGTCTGCATTCGGCCCCTTCCTGTCCAGAGCGATCAGTCGAGGCATAGGCTATTCCTACATTATCTCGACGGGCAATGAGGCAGACCTCGAAGCCTCGGACTTTGCGCGATACCTTCTCGACGACGACGACACCAAGGTGATCGCGATGTTTGTCGAAGGATTCAAGGACGCCAGGAAATTCCTCGAAGTTTGTCGACTTGCGGCCCAGAAAGGCAAGCCGATTGTATTAATAAAGATCGGCCGCTCCGGCCTGGGCGCCCGCGCCGCGCAGGCCCACACCGCGTCGCTCACAGGCGAGGACGCTGCATACAACGCGGCATTCAAGCAGCACGGAGTGACACGAGTTTCTGATTGGGACCAGCTTTTGGAAGTCTCGCAGATGCTCGCCGACAGCCCTGCCCCATCAGAACCTGGAATCGCGGTAATCTCGCACTCCGGCGGCGTCTGCTCCCTGACAGCGGACGCATTTGGACACGAAGGCCTCGACCTTCCTGAACTGTCCGACGAGTCCAGAGACACCATCAACGAGATTCTCGCTGGCTTCGGGTGGGCAGGAAATCCTGCGGACATCACTGGCCACGCCAGCAGGGACACGGTCGAATTGATAATGGAGACGCTGATAAGCGAGCCAAAAGTCGGCGCGCTGGTGGTCGCAAGCTCCGCTAGCAACGAGCAGTCGGAGCACGTAGTTGACGTTGCGGACAGACACGACAAGGCCGTCGCCTACCTTCACACTGGAAATGAGTTGGGGGAGCCCACCGGCCTGGATACTCTGAAAAGCGCGGGCATTCCTGTGTTCTTCAGTCCTGAGAATCTTGCCTCAGCATTCCGAAAGCTGCACGACTACCACAACTGGCGGGAACGCAGGTTGAACATCGGATTTGGAGCCACGACAGCTATGTCGGACGCTCAACAGAGCATCGCCGACGATCTTCGGGCGGTCGGTCGAACGAAGTTGTCAGAATGTGAGAGGAAACGCCTGTTGGCAGGCTGGGGAGTCGCAACGGAAGAATCAGCGACCAGCGGAACTGAGGTTGTCATCAGCGTAAAACGGGACGATCAACTCGGCCCGGTCCTGATGTACGGAATGGGGGGCATATTCGCAGATATGGCTGCCGAAGTGACCCTCCGCGTCTGCCCGATCTCCAAGCAGGACGCCCAAGATATGGTGAACGAAGTGGCTGGCAGTCGAATCCTAATCGGGTCAAATGGTCGACCCAAAGCTGACGTCGACAGCCTGATCAACACGCTTGTGCGGGTGTCTGAATTGGCAGTCAACCTCGAAGGTATTATCGATGAGATCAACATAAACCCGTTGATCGTTCTTCCCAGAGGCCAGGGCGTGAAGGTGCTTGAAGCAGTGATTACCTTGAGCCATCAACAGTGAGAGCCGTCGCCTGGTTCAGTTGACGACCAAATCGAGCTCCATTCGAGACAATCGCTCGCATCCTGTTTCGGTTATCAACGAAGTCTCGCCCACCGACATTGCTAGGCCGCGTTCGCTGTCGAGCAATATCATGTGCATGAAGATAACCATGTTCGGTTGCACAACGATTGGGTTGTCGGCGTAAAGCATGGGCCAGTCCATCCAAGTCGGTGGATACAGCGCTCCCAGACTGTAACCGCAGGCGTTCAGGCGGTGCTCTCCGAATCCTGCGTCGTCCAGGACTTGAGCATGGGTATCGAAAACCTCGCCGAAGGTAACGCCGGGTCGGCTGGCCTCCTGGCATGCACGCAGCGCATCAACGCACGCCGCGTGCATCCGAACTTGCTGCGAGTCCGGGTTGCCGGTCAACACGGTTCGCATGAGACAGGAGTGATAGTGGCGGTACGCGCCTCCAAACTCTAGCTGGAGCTGGTCGTTATCGCCTATCGTCCCATAGCCAGTGAAATTCCGAACCATCAAAGCGCGCTCCCCGGCTCCAATGATGAATCGTGAGGCGGGATAGTCGCCCCCTCCTCGGAAGATGGCGTTGTGCATGGCCGCCAGCACGTCCTGTTCCGAGGCGCCTGGCGTTGCCAGGCGATTCGCTTCCTCCAGCGCATCATCTGCAAGCTCGGCGGCCCGACGGACGTAAACCAACTCCGATTCGCTCTTGACCAGGCGAAGGCGATTGACGAGGCCCGATGCGTCCTCATGGAAACAGAAACCTTCGAGTGCGGACCTGACCATATCCCAACGCTGGCCGGTCAGGGAGTAGGCATCCAATTCCACTCCGAGAAGGCCGCCGCTCAAACCCTTCTCCTCCAGAATCGACCGAAGGTCCAATCCAGGATTGCTGTCTGCCCGGTCCGCCCAGACGCGGATGTCTTCGATGGTCGACGTTTGGAGCGCCTGTCGCAGGTCCGCCGAGCGGGTCAAAAGCGTCAGGTGTCCGTCCGCCCCCAGATACAGGCACTGAAACTGAGAGTAGCCCATCGTGTCATAACCCGTCAGATAGTACATGCTTTCCTGTCGGAACATCAGGAGGCCATCAAGGTTTCTCGTCCGCATGGCGTCGATCGCATCACGTTGACGGGCGGCAAATTCTTCTCGAGTGAAATGCAACATCAGACTCAGCCTCCTGAAATGGCGGACGACCCCGCCGCCAGTGTGATAGATCAGATTCTCCAAGCGCAAGCAAACAGCGAGTTGGACACTTAGGTCAGTTACAGAGGATAGTTTATCCATGTGTCAGCAGTTCCTGCTACTTCCATTTGTCTCCAATATTCTCAGTGGCGCTTTCTCTGACAGCCAACACCTATCGGTGATGGACGAACAGAAATCAGAAATGCGTTCCAGCAGAGGATTGGGAGTCCGAGGAAATGCCTACGGAGAAACCGCCAGATTGACCCGCGCCTCTGCCGAAGGTATCATCGCACCAGGACATGAAAATGAACCTGATTGGGATGACAATGACAGCCATGTGAGGAGGCGTAGCAATGAAGTACGACACCATAGTTGTCGGCGCAGGATCGGCTGGGTCAATTGTGGCGACGCGGCTTAGCGAAGACCCCGACAGGTCGGTGCTGCTGTTGGAGGCAGGCCCAGACTACGCCGAAATCGAAGACCTCCCGGACGAAGTCAGGTTCGGATACGCGACCACGACTGACGTTATGGTGAGCGACCACAATTGGCAGTTCATCGGCAAGGCCACAGACACAGCCGAGCCTATGATGGTGCCGCGAGGCAAGGTCACCGGCGGCTCAAGCGCAATAAATGGACAGATGTTCCTGCGCGGCGTGCCAGAGGATTATGACTCCTGGGCGTCTATGGGCAACGACGAATGGAATTTCGAGAAGCTGATGCCCTACTTCCGCAAGCTGGAGACAGACACCGACTTCTCCGATGATTTTCATGGCACTGACGGCCCCATCATCGCCAGACGGTTCAAGGAAGACGATTGGCTTCCCGCCCAGTCAGCCTTCAGCAGCGCCTGTGAAGCCGCCGGATACATCGTAAGCCCGGACCTGAACAACCCCGACTCCACCGGCGTCAGTCCCGTCCCGTTCAACAACCCAAACGGCATCCGTTGGAGCACGGCGATAGGCTATCTGGGCCTGTCGAGGCATCGCCTCAACCTGACTATACGGGCCAACTGCACAACCCATCGCGTCATCTTCGAGGGCAAGCGCGCTGTTGGGGTCGAGGTCGAAAGCGGCGGCGAAAAGTTCACTGTCTATGGCGACGAGATAATTCTTAGCTCAGGCGCAATCGGCTCCCCTCACATACTGATGCTGTCGGGCGTTGGCCCAGCCGCCCACTTGAAAGAAATGGGCGTCCCAGTCGTACACGACCTCGCTGGCGTAGGCCAGAATTTGCGCGATCACCCCATTGTGTTCGTCACATGGAAAACAAAACCTGACGTCGAGCTAGACGGGTTCGCCCCACGAACCCAAGCCTGCTTGCGCTACACAGCTGAGGGGTCTGACCTGCGAAACGACATGATTATCATCATGAGTTCATACGCCACCGAACGGGTTAATCGTGGCGGCGGCCGCATGGACGCGCTGGGTATCCGTATGACCGTGGCGTTGTATCTCGCCGCTGGCTCAGGTGAGATGAAGCTGCAATCTACCGACCCCAATCAACAGCCGTTCCTTGACTACAATTATCTACAAGAGGAGTTCGACCGCAAGCGTCTACGCGAAGGTGTCCACATAGCCGTGGAGCTTGGAAAGCACCCCGACTACGCGGCGCTTGTCGAGGAGCTTATTGAACCTTTGGAGTCAGACATGGCGTCGGACGATGCCCTCGACGACTGGCTCAGGCGTGAGGCCACAACCGGGCAACACATCTCCGGAACGTGCAAAATGGGGCAAGCTTCAGACGATATGGCCGTCGTTGACCAGCATGGCCGCGTGCACGGAATCGAGGGCCTGCGGGTGGTCGACGCCTCTGTCATGCCCGACTGCATCCGCGCCAACACGAACGTCACCACTATGATGATCGGCGAACGCATATCTGATTTCATCAGAAACAAAGCGTAGCCATCTCAACTGCGGCACAATCGTCAGACTTCGGAGGGGCCATATGGGTCTTGACTCGGCAACCGTAAAGTTTCTTGAACAAATGGCCGAAGGCGATGGGAAGCCTCTGCATCTAATGGCTCCCGATGAAGCACGGGCGTTCGGGTCTGCGATGGCGGAACTTGCCGGGCCTGCGCCAGAAATGGACCGCGTGACAGAGGTCACTGTTGACCGTACGGACGGCGAAGTCAGGCTTCGAGTCCTCATTCCCATCGAGAACCCCCGCGGTGTCGTAGTCTATTATCACGGAGGGGGATGGGTTATCGGCTCTATTGACGAATCTGACACAATCGCGCGCAAACTCGCAGAAAGGACTGCTTGCGCGGTCGTACTGGTAGACTACCGCCTCGCGCCTGAACATCCGTATCCAACAGCGGTGGACGACTCATACGCCGCGCTAGAATGGGTTGGAGAGAACCTGGCCGAAATTGCAGACGCTGAGGCGCCGTTGATAGTTGCTGGTGACAGCGCCGGCGGGAACCTCGCGGCAGTGATGGCGATACGCGCGCGTGATCGCGGGGGGCCAGCAATTGCGCTTCAGGCGCTCATATATCCAGTCACGGATTCTGATTTTTCCCGTCCTTCATATGCCAGTCCCGAAAACAAGTTGATGTTGACCCGGGAAGGGATGATTTGGTTCTGGGACCATTACGTTCCCGAATCATCTCGACGAAAAGAGCCAGACGCCTCTCCATTACACGCAGACGATCTCTCAGGGCTTCCACCCGCTGTTATACTTACGGCAGAATTTGATGTTCTACGTGACGAAGGAGAAGCATACGCCGAACGCCTGACGGAAGCCAATGTGCCAACCGATCTCAAGAGGTATGCTGGACAAATGCACGGGTTTTTCAGTTTGCTGATGCTTCCCGGCAGCGAACTAGGTTTCCAACAGGTCGTGAAGGCAGTCAAAGCGTGCATCGCCAAAGCGCGCAAAGCTCAACTGACGAGGTAGTATTGACTACGCGTCCAATGGACGCCAACAACTGATTAGGAGTTTCACAAGGTGGACAAAAAAACTGAGCCAGGAAATGTTCAGGACGTCGACGCCGTAATCATCGGAGCGGGCTTTGCGGGTCTGGGAATGCTCTGGCGACTGCGTGAGCAACTCGGCATGTCCGCCCAGGTGTTCGAGACTGGCGACGGAGTCGGCGGCACCTGGTACTGGAACCGTTACCCAGGCGCGCGATGTGACTCCGAGAGTTACATATACTGCCTCACGTTCTCGCCTGAACTGCTGCAAGAATGGAATTGGAGCGGAAAGTACCCGGAACAGCCAGAGATACTATCCTACATCAACCACATCGCTGATCGTTTCGACCTCCGCCGCAACATCAAGTTCAACACCAGGGTCACCACAGCAAGATTCATCGAAGACACCAACCGATGGGAAGTCGAAACAGATCAGGGCGATCGAGTCACAGCTCAGTACCTGATTACCGGCATCGGGTGCATCTCGGCAGGTAATATCCCAGACATAAAGGGACTGGAGACGTTCGAGGGAGAAAGCTACCATACGGGCGCCTGGCCGCACAATGAGGTAGATTTCACAGGCAAACGGGTCGCGGTAATCGGCACGGGATCAAGCGGCATTCAATCGATTCCAGTGATTGCCAAGCAAGCCGAGAGCCTGACGGTGTTCCAACGGACTCCGCAGTACACAATTCCTGCCCGCCACGAGACTGTGGATCGTAAATTCCTTGATGAGCAAGTCAAACCCAACTATGAGGAGATTTTGGAAAAGGCGAGATGGTCAAAAGCGGGCTTTCCAGTGGAGTTCAGTGAACGACTGGCCCTGGAAGCAACAGCTGAAGAACGCCAGGAAGCATATGAAGCAGGTTGGGCAAAGGGTGGGCACGGGTTCCTCTGGGGGTCGTTCAAGGATATCGGGGTCGATCGACGAGCAAACGATACTGCCGCAGAATTCATCAGGGCCAAGATTCGCGAAATCGTAAAGGACCCGGAAACCGTCGAAAAACTTCTGCCCACCGACCACCCGTTGGGGTCCAAGCGCGCGCTCATCGACACTAACTACTTCGAGACTTACAACCGTGAGAACGTCGAACTGGTCGACATCCGCCACTCACCGATTCAGGAGATCACTCCTGACGGGATTCGGACCGAAGACGAAGATTTCGAGTTCGACATGATCGTCTTTGCCACCGGATTCGACGCGATGACAGGTAGTTTCTTCAAGATGGATATTCGCGGAAGGGACAATCTGTCCCTGAAAGACAAGTGGGCGGAAGGACCGAAAACCTACCTGGGCCTTCAAGTCGCCGGTTTCCCGAATATGTTCATGATAACCGGTCCAGGAAGCCCCTCAGTCCTCGCCAACATGACGGTGGCTATCGAGCAGCATCAGGACTGGATCACAGATTTCATTGAGCACATGCGAACGCACGACATCGAAGTTGCAGAGGCAGATGCTGACGCAGAGAGCGCATGGGTGTCGCACGTGAACAAGATCGCCGAATCGACAATGTTCATGCTCGCAGATTCCTGGTATCTGGGGGCGAACATACCTGGAAAGCCCCGGGTGTTCATGCCTTATGTTGGCGGACTTGGAACCTACCGGGAAAAATGCAATGAGGTCGCCGACAACGATTACGAGGGCTTCGTCCTCAACGCGGGAGTTCGTCAACTGGCGACCTGACCTCAGAGCCGCTTGCCGATGCAGCCACAATTCTAATTTGATCTGCAATAGTTAGTATTTTTCCTGACACTCGAAGTTTGAATCACAGGGCAAGGGGGCTGCTATGGCTAACGACATGATCGTAATGGTGGGAACCGTAGGCCAGGGCGTGATGCGTAGCGTGGATTCAGGAGAGACTTGGCGACGTGTGGGGATCGGCCAGGGGATATACTCCGACGCCCTTGTGCGAGTCCTGACGAACCACCGCAGTCAGCCGAATACGATATTCGCGGGCGCCGACAGGGGACTTCTCAGGAGCGACGACGCCGGAGAGACGTGGCAATCGGTGGACTCTCCGCTCAGCGACTACTGCGTATGGGCCCTCGCCATCGATCCTGTGGACCCGAACATCATGTTCGCAGGCACGGGCACGCCTGACCCTGCGACCATATTCCGGTCCAAAGACGGCGGAACAACCTGGGACCAAAGGCCCGTCGAAGTTGTCGAGGAGTGTCCCGCCGTGGGCGTCCCGCGAGTCACGGGAATCGCCATCGACCCTGAGAACCGACAGAGCATCTGGGTGGGACTCGAAGTGGACGGCGTCCGGCATAGCGTCGACGGAGGGGACACCTGGACGTCCATCAATGGCGCCATTCCCAACCCCGACGTCCACAATGTGGCTGTGGCCGCAGGCCCGCCAAAGACCGTGATCGTAGTCGTCAATAACGATGTCTACACCAGCGCAGACGACGGGGCAACGTGGGATCGACTGGGCATCAATGACGTCTTCCCCATGACCTACCCTCGCGGAATCAGCGTCCAGCCGGACAACGCCAATGTGATTTTTCTGACAATTGGAGACACGACTCCCGGCCGCACAGGCACGATAATGCGGTCGAAGGACACGGGAAAGACCTGGGACAACCTGTCACTGCCGGTGGAGCCAAACACGGCGATGTGGGTCGTCAACACTCAGCCCTTCGACCCCTCGGTGGTGTTTGCCGGTAGCCGGTACGGTTACCTGTACCGCAGCGACGACGGAGGCGAATCGTGGACAAAACTTTGGCGAGAGTTTAGCGAAATCTCGTCCGTGATTTGGGTCCCAGGCTGAGCTTGACTGTTAAATAATGGAATGGTTTGATGCCGTCGACCAGAAAATAAAGGAGTCACAAGAAGATGACCGCTTCGACTGAAACGCCAAAAGTGGTAGCCTTGCACGGAACGAAACCAATGAGCACGACGCCCCAGACAAGAGGGATGGAGCGCCGTCCAGGAATCGACAGCGACACTGCGGGGGCCAAGCGTATCTGGATGGGTCATGTAACCTGCCTGCCCAACGAATTGGGGCCACCGCACCACCACGGCGAAGCGGAGACCGCGGCTTACGTTCTGAGCGGCCATATCCGCGTTTACTTCGGCGACGATTTCAAAGAATATGTGGACGCGGGACCGGGCGATTATCTATTCGTCCCGCCTCACCTTCCTCACATAGAGGGCAATGTCACAGACGAGCCAGCCGAAGCGGTGCTCACCCGCTCTCCTGACAACATCGTCGTGAACTTAGGAGAGTGAGAGAGCGCCTAGATAGAGTTCAGCGAACCACTCGTTCCCCTTGACATGTATATTTCGTATCGCACCAACTACACGTCAAATTACAAGCCGCAAGCCGCAGAAAAACCGTCGGGACGCCAATAGTAACGCCTTCGCCCTGCAAAGAATAGAATGGCCCCAACTCTCCCGAAGGTTGCAGGCTGATCCTAAGCATTACTACGCTTTACCTAATTTGACGAGAAGAGGGTCAGGGAATCCTGCCTCCTCGTAACCTTTCGCCCTGAGAATGCAGCTGTCACACCCTCCGCATGGTTCGTTTCCGCCTTTGTAACAACTCCATGTATGTTCAATTGGGGCCTGAATTCGTTTGCCTAGTTCGGCAATCTCTGCTTTGGAAAGCTCAATGATCGGAGTCTCGACATTAATGTGCACTTTGTACTGCGTCCACAGTTTGCTGCCGAGTTCTAAGGATTCGCGCATCTTCTCATAATACTCCGGGCGACAGTCTGGATAGCCACTATAATCTATCGCGTTGGGCGCAAGAAAAATATGCGCTTCTACCTCCTTAGGGTTCATCCCTTCGACTTCTATCGCGTGAAGGATGTCGCTCTCAAGATAAGCGGCGGACAGCGACAGAAATATCGTGTTGCGCAACGGGACATACGTAATCGGGATGCTAAAGCCTATTTCGCCGTCTTGCCTATCCACAGGGATGGGGAATTTCTCAGGATTAGTTAGCGCTGAATACCATGCCACTTCTCCAAGAAAAGAGATGTCCAATAACTTATGCTCGATCCCCATTAACTCCGCAATGTTTTGGGCGCAATCTACCTCTTTGCTATGTGTCTGCCCATAGTAAAACGTGATAGCTGTCAGATGATCAACGCGGTCCTTTGCATAGGCGGTGACTGTAGTCGAATCAAGGCCACCGGAAAGCAACGTGATGCCATAACTAGTCATCGGTCCTCCATAAGATACTGTCAGATTCAAACACGGGTTGGATTTGATTTCATTATGTTGACGGATACAAGAATATTGGTATGTATCGATGTCCTAGTCAAGTTGATAGACGGTAGGTATCAAACGATTCAATCATCAGCAGGCTGGTCATCGATCGAAGAGGTTCCGGCCCGAAACAAAATTACATTTGGCCGGCGCATGGGGTTTTGGCTCCTAAATTGATCGTGCGAGTTTATCAATCGCGGTAGCGAAGGTCAATCGAACTCAGGAGTCTAAGCGAATAGATCGGGACCACTCTCGCTCGATCTGGCGGTCGCGGGTTTCTATTGCATCCATATCGTATTATCATGGCGATCAACACGCTGACGTTTGTATCTCCCACTGGGACGCCGCTGTCGCATACACCGATCCCCACGCTAGAAGCTCAATCATCAGCCATGAAATCAAAAAAACGAGGGTATGAAATATGGGGTTAAGCGACCGCAAACCAACGACACTTGAAGAGTATGCCGACTATAAAGTCCGGTTCAACAACTGGGGACGGTGGGGCGATGATGACCAGTTCGGCACCCTCAATCACATAGACCCGGAAGGGATAAAGCATGCCGCGGGTTTGGTCCAGGACGGCCGGACAGTCTCATGCTCCAACCCTCTTGCCACTTCGGCTGTCGTCCCGGACGAGCGGCGCAATGGGCGGCCCGCCGATCACATAATGTCGGTCGGCCCGTCAGCGTCTGGAGATTACGTGGGCGTGTCGTATCACGGGTTTGTGAACACCCACATCGACGCCTTGTGCCATATCTTCACTGGAGACGCGAACGAAGGAGGTCGGCTCTACAACGACAGAGACCCCGCCCTGGTGACCGAAACTGGCGCGCTCACCAACTCGGTCGATAACTGGCGCGACGGGATCGTGACTCGCGGCGTTCTCTACGACATTCCTCGGATGCGGGGCCAGGATTATCTGGAAACAGATAATCCCGTGGAGGGTTGGGACCTCGAGGACTGGGCGAAGTCTGTAGGCATCGAACCACGAGATGGAGACATTGTGCTGGTCCGCTCCGGTTCCGACAAGTTCTGGGCCGCCAACCCAGACTTCGAGTTCTCCTTCCCGCCTAACACGCCTGGAAACGCCCCTTCGATAATCGAGTACCTCTACGACACCAATGCCTCAATGCTGGGCTGGGACCTTCAGGAATCTGGGCATCAACATTACGAATATCCGGCGCGAATCGTGATCCACGAGGTTGTGATTCCGCACATGGGGATGCCGCTGTTGGACAACGCGAACTTCGAGCGGCTGGCAGAAGTGTGCGCCGAGACCGGTCGTTACGAGTTCCTGCTAACCATCGCGCCGCTGGTGGTCAACGGCGGGACCGGATCACCTGTGAACCCGATAGCCACATTCTAGACATAAGCAAAACGATACGGGGCGTCCCAAAGCTTCTCTTTGAGCGCCCCGTATTAATTTCGATGACCTACCGCAGCCTTATTATTCAGTGTTTGATACTCCCGGCGTGATACTGCGCCCGCCCCTCAGCACCGGCCTGCCCTCTGCTTCGTCCAGTTGCGCCGCGGCCAAGGCTCGCTCATTCTCACGAATTTTGGTGGCGACAGCCTCGCCGGCGCGAAGCCATGTGCTGCGATTTTCAATGACGAACTTGTTCGACTCGCGGTAGTCGTCCAGAAGGCCATTAACTTCGGGAATCACGTAACGGGCGACCATGTCCCAGCTTCGCAGCGTGTCCTCGCGGTTCGCCCAGTCGTGGACGAATCCGATGACACAGCCGAAACCGCCGGTAAGCTCCATCATCTGGTGTATCCTGGCGACCAGATCATCCGGAGTGCCGATAACCGCAGTGCTCTCGTCTGAGAATGCCACGCCGTCCACGGCTGCGTCTGGAGTCTTGTAGATCACGCCTTCGCCGCCGGCAAGTGTGCCAATGGAGTATTCGTTGTTGTGGCGCATCAGGCCGTCCCGCGCCTGCTCGCGAGCTTTGTCCCTTGTTTCGGCGATGTGAAAGTTGAGCACGATCCGCCAGTTTTTGCGGTCAACCGTGTTGCCGTGCTTCGCCGCCGACTCCTCGGCGAAACTCCACTGCGTCGGCAATGCTCTGATCCCATCCGCCGACAGCGACCCCACCGATAGCACGCCCGCTTCATGCTTGCCCGCGAGGGTCATCCCTGAAGGACTGACAATCGAAGCCACGGCAAACTCCATGTTCTTCTGGAGCGGTGTTAGCTGCAATTTGGCGTCTCGCAGTGTGAACCACTCGCATTCATAACTGAACCGCTCTCCACCCTCGAACAGGCGACGAATGACGCCCATTGCCTCGTCCTGTCTGTCGCGCAGGAGCATCGGATCGACACCGAGAGTGTGAGCGTCAGATGGCAGAGCGCCAGGGCCGGAACCAAAGATCACACGTCCACGAGACTGATAATCAAGTTGCACCATCCTCTGAGCGACCATGTATGGGTGGTGATAGGGCAATGAAACCACGCCTGTGCCAAGCATGATACGGTTCGTGCGCTCGGCAGCCGCAGCCAGGAAAAGCTCAGGCGACGCGATAACCTCCCACCCGGTGGAGTGATGCTCTCCGCACCAAAACTCATCATATCCCAGATGTTCGATGTGCTGCACGAACTCCAAGTCGCTCTGAATTTGCAACAATGGATTCTCGCCGATTGGATGGTGTGGCGCTAGAAAAGCGCCGAATCGCAGGTCTGGCATGTTCTCTCCTTATCCAGCGTATATGTTGACGACCCCTAGCTTAATCTATTAGGCGACCACACGGCGAGTCTGAGGCGCAGGTCTCCAGCAGAAAACATTTGCCGTCTAAAATCACATCACAAAGCGAGTATAATATCGAGCACGCGCACAATTTCTCCATTTGAAAATAAACCGGACACACCTGCCTGCTAATTTTCAGGCCAGACCGAAAGGAAGCCCCATACATGGTCAAATCAAAATACAACGAACTAACCCCACAAGAGCGTCAAGTAATCGAGATGAAGGGCACCGAATACCCGTTCACAGGCGAGTATGACAACTTTTATGAGTCTGGCACATATATTTGCAGGAAGTGCGATGCTGAACTCTACCGATCCGTGGACAAGTTCGACGCCCACTGCGGCTGGCCCGCCTTCGACAAAGAGATACCGGGAACGGTGATCAGTGAACCCGACCCGGACGGTATGCGGATCGAGGTTTCGTGCGCCAACTGCAACGGTCATCTGGGTCACGTATTCATGGGAGAGCATCTTACAGAAACAAACGCCCGTCATTGCATAAACTCTATATCAATGAAGTTCGTTGAAGCCGACTCTAAATAGCCACTATTCATTTTGCCCTGTCCAACAATCTACATAGGCAAGTACCATGTCGGAAATCTCAGACAAAAAGGTGTTCGTGACGCGCGAACACATCATCCCAGACGCTATCGCACACTTGAAGCAGTTCTTTGATGTCGCAGTATGGGAAGAGCGCTCGGCTCCTCCAAGAGAAGTGATGCTTCAAAAAGCGCAAGAAAACGACGCCATCATCACGGAGATAACAGACCTCGTCGATAAAGAGTTGCTGGATAAAGCTCCGAGACTCAAAATTGTAGCTAACCGGGCTGTCGGAATGGACAACATAGACATTGACGAAGCAACTAAGCATGGGGTGTTGGTGTCAAACACCCCCGGCGTGCTTCACGAGTCGTGCGCCGACTTCACCTTTGGGCTGATGCTATCTGTTGCGAGAAACATTACCTATGGCGACAGACAGATACATGCCGGCGAATGGAAGATGTTTGATCAGATTCCTTACCTGGGCACAGATGTTCACGGAACCACGTTAGGCATTGTAGGCATGGGACTTATCGGAACTGCCGTCGCGCGTCGAGCCAGGGCGTTCGATATGAAAGTTCTCTACTTTTCCCGAACCCGAAGACCGGAAGTGGAGGATCAACTGGGCGTCGAATGGAAGCCAGACTTGGACTCCGTGCTAAGCGAATCTGACTTCGTCTCATTGCACGTCCCCCTGACTGCGGAAACTGAACATATCATAGGCGCACGCGA
Organism: Dehalococcoidia bacterium UBA1123; assembly: GCA_002313895.1. GTDB lineage: Bacteria > Chloroflexota > Dehalococcoidia > Lucifugimonadales > UBA1123 > UBA1123. The sequence continues at coordinate 14,643 of DCAW01000032.1, forward strand.
ACTCGACCTGATGCAACCTCACGCGTTCCTTATCAACACAACAAGAGGCCCAACTATCGACGCAGGCGCTCTGTATTTGGCTTTGAAAGCCGGAACGATCAAGGGTGCAGCGCTGGACGTGACCGACCCTGAGCCAATCCCTATTGACGATCCGCTATTAACTCTGCCAAACATCGTGATTTCGCCACATATCGCGAGCGCGAGTTCATCCACGATAAAGAAAATGGGCATGCTCACCGCGCAAAATGTCATCGGCGCATTGTCAGGAACGCAAATGCCCTCTTGCCTGAATCCAGAGGCTTCTAAGGGCGCGTGACGACTTCCGTCAATGCCCTAAAGCCCTCTCATCAGAAAGAAAGTAGGAGCGAATCTATGAATGGGGTTCTGGGAGCAGCCAAGTATGAGAGCATTTTGGAGGGTGACGCCGAAAGGTCGACGGTCTCCGCTCGGTACGGTGACGTCTCTGTCCTAATGGGAGAACCAGAAGTATCAGCGTGCGCCTCTCATGGTGCGGAAATTCGTCTTTTGCTCGCTGATATATGACCCTTGTCACGCTCTAATCGCAAGAATCGAATCTGACTCGACCATTGTGTAAGGCCTACACTGTCGCAATCCCACCCGACTCCAGACAGTATAATGCCATGTTTACACACGCAGTGGTGATGCACATAGTTGCTGGTATCCACACGCATGCGTGCGCATACCGCGTGAAGCATATGGAGGAGGCGCCTACGCTTGACGGTGTAAGGGTATCGTCAGGAGTCCCAACGACTTTGCTCGGAGCAATATCACTTGGTCTCCACGCGACACCGGCCCTGCGTTTTGAGGATCAAGAGCCCGAGGGCGAGAGCAAACACGACCGAACGTTGGACGCAAGGGGGTTCAATTCGTCGAGTAGGCAATGTGCTCCCACGAATTGACAGTAAAGAATGGTGAGCGTGCCGCAACGGCAACAGCAGTTATGCCTGGGAGGGAGTGGGCCGATTGAACAGCCCACATTGCCACTTTGAGATGACGCTCGACGAGTCCGGTCGCCTTTGAGTCAACGCTCGCAGCACGAACGACCAGATGCTTCGTCCCGGCTCAGCATGACGTTGCGGTCAGGTGACGAAAGTCTGCAGGTCAGTCTGGAAAGTCACATAGTCTTCAAAGCAGGAACGCCCAGCTCACCCACCATGCTGTCGAACCACTCCATGACCTCTTTGTGCAGAGGAACGCCGTTGGCCCGTCTATCCTTCTCATCTTCGGACTCGGCGAGACCGGGATATAGCACTCTTTCCTGACCGACTGCCGGCTTGGTTTCCCGCAGCATCTGGAGCATTCTATCCATTTTGGCTTTGAACTCGTCAACATCGGTGAACGCCTCGATGTTATAAGCCGCAAAGTAGTGCTTGTACCCGCTCTCGAAATATTCGGTGTCGAACATACCGGGGACGGAGCCAGACAGGAATGCGCCCAGCACCTCGACCATCAGCATGAAGCCGTAGCCCTTGTGCGAGCCGTTCTCTCGTGTTCCTCCCAGGGGCAGAAGGTTGCCGTACCATCCTTCTTCGGGCACCGGTGTCTCCTCCATGATGGGCGTTCCTTCGCCGTCGGCTATCCAGCCTGGCAACAGGTCAGAGCCTACCCTTTTCGCCAGAGAGAACTTGTTGCCCGCGATTTGCGACGTTGCGGCATCGAAAAGCAGCGGAGGCTCGACGTTCCCAGGGGCGGCTATCGAGATTGGGTTGGTTCCGAATCTCGGCTCGGCTGCGAAAGTCGGCAGCACGCCTGTGCCGGCAGCTGTGGCGCACATGCCCACCATGTCATTTTTCGCCGCGTGCATCGAAAAGTGCCCGACCGCTCCCAGATGGCCGCCGTTGTTCATGGTGACGATACCCACGCCTACAGTTTTGGCCTTCTCGATGGCAATGTCCATCGCGCGACGTCCTAGAATGATGCCCAGCCCTCGGTCTGCGTTGATGACCGCTGTGCCAGGGGTCTCGCGTTCGATTTGCCAGTTGGGCCTGGGGTTGACCTGTCCGCTGTTGTACTGGTCGACGTAAGCTCGGAGCATGTTGGAGACGCCGTGAGTCTCGACGCCTCGCAGGTCGGTCATGGTCAGCACGTCGGCGGCTTCGTTGGCGTCTTCGCCAGACACTCCCATCTTCTCGAAGATGGCTGAGACAACCTCGCGTAGCGATTCAACTGACACTCGAGTTGCGTCTTCCGGTTTTGGCTTGAAACGTTCTAGCATACTTTTTCTGTTTCCTTATTAATGATTGTCGGCATGATCCGACGTGACCCTCTGGTTGTTACAGGTTGAATTGAGGGACGAGGTAGTCATCGTCTTTAGTGTACACCTGAAGACGGCAGCGGATTCCATCGGAAATGATGATGTGGCCCGCATCGTCGATAATGATTCCGCCGGGACGTTGAAAAAGGCCAAGCTCGACCATATCCGTCGGATCAACCCTCTGGAACGCCGCTCGATAGTCTGCGTTGGAATCCAAGAATTCCTGCGCCCACTTCGAGAATCCCCGGGCGTCGCCGTTCAGGCTGGTAATAATGTCGCCGTCGGGGTAGTAAATCTGAACCCGGTTGTTTCCCCAGTCGGCGACGTAAACGTCTCCATCTTTGTCCACAGCAACATCCGCCGGGTGACTGAGTTGGCCTCCGTCGTCGATCAGCGATCCGAAGCGCATCAAGTATTCCCCCTCTGCGGAGAATTTCTGAACTCGGTCGTTGCCCCAGTCAGTGACATACACATCGCCAGCAGAATCTGTCGTTATGCCCCATGGTCTATTGAATTCGCCTTCGCCATCCCCTGGCGACCCCCAACTCGAAATGAAATTGCCATCCTTCGTGAATTTCTGAACTCTGCCATTCAGGCTGTCTACCACCAAGAGGTTCTCGTCGCTGTCGAAAGCGAGACCCGAAGGGCTGTTCAGTTGGCCTTCGTTTGACCCTTCTTCGCCCCACTGAGCGATGCGTTCTCCGTCGGGCGTGTAGACCGCGACGTAATGGTCGTGACCATCGGAGCAATAGAGGTTTCCTTCGCCGTCCAGCGCAAGACCTTCGGGCCATGAGAACTCGTCCTCGGCGAACTCCCCCAGGAACTCCTCCTCCATGTTCAACACGGTTATGGCGCATCCGGGTCGCGCCCCACTGTTCAACACATACATGGTTCCATCGGGCGCGGAAGCAACAGATGTTGGATGCCAAAGCCCTCTGCCTCGGACACTCAAGAAGCCGATGATTTTATCGAAATGCCATGTTCGACCAGCGACGGTCCTGGTTGCCATTGTTGACCCTCCAATTGCTGCCTCGTAATGAGGTCACGCGGCGACGAATCCCGGCTTCTCGAAGTGACCGTTGACTATTGGCACGGCATCCAGGCCCAGCCAGTCCTCCAAGATCGTCGAGTAAACGCCTCGGAAGTCCAGATTGGGAGCGAGGTCTCCCTGCTCGAGGGCTTCTGATCGCGTCTGTGGATACTCAGAGTGCATCCCGCCTGCCACCGAAGGTCCGATGGCGAAGCATGCGCCTGCCGCTCCGTGGTCGGTGCCGGAGCCGTTGTCACGAACGCGCCGTCCGAATTCGGAGAACAGGAACATCAGTACGTTGTCATCGGCGTCGTGTTCTCGCAGATCTGCCCAGAAGTCGGAAATCGCGTTGGACACTTCAGTCCACAGCTTGTCGAAAACGGCCGGCTGAGACGCATGGGTGTCGAAGCTGCCGTGCTGAGTGTAGAAAACGCGCGTGCCGACGTCGGCGGTGTGGATCATCGCGACGTCGCGCAAACTTTTGGCAATCGCATCAGAGGCGTACTCAATGCTGGAGGAGTAGCGGCTAAGCCCTTCCTTCAGAATATCGGCGCCCTTCATCGCGTCCAGGCCAGTTCGCCCGAGGTACTCTTTCACGGCGCCGGTCCCGATAGCCTGACCGTACATATTGCTGAAGCGTTCAAGAATCTTGGTCCGTCGAGCCTCTTCCTCGATATTAGTGAGGAGGCCGTAGGTGGAGAGGTCCGCGACCGAGGCCACAGAGACGCCTGGAACGACCAGCGCGCGAGGAAGCGCCTGGCCGATATTGACGCCGGTGACAGGGTTTTCGCCCCTGGGGTCAAGGTCCCTTATTATGCGACCAACCCAACCCTCAGTGCCAACAATGTCAGGCTCACAGGTATGCCAGATGTCCATCGAGCGAAAGTGCGACCTGGGCGAGTTTTGGTAACCCACACCGTGGATTATGGCCATGTCCCCCTGCTGGTATATCTCCTGGAGAGGGCCCATAGTCGGGTGAAGGCCCAGTTTGTCGTCCAACCTGAGAACGTCGTCTTGGGCAATTTGCAACGCCGAGCGTCGGTTGTCGTAGTAGTTGGAATCGGTGTAAGGGATCACCGAGTTGAAATAGTCATTGCCTCCAGTCAACTGGAGCACGACCACAACCGGTGGGGTTTCTATTGAGGTCATCGCATATTCCTCTCAGGTGAGGGCGTCAGCCAGCGCCTATCCGAACTGATACTCAACCGTGGCCGCGATCAGCGCGAGCATGTCTCCGACTCTCCGCGATAGCTCGGCATACTCAACGTCGGTGGCGTAGGAGATCGGCCCTTCGTCTTCGGCGTGGGCGAGAAGCTCGCCGCGAGTATCGTCTGAAATCTCTAATGGTCCGATAAGCTCGACGCACCGATCAACCAACGCATCGGGCGTGATCTGTGCGCCGTTCTTGGCAACCCGTCGGACGATGCTCTGGACGCCGGGAAGATCAGGGTTGCTGACATGGTCGGCCACGAAGTTGATGCGCTTGACCACCGAGCCGCTGTTGATCCAGTCTCTGCCAGTCTGCCAGCCTTCGACACTGGGCGGGTCGTGAAGGCTCTGGCCCATGTAATTCGTCTGCTGGCCCATCTCCATTAGGCGTTTGTCCGGGCCTTTCATATCCCCAGTGAGCCGGAGAGTGCCGACCACAACCTCGGCGGGGCTCTTGACTTTTTGATACATCGCCTCTTTGAAGAAGTCGGACAGGAAAATCGCCTTCAACACGGGCTTCAGTTCGAATCCTGAATCAACGAATATCTTCGAGAGGTAGTCAATCGCATCCGGGTCCCTGGGAGGCTCGATGTCCCATGCGGGAACCTGGGCCTCATCCGCAACGAAGAAGTTGTACAGATGCCGGGTGACGAACCTCGCGCATGCGGGCTGCTGGAGGATGATGTCGATAATGTCTTCGCCATCAAAATTGCCCGTATGACCGAGGAATGTCTTCTGTCCGAAATCGTGCTCTTCTGGCCGGAATGTGTAGCTCCAGGAGAATCGGTGGTACGGCTGTCGAGGAATCTTGGCGTTGATCGTCCAGCCAGTGAACGCGCGAGCGCACTCGAAGACGTCCTCTTCAGTGTAGTTGCCGACCCCAAGGGAGAACAGTTCCAGAAGCTCCCGACCCCAATTCTCGTTGGGAGCGCGCTTGTGGTTCTCGTTGTTGTCCAGCCAGAAGATCATGGCGGGATTTTGAGCTACACGGATTAGCAGGTCCCGATAGTTGCCCATGCCGTGTTTTCTGAACATCTGCACCTGGGCGGTCAGGTGGTTGTCGTTGTCCACCTTGGAGTTGCCTGTCGCGAACACCTGATGCCAGAACAGGGTCGTTTTTTCTTCGAGGTGGCGGTGGGTGTTCACCATGTTGTACAGCCAGTTGGCGGCGCCGGGCATCGGATTCGGGCCACCTGTCTCAGTCGCTGGAATGTAGCGGTAAAGCAGGAGATCGTCGGCTGGCGGGATGTCATCAGTAGGGTTGACCAACTGCTCGACCGTCTCTTCATATCCCTGGTCCACGAGGCGTTCAAGCTCATCGCGGTCGGCTCCGAATCCCGCTCTCCGCATGAGGTGAGCCATCAATGCGATATCTTCGTGGCGTTCCATGAAAAACCTCCCACAATGTAACAGGGCCGATGAGCGTTTATTCTACCCCATATGAAGTTCCGGCGCCTGAAAATCAATCGTTGCGAGCGCCTCCGCCCTGCCGCAGTTGGCTGGGCAGTCGAGGACGACGAATGCCACAGACGCAGAAGCCGGGAAGTGGGTAAATATCCAACGTGAAGGCTTATTGCAACACTCGCCTGCGTCTCATTCTTGCCAACAACAACCCGATTAGTTCCATAAACAACGCGATCAACGTCCAACTGGATACCGACGGAACAGGCGTTGGTGTCGGAGTCGGTGGCACCACGATGTCGAATGGTGCGCTGGAGGTGTCTGTCAGCCCATGCGCTGAAGCGATCAGCGTAAATCCTGAGCCAGGGCTGTCGAGTGACACGGCTGGGAACGAAGCGCCCTTGTTTGCTGTGGTCCTTGACGCGGTTCCCACCAAATTCGCGCCTGTGGGTTATTTCCAATGATCAGGTTCACGGTGGGCGTGGCCGTTGTCACAGTGTTGCCCACAGAATCCTGCACGTCGACCTCCACAGCAGGCGCGATTGCAGTATTGGTGACGCCGTTGGAGGGTTGAACGGTGAAGGCCAGCTTCGAAGAAGTCCCGACGCTGATAGTGAATTGCGGGCTCGTGGTGGACAGAGCGTCGAGCGTCAGGGCCACCCGAGTGTCTCAGCGCCGGGTTTTTCGATCTTAAGTCCTGAGAATGTGGCGACGCCGTTGACGGCGGATGCAGTGGTCGTGCCGAGCACAACGCCTGAGCCTGGGTTGGCTTTGATTGCCAGCGTGATCGTGTTTGTCGCCGTCGTGATTCTCGTGCCTGAGGCGTTGTGCGCTTCAACCTGAATAACCGGCGAGAACGCGTCGCCAGCCGCTAAGTTTGAAGGCTGGACGCTGAATGCCAGCGTCTGTTCCAGCGGCGGGCACGACTTCAGGACCGCCAGCGGGTTAGATGGTTCGAACCGGGCGCCCTGGTTGCGGAACTCTGGCGACTCTATGTGCGCCCGGTACTCATCGAAAAGTTTGGTTAGATCTGAGCTAGCCTTCGCGTTCGGGTCTTTAGTAGGCGTCCCGAGTAGGCGTCCCGCCGTCTGCCATAACCGAACCCGTTGGTAGAACGATTGCGAAAATCGCCGTAGCGGCGAACGCAGACCCTAGAACAAAGACCGACCTAAGTAACATGCGCATGGGATGCCATCACTATAAACTGCCAAAATTGTCAACGCCCCGAACCTTAACGCCCACAATCGGTTCAGTCAAAGAATCTGAGAGATTGCACGAACGACGCTCTCGACATATCCGGTTGGCGGCAAAAACACGCCCCACCGAAGACCGTCCAGGCGGATTGCGAGTCTAGTCTCTAGGTGACTCCGCCGCGGCGTTGCGCCCGGAGATTCGACCGAATGCCAGGCACTCACCGATGTTGCCCGTGCCCTGGTAGAGGTAGCTATAGATTGAGCCAAGTTCGCCGGAGCTGTACAGTCTGGGTATCGGGCTGTTGTCGGGCCGCACGATCTGGCCCCTCTCATTGCGCCTGGGTCCGCCCTGGGTGTTCAGCATCGACGGGGATAGCTCGATGCCAAAGAAAGGTCCGGTTTCAATGGGAGACATCATCAAGCTCCGCCCATGATCGAGGTCTGCTCCCGACAAACAAATACCATTCCATCTGCTGACTGTGTCGATCAGGTTGGTCGATTCCAGGTTCAGACTGCGAGCCAGGGATAAAATATTTTCGGCCTTCGTTATCCATCCCTTATCCAACTCGACGACGTTATCATCGCTCCATTCATATTGATCGACGATACGGTTCCAACCGCTGCGAGATTCTTTGTCATAAAGCGGCCCAGCCGAGAACAGCGCGTGATCGAATATCATGAACATCGGACACGGAGTTCGCAACGGGTCCCATTGGCCATTTTGCTCTACTTTGCCGTGGGACGTCTTCAGTTTTTCGTCCGTGAATCTCGTCGCGTCTGGGCCCACGACGATCATTCCGCCAGGCAGTTCGCTGCCAAAGTGTAGCGGGAGCATCGAAAACGTCGTCCTAAATTCGGGGGCTTTGAGCGCCATAGATGGGCCTGCGTAGTTGTTCATGTGCCAGAGATCGGCGCCCACAGCCATCGCCATCCGTATACCATCCCCCTCGTTGTAGGGCGTGCCGGAGGTGTAGCAATAGGGCACCCCTGGCAGATAATTCCTGATCATCTCCTGGTTGTTCTCGAATCCTCCGCAGGTCAGGACGACCGCCCTGGACGCCTCAACGTTGATCGATATGCCATCTCGTTCCGCCTGAACGCCTAGAATCTCTTTCGAAACGCCGTCCTGTACAAGCTCAACGCCGGGAGTATCGTACAGAATCTGGATGTCCCGATCTTTGACCGCTCTGTCAAACATCATCCAGGTGTGGGAGTAGCCCAGAGTATCGCCGTGATGAAACTTGTGGACGCTGTCCGACCCTGGTAGCTCAGGATACTCGACGCCTATGGGCGGATGTTGATGTTCCTGGGGATCGCCTCCTATGTTTTCGACCCATTCGTTGTTCTTGCCCATCTCATCGGCCCACACACGGATCATAGATTCAGGCACAGTGTACGGCCCGCACAGCGCAGTGAGATACGCGGCGGCTTTTTCTGGGGATGAAGTGTTAAGGTAACCCTGAGCCGCAACGCGGGTGTTCCCGCCCTCCTGCCCTTTTGGCGCCTTTTCCAGTATCAAAACCCTGGCTCCCAGGTCATGGGCCGTGATCGCTGTCGCCGCGCCTGCTGCGCCGAAGCCGACCACGACCACATCTGCCTGCATATCCCATTCAGTATTGTCCTTAGGCTGAAATGCCATATTCTCCCCTCGGGCTTGAGCTCCTGTTTAATCAGGGTGCATTATCCCATGAGGTTGCCGATTCATCCAGACAATAACGGTCGCATGATCGTCGCCACTGGAATTGCAGATGACAGCATCACGGAACGTCCGAATTTGTAAACGGTTATGATAAAGTAGCGGCGGCGCAAATCGCCAAGGATATTCAACTTGGAAGAGACCAAGCAACCAATGACCAGCAACCAGAGCAACCCTGACGCTCCCAGCGTCTTCAAAAACCACTAATGGCGCCGAACTCCGAGCCTCAACTTTCTGGACTTCGAGTAATCGACCTCGCAGGCGAATCTGGATTGTTCGTTGGCCGTCAGCTAGGCGAACTCGGAGCAGACGTGATCCGAGTCGAGCCACCTGAGGGCGATGCCTCACGCCTACGCAAACCGTATCTCGAAGGCGAGGTTGGTATCGAGCGCAGCCTCTACCATCTCCACTTCAACGCCAACAAGCGAGGGGTGACGCTCGATATTCACTGCCCCGAAGGCCGCGAGAGATTGCTTAGTCTCGTCGAAACGTCGGATATTCTCGTCGAAACAGCGGCGCCGGGCGAGATGGACGAATTGGGCATCGGCTACGACGACTTGAAAACTCTCAACCCCGGCCTGCTTTACGTCACCATCACGCCATTTGGTCAAAAAGGCCCACTGCGCAACTATCGGGGAAACGACCTCATCGGCGTTGCGACCAGTGGTCTCATGTACATTAACGGATTCCCCGAAGACCCGCCCAACCAACCAGGGGCCGAACAGGGGTACCATATGGCATCTCTCGTCGCCGTGTCAGGAACTTTGACGGCTCTGGTTGCCAGAGACCGCGACCCGACCCACAAAGGTTTCCGCATCGACGTCTCGATGCAGGAAGCCGCGTCGATGGCGACGCTGCAAACTGCCAACGCCAACATTTTCACCTGGCACGGGCAGATTCCCAAGCGCATAGGGCTCAAGACGATGGCCGGCGGTCGTAGCCTCTACCAGTGCCTCGACGGGAAATGGATCAGCTTTACAGTGCCACTGGGAACGCCTCCGCTCTGGGCCGCTTTCGTGCGCTGGCTCGAGGAGGAAGGTCTCGACGAGCCATTCTCAGGCGATGATTGGAACGACGCAGGTTATCGCTCCGAGCGCGCCAGCGTCATCACAGCCGCCATCACTGCTCTGACATCGCGCTACGACCGCGCCCACATATTCCACGAGGGCCAACGACGCCGGATGCTAGTCATGCCGGTAAACGATGCCCGCGACCTGACCGAAGATGACCATCTTCGAGAGCGCCTCTTCTTCTCAGCAACCAACCACCCTCACCTCGGACAGTTAATTACCGATGTGGCGCCGCCTTACCGATTCAGCGCAACTCCGATCTCAGCGCGCCGCGCCGCGCCAAAGCTGGGAGAACACAATCAGGAGGTCTTCAGCCAATTGGCCGATCGCGAACCTCGCAAATCTCCCAACCCGCCTTCGACTGCAAACCGCGGGCTCCCGCTTGACGGCATCCGCGTCGCCGATTTCGGCTGGATGATTGCCGGACCGGCGACATCAAGAATCCTCGCCGACTTTGGCGCGGAGGTTATCAAGATCGAATCGCAGGCGCGGCTCGACAACATCAGGGCCATCGGCATTCAACCTCCAGGGCCGGGCGCCATCGACACCAACGCCGTTTTCAACGATGTGAATACCAGCAAACGCTCGGTCACGCTCAATATGAATCATCCGAGAGCAATCGAACTGGTTAAAGAAATCGTCCGACAGTCCGACTTTGTGACCAACAACTTCACTCCCGAACGCATGGCCCGTTGGGGGCTGGGATACGACGAGATTCGCCGCGTCAAACCCGACATCATCATGCTAAATATGCCGGTGATGGGGTCAAGTGGACCATATAAAGACTACGGTTCCTATGGCAACGGCGTGATCGCTTACAGCGGCATGAGCATGAGCATGGGCTTCCCAGACAGGCCACCGACGGGAATGGCCGCGCTATATTCCGACTTTTCTGCTCCTTATTTCGGCGTTTCTGCGATGATGGCGGCGCTCTATCACCGCGACCGCACCGGGCAGGGACAGTTCATCGACCTTTCTCAATCAGAGACGACAATCAATCTACTCGGAACCGACATTCTGGAATACACGGCCAACGGCGCTATTCCTCCCAGACAGGGCAACCGCTCGCGCGATTATTGCCCCCACGGCGCCTACCCCTGTGCCGGAGACGACCGCTGGTGCGCCATCGCTGTATCGAACGACGAGGAATGGGGCCAGTTGTGCAAGGCGATGGCTCGCCCAGAACTTGCAAGGGATGCTTGTTTCGCGACGGACGAAGCACGGCGCGAGCATGAGGACGAGCTGGACGAATTGATCTCGTCCTGGACTCGCCAGCGTGATGCCTGGGATGTGATGCGCACACTCCAGAATCAAGGCGTCATGGCCGGAGTCGTGTCGGACCTTGAGGACATGACCACCCGCGACCCGTGGCTGCCGGGCAACCACCTTGTCCCGCTGTCGCGAGACGACGAGGACATAACATTCGCGACCCACGCCCAGCCAGCTCACCTGGAGGGAGTCTCCCCAACATTACGACGCGCGCCGCGCCTGGGCGAGTACAACGAAGAAGTATTCAAGGAGTTGCTGGGCATCTCAGGCGACGAGTTCGTGCAACTGTTAATTGATGAAGCGATCTACTGAGGGCAAGCCATTTTCGCTCTTCTTAATTGTCAACACGACAGAGAATACTTTGCGCCTTTGGCTTGGATAGGCTTATTATTGGGATCGCCCAGACGGTTAGGCTTAGACACTCCTTTAACGATTAATCGCGTCACCCAGAAAGGCACACCAATATGAAGTACGCCATCAACCACGTCCATATTCGAGCAGCCGACCCGCGCAAGACAGCAGCCTGGTACGTCGAATACTTCGACGCCGCAATACGGTCAGATCGAGAGGTCATGCCCGGCACGATCACCGTGAGCTTGGAAGTCGGAGGGCCGGTTCGGCTCAACATCTCCTCGCAACCCGAAGGATCTTCAGACGAGAGGGGAAGCGCCGAGTTAAACCGACTGGGGCTGGAGCATTTCGGGTTCGATGTGTCTGACCTGGAGGAGGAATTGAACAGGTTGGGGAACGCCGGCATCCGGGTGGTGTTGCCGCTCACAGAAGTTGTCGGCGGAGCCAAACTGGCATACGTCGAAGGGCCAGACGATGTCCTAATAGAACTGGTGCAACCTCCCGCATAATCTTTCAAATACCGTTAACCAAAATATCGAACCCGAAGGGAGATTGCATTGAAAGTTGTTGAACTCAAGACAATGGTTGTCGAGAACGAGGAGCCGTACATTGGTGGCAAATGGCTGTTGTTTCTGGAACTAATCACCGACGAAGGGATTAGCGGCCTCGGCGAGCGGATAACCGGAGGCTCTTACTCCCACGACCTCGGCGCTCTGCAATCGCAGGTCAAATTGATAGAGGAGTTGGTGGGCCAGTATGTGATCGGCGAGGACCCAACGAGAATCGAACGCATATGGGATAGGATGTATGCTTCTCGCCACGACTTCCGCCACCCTAGTCTCTATGCGACACCGGTAATCTCTGCCATCGACATGGCGCTATGGGACATTGTCGGGAAGGCAGCGAACCAGCCGATCTACAATCTTCTGGGCGGCATGTACCACGAGAAACTTCGCGCCTACGCATACATGCCCAGCGGGGACTATCGAGCCAATCCTGAACTTGCCGGAGAGGCCGCGATACAGCTTCTGGAAGAGGGCAATTCTGCCTGCAAGCTCGACCCGTTCATGCCCATGTACCCGATACCTAGAGATATTCCGATATGGGAGATCGAAGCGGCCGCGAAGATCTTCGAGAGCATCAGGAACGCGGTGGGCAACAAGCTGGAGGTGGGAATCGGAACCCACGGCCAGCTAACGACATTCAGCGCGATCCGAGTCGCCGACTATTTGGAGCCATACCATCCCTACTGGTTCGAGGAGCCTGTCCCGCCTGAGAATATCGACGAGATGGCCCGCGTCGCCGCCCATACCAGCATTCCCATAGCCACTGGCGAGCGACTGGTGACTAAGTACGAGTTCTCGCAGGTGCTGGAAAAGCAAGCGGCCCAGATCATCCAACTCGATGTCGGACAGTGCGGCGGAATCACCGAGGCGAAGAAGATCGCCAGCATCGCCGAGGCCCACTACGCTATGATCGCGCCCCACATGTACTGCGGGCCGATTGCCGCCGCCGCCGCGATCCAGGTCGACACCTGCTCACCCAACTTCCTCATCCAAGAGGCGAACCAGGGGCCGCTCCACAAGACAATCTTCAAAGAACCGCTTGTGTTTGAGAACGGCTACATCATTCCGCCAACCGGCCCAGGCCTCGGAGTCGAGTTTGACGAAGACGTGCTGAAAGCGCATTTAATCGAGTAGGCGTTAGCAGAGGAACCGGCCAAAAAAATAGGGGAGAAAACCTTGGAAGGCAAATTGCGAGTCGGAGTCATCGGCTGTGGAGAAATATCCAGCAACCACGTTCTTGGGTATCTGAACTCAGCGAGGTACGAAATCGTCGCTCTCGCCGATCTGAGCGAACAGGCAATGCACGATTTCGATAAGCAATTCTCCGAACATGACGACTACAAGCCTGAGCATTTCACTGACGCCCGCGAGATGCTCGAAAAGTCGGAGCTAGACGTCGTGTCGGTGGGAGTCTGGGACATGGGCCATGCTCCTATGACCATCGCCGCCGCTGCGTCCGGCGTCAAGGCTATCCTCTGCGAGAAGCCGATGTCCGATACCACAGGGTCCGCCGCCGACATGATGCTTGTCTGCCGACGCAACGGCGTGAAGCTCGCAATCGGCCATCAGCGCAGATTCCTGCCCGCATACAATCTCGCAAAGCAGATGATAGGGGATGGCGAGATCGGCGAACCCAGGCTGATAACCACTGCGGCCCGTGACGGACTGCCAAACTACTCGTCCCATCTGGCCGACATGTACCGTTACCTTCTCGGCGACCCGGAATGCGTGTGGGTCATGGGAAACGTGGAGCGCGAGACGGACCAGTGGGCGCGGGCGATCCCCATCGAGGACAAGGCGTTCGCGGTGTTCGGTTTCGACAACGGCGCCCAGGCGATGATCCTCTCAGGGCTGACATCTGAACACGGGTTTGGAGCGCGAATATACGGCAGCGACGGCATGATCGAACTTTCCGTGGATGACCTGAAGATCATGAACTCGAAGTCAGACGGCTGGCAGGAACACAAGCCAGACGGCGACTTCGCAAAATACGGATTCGACAATTTCGAGATGATCGAGGCCGGAGCCGCCCAGGCTCGCGAATTCGCCAGATGGATCACAGGAGAAATCGAGGAATACCGAGGGGTCGCCACCAACGGGTACAAAGCACTGGAGATGGTCCACGCCGTCTACGAGTCGGCGCGGACTCATGCCCAGGTCGAGATGCCTCTCAAGACGAGAACCCACCCTCTAGCGGAGATGATTGACTCCGGCCACCTGCCGGTGCGCTATCCTGGTCGGTACGACATACGCAACCGGACACTGCGCGGCGAGAACACCACCCTCGACACCAAGAACGTGTAACCGAACGAGGCGCAGTTATCGTCATGACCAATCGCCTGCGCCGTTGGAGAAAATTGCATGCCTGAAAAACTCAAACTCCTCATTACCGGGTTGAACGGGGTCGTGAGAAGAGCCTCGTGTCGAAAGAAGAGGTCGAATTGCCAGAGTCTTGGGAGATGGTTGACGAATTTTCTGAGCTGAAGCCAATCACCCTCTACGGCGTTACCAAAC
>DCAW01000032.1:29539-40143 GCA_002313895.1 Dehalococcoidia bacterium UBA1123
GTTTGACGAAGACCTTGGAAGGTACTGTGCGTTGACCACACCCGTGTCAGTCATCCATCTCAGGGTCAGCAACTGCACCCCGGTTGACTGGGCCCTTCCGGGACGGTCTTAGGCCAACTGGGACAGCTACCAGGATTTGCAGCAGTTGACGGTCAAAATTATCGAGGCGCCAGCCGACCTCAAGTTCGACATCTTCTGGGCCACTTCGGATAACGCGAAACTGTTCCGAGACAACCGATACGCCAAAGAAGTCCTCGGGTACGCCCCGCAGGATGGCGTTCTTTAAGCTACCCCCAAGGCAACTGCCTTTATCAAAGGAGCTTGTCCAACAGCGCCATCATTTCGGCGTCCCCTCCTGCTGGCAGCATGTCACCCAAAACAGGGTTCGACGCTGCGAGCCTGTTCACCACCTCGGTATTGGCGGCGCCGATCTTTTCTCTTATGTCAGTGACCATATGGTCTCTTAAGCGATTGCGTGCTCGTGAATCATCGTCATGCCCAAAATAAATCCAGCCAGCATGTCCCAGCCAGAGGAGTGACCGATTGCGACCACAAGCCGTACGCAGTCGAGAATTTTGCATATTGGCCTGCCGGTTAGCATCGCTTCCACCAGGTCATGAAACGGCAACGGCCCCTGCCCTATCGTGAAGTCTGTCAGAATCGCATAGCTTATCTGATTGGTCTGCGACGAAGCATATTCCAACAGGTTGCCAATCGAATCCGTGTCGTGTCTAAATTGGGAAGGATAAGCCGAGTTCAGATGCCACAGGGCAAACAGCATGCCTCCCAGGAAATCGTCACCCGAAGGAGTCAGCCCTGGTCCCAGCCCTATCAGTGGTTTTCCAACCTCGATATCCAGACCGGGCGTCCTATAATTGGAAGATTGTGCCAGCGTTCTTACGCAGTCGCTGGCGACCCGAAGGAACGTCTTCTCATATGCCCGAACGCTGTCGTGCGCCCCTTCTGCTTTATCCTGACCATGAATCATCTTGAGAGTCAGGCCCAGATTCTGGCCGCTATGGATATCCATAACGCCTCGCAGAATTGAAGCGACGTCCAAATCGTCTGATGGGATGACATCGTAGCTGTCTGGGCCTCGACCGTGCCAAACTGAAGCGTCCGAAAACTCGACAATCGTGCCGTCACTGAAGCTCAATTTTTTGCCGTCGCTCCACACTGCTGATCTGGTCGGGATTTTCGATGTTTCCAGGTTCGCCGAGAGAAATCTGGTTTGGGCAGGTTGACCGCTGCGGGCTAGCGCGACAATTTGACCTTGTTCGCCCCTGATATATAGCGCTTTGCTGCCAGACGCTATGACTCGCCCTGTGAAGCCGTCGGCCAAAATGACGGAGGCCTTGGCCCCGATCAGGTCGGCTTTCATCCGTGCGGGGTTGCTCCCCGAAATCAACCGAGAGGAGTCAACATTGGTGAGGTGTAGTGTTGAAGGTGACATCTTCCGTCCGATCAGGGCGTGGGCATTTCTGTGACCGATTCCAACGCAGACGACGGCGCAAGGATCACGCCATCGTCGAATGGAGCGCCCACGAACTGAGCGCCGACGGGTAACCTCTCCGAAGTGAGGCCGGCAGGGACCGAGATCACCGGGAAGCCGATGGATGACCAGGGGATGCAGTTTCGAGACAGGATTATCAGGTACTGGTCGCTTTCCTCGACTTTTGGCGCCGTGACCAGCGCGGTTGGCATCAACAGCGCGTCAAAGTCGTTCAGATGAGCGGCCATCCTCTCCAGGAACTCCGACCTGAACCGCTGGACGTTCTGGTAGTCCACGGCAGGCACCTTCGACGCCTCGTCCAACTGCTCGAAAACCGGAGTTGTGTACAGCGGTCCAGCGTTCTCAAACGATTGGTGGAACGCCGCTGACGCCACGCGGCCGATGGCCAGTACGAGGCTCGTCCCCAGACGAAAGTCCTCGTCGGAAGGGCCATTAGTTTCGACAATCTCGACGCCGAGCTTCTCTTGGGAGAGGATCAAGTCCGAGGCTCCAACCTCTGTGACCGTATTCGATGTCCTGTTTTTGGCAATCGCCAATTCCGTACGTCGCATGAAGCTAATCTAAAGAAGGCTATGCCCTGCGTGTTGCCTACGTGTTTCATCATTGTTACAAAGATGTAACATGTACCGGTAGCATTTTCATTCCCTAGAAAACAGGAGAAATTTCGATCATGACAAATGACGCTCTACGCACGCTTTTGCCGATCGCAGGCTGGGCCGAAGACCGCGCCAGCGAGGTTGAAATAACAGGCGATTCCGACCCGATATTGCCGACGCCATTTCTCATCGGCGAAACCAGCGCTGCCGCGTTATCAGCGGTGGGCCTTGCGGTCTCCGATTTGTGGGATTTGCGAACCGGGCGTCGTCAGGAAATAGCAGTCGACACTCGGCAGGCAACAGCGTCGCTACGCAGTGGCCATTACATGCAGATGGACGGAGCGCCTGTTTCGTCTGACCGCAATCCCATGATGGGCGTCTATCCAGCAATGAACGGTCGCTGGAGCTATCTCCATTGCAATTTCCCAAACCATCGCGCCGCCGCCCTGAGTGTGCTTGGCGTGGAGGAAGACCGCGAGGCCATGGCCCGGGCGGTCGCCAAATGGGACGCCCTAGAACTTGAGGAAGCGATAATCGCTGCCAACGGCGCGGGAGGCATGGTCCGGACGATGGACGAGTGGGCACAGCACCCACAGGGCGTAGCAGTCGCATCACTGCCTCTACTGGAGATCGTCAAGATTGGCGATAGCCCTTCTGAAAAGCTGCCTGACGGTGACAGGCCGTTGTCGGGCATCCGCGTCCTAGACCTGACGCGAGTTCTGGCAGGCCCGACCTGCGCTCGCACGCTGGCTGAACACGGCGCCGACGTCTTGAAAGTGACCGGAGCCCACCTGCCGAGTATCGGCCACCAGGAATACGACACCGGCCACGGCAAGCTATCGACTCACCTTGATCTGCGTGAGCCGGATGACCTCGAAATAATGCGCGGTCTGGTTCGAGAGGCCGACGTGTTCTCGCAGGGCTACCGACCTGGGACTCTCGCCAAGCGGGGACTCTCACCAGAGGCGTTGGCGGAAATCCGGCCTGGGATCGTGTACGTGTCCCTGTCGGCATTCAGCCACGTAGGGCCGTGGGCGTCGCGTCGCGGATTCGACACGGTAGTGCAGACCGTCAGCGGCATCACCAACCGACAGGGAGAGTTATTCATCGGCGATTCGCCGGGGCCACAATTCTACCCCGTGTCCGCGATCGACTATCTGACCGGCTACCTGATGGCGTTCGGCGCCCTGGTGGCTCTCGCCCGGCGCACAACTGAGGGTGGAAGTTGGCTGGTGCGTGTTTCTCTAGCACAGATCGGACGTTGGCTCGTCGAACGCGGCCAAACGCCGGAAACCAAGCTTCATGACATCCCAGAACAGTTCACGCCAGAAGAGTTGAAGCGCTGGTCGATGACAAGTGACACGCCCATGGGCAAATTGGGCCATCTTGGGCCAGTCGTGCGATTATCCGAGACGCCGCCCCACTGGTCTCGGACCTCGGTGCCTCTGGGCTACAACGAACCGGTATGGCCGGACAGAGCCAAGTAATCATGGCGAGCGCCGAGGATAGCGGCAGCGGCAATGCCCCCGGCGAACATTCCCTGGAGCCCCTCGGAGCGGAAGTCAAGCAGTACCTTGCTGTAGTCACAGGTTACCTGCCAGGCGCTGAAGTGGTTGGTGGACCGAGCCTATCCTCATGCTGAGGTGATTCGCGCTAATAGGGTTAATTTAGCCTTGGCCGTGTCACCAATCGATCAGATGGTTCCGGTAGATACTCAGTCTTCTTTTCGGCATGAATCTGGGCAATCTCGCATTAATGCCTAACTCTGTGTGGAGGACTCGTCGTTGAAGACCGACGTGCCGTCAATCGCCAGGGCGGCACAATCTGCTTCTGAATATCCAAGCAGGTTAACCAGGACATGCTTGCTATCCTGGCCCAATATCGGCCCCGCTTTCCATTCAGACTTATCGAGAATGTTTCCACGTATGGATTGCCCATCGTAACGTTTCAGGCCATTCTCGCCCTCGTCAATGTCCGCGAAGAAGTCGTTGGCTGCCAGATGTGGGTCATTCAGCAACTCCTGGTTGTTGGAAACTCTACCCGCCCGGACTCCGGCCTCTTGCAACTGGGTCATGATACTGACTGTGTCTCGGCTCTTGGCCCAATCAGAGATCACCGCATCGATGTCCTCTTCGAAACGCTTCCTGCCGTCCTGGGTTGAGAATCGGGAGTCGGACAACCTGTCACCGCCGATAACGGAGCATAGAGCCTGCCATTCGTCATTGGTTGTCACTGAAATCGCGACCCAGTTGTCATCGCCATCAGCCCTGTTGACTCCGTGGGGGGCGTGGTCAGGGTGCTCGTTTCCTCGCTCTGTGGGCAGGTAAGATATAGCAGAGTTTGCGACCAGATACTCGCCGATCATGCACACCGGACTGTCTGCCAGCGCCAGGTCTATGTACTGGCCCTTCCCGGTCGCTCGGCTCCTTCTCAGATACGTCAAGACGACACCGACCGAGTTCAGTCCCGATACCGGATCAGCGTAGGACATCCCGGTTTGAATCGGCCTGTCCGTTGTGTAACCGAGCATGGACACGACACCTGACGCGGCTTCCGCTGTTGAGCCGAAGGCCGGAAATTCCGCATACGGCCCTTCGGCCCCGTAGCCGGGCATAGCGCACATGACGATGGAGGGGTTCGCTTTCATGATCTCGTCGTAGGTGAGGTTGAGATTGGGCATGACCCTGGGACGGAAATTCTCAATCACAACGTCTGATATGGTCACAAGCTCTAGGAAGATTCGCCGTCCGACCTCCGTATCCAGACGCAGGCCCAGGCTAGACTTGTTGCGGTTCAGTTTCCCGTAAAGACCGCCCATTCTGTCAGCAGGGAGTCGGGGATCGCTGACCTTTATGACTTCGGCCCCGAAATCTCCGAGAATCCTTGTGCCTAGAGGCCCCGCCCAGACCCTGGTAAGATCGACTACTCGAACGCCTTTGAGCGCTCCGCTGGATCGGATGGTTGTGCTCTTTTTTCCGTTCATCGGCCAAGTATTTCTTCGGTGTGTTCTCCTAGCAGGGGCGCTCGTTTGAATTCTTGCAGTGGGTCTGATGTGACGAATGGAAGCGTCGGGTACTTGGCCGTCCCGGCGACGGGATGGTGAATATCCTGAAATAACCCTCTTTGGTTGAATTGTGGATCTGCAAGCACTTCGTGGAGTTCCATAATTGGCGCGACCGGCAGCATCCAGTTTCTAGAAGCGTCCAGAAAAACTTCCTCTCTGGTTCTGCCTTTCATCCACTCCGTCATTATTTCATCCACTTCGCCTCTCAACTCGGCAATTTCATCAAGATTATCTAAATCTAAATTCTCGCTCAAGTCTCGGCGACCTAGCATCAGGCATAGCTGTTCCCAAATTGCGACGCTGCCCCCACCGAAAGTCACATACCCATCATCGGCTGGCAGCGTTGAAACGCCCGGCGGGAATCCTCGCCTTGAAAGCGATGATTGTCTGTGTCCGTTCCGCACCCTGACCGCGCCATCCATCTCCAAGGCGATCTGGTGCAGGTTGGTCAGAGTTTCCAGCATGGTCACTTCAACGAACTGCCCCAGGCCGTCTATGTCTCGTTCAAAGAGGGCCATTTGAACGGCGTTGTGGGC
This sequence comes from Dehalococcoidia bacterium UBA1123, assembly GCA_002313895.1. Classification (GTDB taxonomy): domain Bacteria; phylum Chloroflexota; class Dehalococcoidia; order Lucifugimonadales; family UBA1123; genus UBA1123. The sequence continues at coordinate 35,249 of DCAW01000032.1, forward strand.
GTTCAATCCAGCCAGATAATCCGGCTGGTGTCCGGGGAGCATAAGAGGCTCTTTCGATGGGTAGCCCATGATGGAGAGATAGCCACCCAGGGCCAGTTGGACGATGGGAGTGGACTTCCACCTCGCATACGGCCCAGACAGTCCAAAGGGGGTAACGCAGATTTCAACAAGTCCAGGGTTCTCGGAATTGAATTTTTCGGTGGATAGTCCGGCGCTCTCGCGGTAGTTCACGTCCCAGTCCTCAATGAGGACATCGGCTTTGGAGACCAGGGAGGTGAGGGTGTCTATTCCGGATTCGGTCTCCCAATCAATCAACACGCTCTTTTTGCCCGTATTGTTGTACAGGTAAAGGGCGCTGGATTCTGGGTGGTTATCGTCAGAAAGGAAGGGGGCGATCTTTCTCGACCAGTCTCCTTTAGGGGGCCGTTCGACCTTGATGACGTTTGCGCCTAGGGCGGCCAGCAACCTCCCGCAAAAGGGGCCGGCGACTCCCTGGGCGACTTCGACTACTTCAAGGCCACTGAGCGGCAGGTCATCTGCCTGCCGCTCGCGATTTTTAGTTGGATTCGGCATTAATAAACGAAACTCTTAAGGGCGCACGACGCGCTTTTCTCTCTGGGCGAGCTTTGCCAGCATCGGTTGGGCAAGTTTTACGAAGGTGCAGGCAAGGCGCCGAGTGTCTCTGGGGTCGATCAGGTCCACGACATCGCCCTTGTGGGCGGCTCTGAACGGAGACCTCATCTTTAGCAATCTGTTCTCAATCATCTCTCTATGGGCGTCCGGGTTTGGCGCGTTTTCGATCTCACGCCTGTAGGCTGCGGCAACACCACCCTCGATGGGGATGCCACCCCACTCTCCGGCGGGCCAGCCAAATCTGAGGTTCAATCCGTTGGGATGCCCCAGGCTATTGGGCGCGTCTGCCGCAACGCCATATGACTTTCGGACGTTGAACTCCACCTTTGGCACCTTCGCCTCTGCGCTGGCAATAAGCGCCCCAACGCCCCGCCTCATTGTGGCCTTACGTTCTGCGTGGGAGCCAAGCATGAATCCGGGCATGTCCAGGAATATTACCACAGGCAGATTGAAGGCGTCGCAGAGGTCAACAAAATGCTCGTATTTGTCGGCGGCGTCGCCGTCCATGGCGCCGGCCATCTTGGTCGGATCGCTGCCGATAATGCCGACGCTGTAGCCATCGAGACGCGCAAAACCGGTGATTATCGCGCCTGCCCAGTGTCGTCGCATCTCGAAGAAATCGCCATTGTCCACCACCATCTCGATGAGCTTGCGTGAGTCATAGCTGCGCTTTCTGTTGGTAGGGATGATATTCAAAAGCCCCTCGGCCCTGCGGTCAGGCGGGTCTCCGGTCTCCACTCTGGGAGCGACGTCGTTGGTGGTGTTGGGCAGGAATGAGATGAATTTCTTGATCTGATTGAAAGCGTCCTCTTCGTCTTCGGCCTCGTTGTCCACCTGACCGCTCTCGTGAACGTGCATCATGTGCCCGCCCAGTTCCTCTTTGTCAAGTTGCTCGCCAATGGCACGCCGCACCACCGGAGGGCCGGATGGGAAAATTTGCGACTGGCCTTTTACCATCACGGTAAAGTGAGACAGGAGGGCGTGGGCCGCGGGCCATCCGGCCACGGCTCCCATAATCCCGGCCGCGCACGGCACCTGCCGGAGAACCTCGATATTACGCCACCACATGCCCCCGTTAGGCAAACCCATATGCCCCGACGCCTCATCGGATTTCGAGCTGTGGCCAACGCCTTCGATTAGCTGAACGTAAGGTATACCGTACTGCACGGCCAGGGGCTGAACGAAGTCCGCCGGCACTTTATGAACATTGTGAGGGCTGCCGCCTGAGATTGTGAAGTCGTCGCCGCCGATGGCAACGGGCCGACCGTCGATTTCGCCAAGCCCCATCACGTAGCCGCCTGGGGAGAATTCGATGAGGTTTCCCTTCTCATCAAACTCAGCCGCCCCGACCATAGGGCCGGACTCTATGAAACTCCCGGCGTCAACCATCTTCTCAATGCGTTCGCGAACTGTGTATCGGCCTCCGAGATGTTGTCTTTCGACCCGCTCCGGGCCTCCCATCTCGCGCCCCAGCCCTCGGATGTATTCGATGTCTTCCACCGCCTTTTCCCAGGACATGCCGGGCTTCCAAGATTCTCTTGTGCGATCAACTGGCATCTACGCCTCCTTGAAATGTAATGACGAGTTAGTCCAGGTCGGATTATACATCTCTAGATTACTGATTCGGTCTGTATGAAATAACAAATCCCCCGATTCAGTGATCTGGGAAATTTTGTTCTACCCTCGTGCCCTTATCAGGCATCATGATAGTTATAGTTATTTCTGTATCTGCGACGAGGGCGCAGGTTGGTCAGATACTGACACCAGGGTGTTCAGTCAGCCTCTTAAGGCAGTCGATCCAAAAAATTCTTGGCGCCGGAGGCCAACCACGGGCCCCACGGAATTCCGACTTACCGAACGCCCTTGCCCTGGTAGTCATCCACCGTCGAATCGTTGACAAGCATACCTGCGACCTTGCCAGCATTGACGATTGTCTTGATGCCCCGATCAACCGCCGCCTTAACGTCGGGGTGGGGGGTCTGGCCTGTCAGGATCATGCTCTGGGCCAGGTCGCCGGGAGCGACGTAGAATACGTCGATGTGGTCAACGGGCACGATCTCCTCCAGGTTGTTTATGGCGACGATATCCTCAAAGAGAACGGCAACCAGCGTTTCGTCGTTGGCCTTGTTAACGTAGTCCTCCACGCCGTAACCTTGACGACTGCCAGCCGCGCCGCGATGCCCGATGGGGCCGTATTTGGAGGCGTCCACCACAGCGCGGGCGTCTTCAATGCCACATGCGGCACCATGATGCCCTGCGCTCCCAGATCGAATGTGCGATAGATGACGCCCGGCAGGTTGAGGTCCACCCTGGCCACCGAAGTCAAGTCCCACAGTTCGCAGGCCCCTGCTCAGGTCTGAGATGTGGCCGAAGTCCACCGGCCCGTGCTCGCCCTCTATGAGAATGGAGTCGAACCCGAACTGCCCCAGAAAATCCACCATATCCGGCGTATCGTGCCCGCCCATGAGCATGGTGGCAACCTCGCCCCGCTCCAGTTTTTCTTCGTCTTGTTCTCTCTCAACTCTGCCATGTAATTTGCTTCGAATGGGAATTTTCCAGTAAAGTGCTATGAGGCTAAATGGAGCACTCTGGATGGCAATTGACACCATCAGCGAGTGGCAGTACAGTTTTGCGAACCCAGTATGGTGCGTTTATGAAAGCACTGGAATCCATCTGGGAAATATCGGCCAACAGGAGGATCAATCTTGATATTAATGGCAAGCGTTCAAAATCTAGAGGAAGCACTGGAGGCCCTATACGGCGGCGCGGACATCGTTGACGTCAAGAACCTCCAGGAAGCGTTGGTTGGATCAGCCCATCCAGGAATCGTGAAGCAGGTCCGCGAAGCGATCCCGCTGGATCGACACGCAAGCGTCACCCTCGGCGTCGTGCCCAACCAGGTGGGCACCGTTGCGATGGCCTGTTACACCGCAGGCGTCCTGAATGCGACCTCCGTGAAGGTCGGGTTCATGAAAACCGAGTACGACGCGGCAGTGGAAATCCTCCTGGCGTGCAAGGATGCATTGGATGGCTTCGAGACCAAGCTCATCGGCTCTCTATTCGCCGACAATCCGTTATACGACGGCCTGGACGCCAGCAACATGGTGCCGCTAGCAAAAGACGGCCAATGCGATGGATTCCTCATCGACACCTTGACCAAGGACGGACGCAACCTGTTCGACTTCATGCCCGAATCACAACTTCGCGAGATCGTCGTCGAGGGCAAGAAACTGGCGAAGAGCACCGCTCTATCCGGTCACCTCCGTCTAGAAGACTTGGACGAACTGGCGCGTATCAACCCTGACATCGTCGGAGTTCGCGGCGCTGTATGTCAGATGGGTGACCGCTCTTCCGGCGTACACAGGGACGCCGTCGCCAACTTCAAACGAGAACTCAATCTGCGCGAGACCGGCCAGATCGAGGTCCGGGAAACAGACACCGCGCTATCCGATGACGGCTGGGTAGTTATAGACGGCACAGGCAAGACCTGCGCTGGCATCCTCGCGGCGCTGACATCCCAAATCGGGCAGGACAGCAAGTCATTCATCGAGGTCATAATTCCCGACGTGCTGAACAGTTACGACGTTGTTCTTTGGGCTGAGGAAGGCGAACACAGCGTCGTCACCCAGCGCAAGGACCAGTCGGGTGCGATGCGGATACTGATTCGCCCCTGATTCCAGGCCATCAAGTTTTTTATGGTCTTATACACAAATAGGAACGCCGATTCTCGATTCAAGCGTATCTCGGAAATGGGTGTCTGCTTGTATAGACTCCGTAGCGGCTCAATTCCTCCGCCACACCTTGTGATAGCCAATTCCGCTGAGTATGATGCTCCAAACCCTCACAAAAAGCACCGGGGATCATTTACCTAATGATGTTGTCATCGTCGCCGTATGGTGTGTCTGAGGGTCGCATGGCTGAGCGGTGACACGTTGCTCTAACTTTAATCAAACCACTCAGAATCCATTGTAAGACATACTCTTCGAGGCAGTCCCACGCATCGTCGTGGTGGTGGCAGGGCGGACTTCGTCCCCAACAATCTTAAACCAGACTCAATCACCGCGGACGTCTACATACCCTTTCCTGTTTCATTTCGGAATTATTTCCTCAGGTTCGCAGTACATGTTCATACCGGTCAAATGGGATTTATGTAGAGTCAGGGCTTGTCCTTCTATGTGCCCAGAAGGAGCCGGTCTTGCCCAGTCGCTGCAACACTTCGTCACGCTGGCTTCTCTGTTTGTTCGCCCATTGGGAGATGAAAT
>DCAW01000032.1:40537-50058 GCA_002313895.1 Dehalococcoidia bacterium UBA1123
CGGCGGAGTCCGGGTTGAACTGAGCCCAGTTCCGCATGTGCTCTTCCGATCGGAAGAAGTTCATCTGCCCTCAAGTTTCGGTGGGTGACGTCGACCCGGGTGCCAGGTTCCTGTGCCCAACTATGGTGGAGGGATTGGCAGCGAGAACCTGCCCATCACGCATCTGGATGCTGATGCCCTCGTTGCAGTCTAGACAGGGGGAATCGATACTAAGGGTTTTGCCAGGAAACAGCCAGCTGACCGCCAGCGCGTCCTGTCCTCAAATACCGAACCATTTCTGCTGACCATCCACGGTGATCCGGCAAGGGGTAGGAATGAGAGAAAACGGAGTAAAAGTGGCGATAAAGTCGGTTTCGGGATTCAGTCTTATCCCGGTGGGTACTGCTTCCGTGAGATCATGCAGTAACTGGCGTGCTTCCTCCATGGAGCATCCCAGGCCGGTGGCCAGGTCACTGTAGTGGGCCTGTCCGGTCTCCACTACATGGCTCACGAGGACATGATAGGCCTTATCAAGGGTCTGAGTATCTGCCATTGCTCACCTCTCACTGATGATTGACGCTGGATATGAGAATCGCTAACAAAGGGCATTGTATACTTCAATCCTGACGAGTCAATACTCAGGGCTCTATCTGGAGACCTAGAATTCAATTCTCGCGCGTTGACGGGCAGCTTTATCTGATTTCTATAACGCGTTGGCAGCTGAAATACAGCGGCGAAATCTTGCCATTTGAGTTGTTTTGTATTCCTAGTATCCAACTGCCGGGAAACTCGATCCCAATTTATAAAGTACCTACAAATGTGTGGGGCCAGATCCGTCATCGGGAAGGGTCACGATCCCAATCGCGGTCTTTTATGATCCGCTCAGCTTCGGTCACGGGCGCATCCTTGTTCTTTTTCGATGCGTGCCCTCTTGGCATGCCGGGGGCTTCCTCAACGGGTACGGGATATACATGCGATGCGGTCACCGAACCGGAAGTCGACGACTCGGTGACGATTGCCGTGCTGATGTCACAGGTCCGTCGAGACCGAGGCTACGTCAGAGGTGAGGCCCGCCACGTCCACCGGGGTCGAACTATGGGTGATTGTGCCGTCCCCCAGTTGACCGAATTGGTTGTCCCCCCAGCACTTGAATCCGCCTCTGGATGTTAACGCGCAGGTGTGGTCTTTGCCTGCGGAAACGTGTGAGGCTTGGGCGCCGTACACAGGCGCGATGTCCGATGCACAAAGCAGACTCGATATTGCCAGCGCCAAAACGCCTAAAAGTGGGGTGATAATGCCGCTGAACCGAAAGTCTCTCATGTGCTCTACTCCCGAAATTCTGCGCCAACCCAAGATGGAGATTGACTCCATGTCGTTGTTAGCCTCTTTTGCCAGTCGGATTGGGTCGAAGAATGTCAATGACGCAGGGAAGCATATCACGGACACAGGCTGGTTTTAGGGTGAAATGTTTGAGAGTCGGTGGGCCAATAGTCGGAGACAGTGGATGCAGTGCAGGTAGGGGGCTTAGTCTTTGCTGCGGATGCTAGGGCCTAGCCGTGACATGTTGCTGATGAAAACAGGTCTTTTATCTAGACCGACAAGGACGACCGCCTGCCTCAACCGGCGTCGCTCCCGATATACCCGCTATGGAGCGACCCATCCTGAATCCCCAACGCCGGACAGAGGTTTTGAGATTACCAGACGCCTTTTGCCGAGAATTATCACAGGACGATAGATACAGCCTTACTCATTTAAGAAACAAGCCCTACCCCCACTGCCTGATCATCGAGTTGTTTCACGCATAGACCGACACATCATCCAGATGCGTAAGTCCCTCATGGATACCGTAAATGCTCACGCGGGACTCCGAACCGGGTTCGCTTCAGCGCATCCCGCATCTGGGTTCCCTACACGTGAGTCAACCTAGACCAACTGCTCGCCACAACGCGACTCATTAACTGCTCTCTCCTCGTAATGATTGAGTTTCAATCCTCACCTGACCTAATGGCTGGGCTCACACTAGGGCGTGGTTCAGGCGTGTCCGCCACAACAGAAGATATCTGCTATCAGGTTACTGGCGATATGAAATTTTGACAGCAACGCTGACAGCAACCTGTGCGAACAAGGGCGAACTTTGACCGTTCACCAAGAACCACTTCAGTGCCTGAACATCGATATTTATGGCTAAATTTTCGGTCTTCGGAACCGAGGGTCGCTGGTTCGAATCCTGCCGGGCACGCCAAAACCTAGGCACAAAACAACCCCCTTGGAACTGTTGCCACGGGATTATTTTTTTGTCGGCATCGCCCACTATCATGTTCGAGTCTGCCAACAACTGTCCGTTTCCGGGCGGCACAGAGGTTACTCATCAAGAAGAGCGGGATATTCTCACCATGATGGGCACGGTTATTGTGCCCAGGGCATCTAGGACAATCAGTGAGCTGAAGGGACGCACCATCGTCTCGGGCATTTCTTCCGTCCAGACGGCGACCAATATGACGACACTCACCATTGTAATTATTAGTGTCGTGGACCATTGGCATAAGGATATCAGTATCCTCGTTGGGGCTGCTATCAGAATCAGCAAGATGTGGTTGGTGGCGAAGGCGACAATCGCAACCGATGCCAGGGTTTTCAGGACCGGTTCGCCCCCCATCAAGCTCCCACCCCATATCACGAAGAGCACGACAGCGAACAGGGCCAGGGATGCGGAGATGCCCATCCTCACCAGGTATTTGTAGCGAGCCCGTTCCAGGTGAAAAAGGCTCGGCAATGACAGGATGCTGAAGCCGGACAGAGTGGCGGTAGTGGCCAGCACCCTCATCTCGGTCTCTTCGAAGTCACCCACAAGAATGATCGTGATACCGATCATTGCGCTTCCAACCAAGGACAATCCTAGAGCCCCTAGTGCCAAGCGTGTGGGACGCCTCAGCCGGGTCCTGCGGGGCTGATTTCTCAAGTGACGCCTCCCAATAACGCCAAGTACATGGCGATGCTCGCTCCGCAGATGCGTGGTGGATAATATGGGTCATAAGCGTTAACTAAGCGATACCGATATTTCTCACTCAAAGCTTCTGCAGAAACACGCTAAGCAAGACATATCAGACTCGCATGATGAATTCTATCATTCCCCACAATTCGCAAGGGCCTTGCAAAGTAGTGTCCAACGTGTCTTGTTTCTCCATAATTTTCATCGCCGCGCAGTTTGGGAAGAAAGCGTATACACATTTCAATACTCGCCCACTGTTTTGGGATAATAATTTAATGGTCAAATAACTTTTCCCCACCCTACAACGTTATCGATTACGTCACGCAACATTAACCGTGTTGAAAGTGTAGAACGTTAACGAAAGTGGGACAGTTCCGAACCTGGAATTAGCTGAGACCATTTGTCGGGTGAGCGAGCTCCTGACAGAGGGATAAGATGACCTTTGGGAAGGAGCAACAGTGCCTCGGAACACCCAAGATAAAAAAACAGGCTGCTGAACAACGAACCCGGGGCGTGACAAATGCCTTCCAATCACAGGTAATCTCCAATGGAACTCTTAGTCGTTTAGTCTATATCGGTTAAGAATTGCCGATAACTTTGGAGGAAACCTGTTTCCCGACATATATCCAAATACTACTTGTTGACTAGAATCTCTGGGTTGCATCGAAAAGATTGCTGCGTGACACCCGTTCTTGCTGGCCCTAAACAGTATGATTAGTGTTCGTACCATGCGTTCGTCAAAATGGGACTCTTCGCCTATGCTAATAAAACAACTAATGTTGATAATGGATTGCACGTGATGAGTGTTCGTTTCTTACAGCAATTGAATTGACAATAGCATGGGAGTGTGACAGATATGAGACCTTAAGTATTGATGATAATTTTAATTTTCCAAAGGAGGGATTATGTTGAACAAAGCTAAACAGAAAATGTTGGAAGGACGTCCGGCTGTAGGGGCAGAAGTTAATCTTGGGTCTACCTTATCGGTTGAAATAATTGCCCCGTTAGGATTCGATTTTGTGCTCGTTGATAACCAACACGGAAATTGGGTTGATCAAACCAGCATGTTGGCTTTCAGAAACATAGTGCTGGGAGGCTCAGTTCCTATGGCTAGGGTTCGGAAGAACGATTTTGGTCTAATTGGACGGTTATTAGATAATGGATCTCTAGGGATTGTTGTTCCCATGGTTAATAACGCGGAGGAGGCAGAACAGGCTGTGTACGCGACCAGGTATCCCCCTCTAGGAGGCAGGTCGTCAGGCGCGTTTGGAGTCGGTATACATGGTCCAGGATACGATGAATGGGCTGGTGAAGAAATTTTTTTGGCCGTGCAAATAGAGACAGCAGAGGGAGCTCGAAACACCAAAGAAATCATGTCTGTTGAGGGTATCGACGGTTGCTGGATTGGTCCAGGAGATTTATCTCGCTATAGCGGTATGGATTTAACGACTCGGGAAGGAAGGAATTTACACCATAAAACCATTGAGGGGATCATTTCCGCGTGCCAAGATGCTGGAAAGATACCTGGGATCTGGACTGGTGATGCAAATGGTGCAAATCATTGGCTTTCTCACGGTTGCCTATTCCTCACAGCTGGTGCCGACGGTGTGTGGGTTGAGAAGATGGCGAGACAAACACTTGAGGAGTTAGATATTTAACTTTCACTAGTATTGCCGAGCAAGTAGACGCTTCAGTAATCCATTAACTTAAGTGATTGACGAATGGGCTTTTTTACTGAGGGTGCTTAGAAGATCCATGGAAGGTGAAAAACAACTGAGACCTAACGAAGAACCACTGATAATATAAAATCGGTATCCACGGCATGAATTTACAGGCGACGACCAAAATGTTCATTGGCATTTTCAATTAGCTGAAAGCCGGGTTCCTCTTCGGTAATATTACCAACCACCGTCACGGCTTCGCCGCCAGCGTCATGGATCTTCAAGGCAGTAGTTCCCAATCTTGGTCCATCTATATCTCCTAGGATCAGTTTGGCTCCCTCCTGTGCCAATCGGTGCGATATTGCTTCACCTAATCCCTTTGCGGCGCCTGTTACAACAGCTACCTTATCCTGCACGCGTCCCACCAAGTCCTCCTTTTTTATATGAGAAATATGCCTTGGAGCATCTGAGGAAATAAATATTAGACTTAGGTTTCAAGATATTTGGACTGTATGATAAGGCATATTTTGTAAAAATAGTGTGAGCGGCTCTTTATTTGTATATAGACACTCATCATCTCAAACGGCTCGTTCCTGCAGGCATTTTGCGTGGGGTTTGACACCTAATTCAACTATCCAATAAGCTTTAATCTACAATCGGCTTAAAACTGGTCATAATAACGCTACGTTCGAGGAAGGTCACTGTGAGATTTCAAAACAAAGTAGCACTTGTCACTGCGGCTGGCAGCGGCATAGGCAAAGCTACAGCAGGAATATTAGCTAAGGAAGGGGCTTCCTTAGTAGCTGTGGATGTGAACCCAGTTGCTCTCAAAGATTTATCTAAAAACATGAAAGCTGAAGGTTTCACTATCATCACCAAGCAAGTCGATGTTCTTAATAGCAGTCAAGTGAAGTCATTGATAGACTCGGTAGTAACTGAATTGGGAAGAATCGACATTCTTGTAAATGCAGTGGGTGGAAGCACGATTATCCAAAACAGTTCCGCGTCCGTTGATGATCTCACCTTGGGTGATTGGGAAAAGGTTTTACAATTCAACTTGAAAGGAACTTTTTTATGTACGCACGAGGTAGTCAAACATATGAAACGGCAACAAAATGGGAAAATAGTCAACATATCTTCTGACGCGGCCCACAGCCTTGGTGAGCCCAGCAGCGCTTATGTCGCAGCCAAAGCAGGAGTAATGGCTTTTACTAAGAAGGTAGCGAAGGAATCAGGTCCGTACGGTATAACATGTAACGCTATCGCCCCAGGGATGACCTTAAGTGAGCGAATAGAACCCAGATGGGAAAAGAGATCTAAAGAGGACCGCCAAACAATCATTGATGGCATACCCTTGAGACGGTTATCTCAACCTGAAGACCAAGCCAAAGTTATCGCTTTTCTAGCCTCTTCAGATGCAGACTATGTCACCGGTGTGACGATTGACACTAACGGTGGTAGATACTAAACGCTCCGTTACACTTCCGGTAAATGGTTTGTCAGAGATTACTACCTAGTAGCTGCGTGACATGTCAAGATTCAGTCGAATTAACTTGACCTGAGCACAAAGAGAGAAGGTTCGCGCAATTAGCCACCATTCCCAAGGGAGGGAGCTGCACCCGGCCTCACAGCCGGATGAGGCTTAACATACCTTCGCGTTTGGAACATCCGCAATCTCCTGTTTGTTCTTGCTCCCAGGACATGATATTCCCAGAGGATTTGCATGACCCTTCTCCAACATCAAAAATCGCCCAATCACTTCCATCGCTTGTGTATGATGCCTCGTCGATATTACTCGCGTCAGCAACGGGAATTACTGGAATTATCCCGCAAATATTGATAGCAAACCAGCAGCCATAGCACGATGGCCTTTGGGTTCCAGTAAGCTGTGGGCAGTCTGACGTGCTCATCAAATCACTGAATCCGTCTGGCAAATAACGGATAACAGCCAATGCTTGCTGATAACACCAAGAAACAGATAGAGGTGCCTAATGGAGTTTGATCTTGAACAAACCGATGCTTTGTTGAGTACGACACGGGCGGTGCGGCGTCGTCTTGACCTTGAACGCGAAGTCCCTGACGACGTGCTGCGACGCTGCATTGAATTGGCGGAGCAGACCCCGTCAGGCGGCAACATCACCAGCCGACGGTGGCTTATCATCCGTGATCCCGAGGTCAAGGCACGGCTCGCAGAATTGTATCGTGCTGCAGGTGGGGACGGCATCATCGAGAGGGCTGAGCAACTGCGCGGTACCGGGAGTTCTGAAGAACGCGTGGCGGTCTCGGCAGCACACTTGGCTGCCAACCTCGAACGAGTGCCAGTACTCGTGCTCGTCACAATGTGGGGTGTCCATGACGGCAGTGGACGGCCTGGTCTGTTCGACTCGGTGATCCAGGCTTCCTGGAGTTTCTCCCTTGCGTTACGGGCACGAGGCCTTGGGTCAGCTTGGACTACTATGCACCTCGGCCGAGCAAGAGAGGTCGCCGAACTGCTGGGGATTCCTGATGGGGTAACCCAGGTCGTACTGCTCCCTGTTGGGTGGACTATCGGCACGGACTTCAAGCCAGCAGCGCGTCGGTCACCATCCACAATTACCTGGTTCGACCACTGGGGTTACACTGAAGAGCATCCAGACCGCGGAGGTTCCCTCCTGGCCTCTGAACCAGGTGTCACAGTCGAGGTCGACATATCCATCTCACCGGAGAGGGTCTGGGAGCTGGTCAGCGACATAAACATCCCATCTCGTTTCAGCAATGAATTTCTTGGGGCCGAATGGGTTGATGCCGATGGCCCATGTGTCGGTGCCTCGTTCATCGGCAGGAATCAACGGGAGAACAGGCCGTGGGAGACAACGTCTTTCATCGTCGAATGCGATGCACCCGCGGCCTTCGCCTGGAACGTGAGTGACCCCGAACGACCCAGTGCACAGTGGCGATTTGAACTTGAGTCGATCGGAGAGGGCACTCGCTTGAGGCAGCATGTGACCATCGGCCCCGGTGTATCCGGCACGTCCAAGGCGATGGAGGAACACCCCGACCAAGCGCAACAGATTCTCGCCCGACGTCGGGAACAACTTCGCCTCAATATGGAGTTGACAGTCCAAGGGATCAAAGACCTTGCTGAGTCCGGAATTTAGCGAAATCCGATCATGAGCTAATTCTCAGGTCTTGTGGATGAGAAAGAGAGGATCCCCTAACGCGGCACTGTCTGGGCCTGATTCAGACCTGGAATTAATGGAGACTAGTTGTTAGGTAGAGCGAGCTCCTAACAGAAGCAAAAGATGTTCTCTAGTATGGTCCACCCAGAAGTTTAGATACAACTGACACCTCTACATGAGCCGATAGATCGCCGGACGTTGCTGCAACCACAAAAGTTTCCAGGTCTTCATCCGGTCTGTATCTTCCGAGGTCGTCCGTATCGCCGTCCGAAACGTTCCGTCGATAGTTGACGATATACGGACAGACGCGCCATGTGGACAAGTGTACCCTGTACACGTGGCAACCACGACGAACCGCACGACCATGCACCCCTTTCGGCCGTACAGACCAAGTGTTCGCCATGTCCCGGGATACTACTCCCTGGTGAGCAGGCCCCTTCCGATGTAGACAGCGTATATGGTGTGGACGATGTAAGTCACGCCAACTAGCTGTGTCATCAGCTCACCAAATTCGGTGCTGGCGAAACCGATAATCGAAAGCACGAACGCGAGCACTGCGACCAACGCAGCGATGTTGGCGAGCATGCTGTTGTATTCTTCCCTTGAGGCCATAGCGAAAAATATCGCGGTGAATCCGAGGCTGAAGAAGATGCCACCGATGCCGTTCATACCTGCTGCAGCTAGGAAGACGGCTTCGGCCGCGGCGGCAGGCTCAGGGAATATGGTCGCGGCAACGAAATTGCCGGAGGACAGCACAAAACCTGTCATTCCGATGAGTATCAATGGGACCGAATACCGGGCCAGCGCGTCTCCATTGCCGTTTCCGCGGATCTCGTTCGCGATGAAGAGGATGCCGTACACCAGCATCATCAGCGACAGGGGAACGATTATCGACGTGGCAACCATGGCGGGCCCGTGGTCGGCCGCGGCCGCGGCCCACGAGGCGGCGTTGCCCCATTCGACATCGGCGAATATCACCAGCTGTTGGATGAAGTAGCAGACGACGGTGATTACCGGCCCGAGAATAAGTGAAATGCCTGCGAGTTTCGCGGTGGAAATCGTGCCCATTTTACGGTCTCCTTCTAACTATGTCCTTCTGTTTTTCGCCGACTCATTTACATTCCACCCAGAGCCACCGCCCCAGTCAGGTGTGGACTTCGACGAAACGTGACTTCTCGACCTTAAACGACCATATCGCCAACTTTCAACAAAGTTACTGGTGCGTTTTCCTCGAATATCTTGATTAATCAGGCTGCTCAAACCTGCAGCACGTCGGCGACGATGAAACACTTCAAAACCTGGATTCAATAGAGACTGACTTCAGGTTGAGCAAATTCCTCACAAATGAATAAGACGTATTCAGGAGAGGGGCACAAGAGATCGTGAACGCCGAAGACCACCCTCAGTCTGCCAAAACCGTAGATAGGACACCCGACGGTTCGTTCGTCAGGCCAGGCCAGCCACTCGAGGCAACATACTGCGGAAAAGAATGTGCACAGAGTCCTCGAAGGTTTCCGTCGTGAGGTCACTGCCGAGGAGCGGTGTCGTCGTGCGGACATTGAACCAAACAAACTTTACTCGCGCACAGAAGGGTTCATGGGGCAGGCAAGCAGCGTCCGAGTTGAGACATGGTCAGAACCGCCCCTCTATGGGATCGACAGGCTCGAGTGGCAAAGCGCGGATCTTAAGGATCTGGTGGCCGAGCTATCACTGGATCTTCACCGTCTGAAAAAA
>DCAW01000087.1:0-5230 GCA_002313895.1 Dehalococcoidia bacterium UBA1123
TGTGGACAACATCAGTTGCATGATTGACGAAATCAACCGTAAGGAGCGTTTTGGGGATGCAGGAAACGTGTTGTGCTGACCATCGCCGCAACACCCAAGTTTAGACAGTCACGTATTTGAAGGGTCAACAAGTTAGGATTCTGCGCTCTTGGCCAGCCAGCCTTCCATTCCCACATCTATTCCCAACAAGGGCAATGCGGGCAACCCTGCGAACAGTCGGCCAACCCTGTTAGAATAATCTCCGCACGAAATCAACCACGCGGAGCTTGATTATGAAGATTCACGAGTATCAGGCAAAAGAATTGCTTGCCAAGTATGGCGTTCCAATTCCGAAGGGCCGGGTCGCCACAACGCCCGAAGAGGCAGCCGAGATCACGACCGAACTCGGAGGCAAGGCTATCGTCAAAGCCCAGGTCCACGCCGGTGGCCGAGGCAAGGCAGGCGGCATCAAAGTCGTATCCTCTGCGGAGGAGGCGGCTCAGGCGACAAAAGACCTGATAGGCACAACGCTGGTCACGTTCCAGACAGGCCCTGAGGGCGCGCCTGTCGGCAGCGTCTTGGTGGAAGAACTCGTCGATGTGGAGACCGAACTGTACGTCGGCATGGCTATCGACGGCGCGACAGAGGGCGTGGTCGCCATCGCCAGCTCCGCAGGAGGCATGGAGATCGAGGAGGTCGCTGAGACTACTCCAGAAAAACTACTGCGTGTGTCAATCGACCCGGTTCTGGGACTTCAGCCCTTCCAGGGCCGCAGGATAGCCTACGGTCTGGGCGTTGACGACTCGCTGGTGCGCCCGATTTCTGCGCTTATGGACAGCATCTACAAGGTGTTCGAGGAAAGCGACTGCTCGCTGGTCGAGATCAACCCGCTGGGAATAACTACCGATGGACGGGTTCTGGCGATGGACGCCAAGCTGAATATCGATGACGACGCCGTGTTTCGACATCGGGACCTTCAACCCCTCCGCGACACGGATCAAGAAGACGTTCTGGAGGTCGAGGCCCGCGAGTCGAGCATCAATTACGTGAAGCTGGACGGCGACATCGGGTGTATTGTCAACGGCGCAGGGCTTGCTATGGCGACGATGGATGTCACCCACTCCGCAGGAGCCGCGCCGGCCAACTTCCTGGACATCGGCGGCGGAGCCGACGAGGCCAAGGTCGCCAAAGCGCTGTCGATCGTCCTCTCAGACCCGGACGTCAAAACCGTTCTGGTTAACCTGTTCGGCGGCATACTGCGGTGCGACGTTGCGGCCAGAGGGTTCCTCCAGGCCGCTGAGGAGGCGCCCGACGCAATGAAGCCCATGATCGTTCGAATGCTGGGCACCAACTCCGACGAGGGCCGCGAGATTATGGCGAACTCTGGCCTGGACGTCGTCCTAGTGGACGACCTCAATCAGGCAGCGGATGCCATCCGAGCAGCCACCGGTCAGTGACTCAATGACCAGCAAGGCAGACAATCACGAAAAAATCCCCTCCAGCGCTGTCATAGCAACGCTAAAACAGCGGGGGCACAAAATTGTTGATCAGGCCGCCAACGTATGCGTATTCAGGTCTCATGACCCTGAAGGTTACTGCGTAACCCTGCCTCCGGTTGGCGAGACTTTGTCTGCCAAACAGATACGAAAAATATTGAAAGCCGAGCCTGTGGATGCCGACGAGGTCGTCTCTGAGTCCGTTGAACGATCAGGTGACGATGGGCCACTGGTGATAAACGAAGATGAGGTGATGAGAATTCTCAGAACCACTCCTCACAAAAAAGTGGCCCGGACTCCTGAACAGCTAGAGCGAATGTCCGAGATTCTCAAGAGCATCGAAGAAGAATCAGAACAGGCTGCCGAGCGAGTAAACGTGTCTGGGAACATGGATGATTACTTCGAATAATGCGATTCAGATCGAGTCAGAGTCCACCAAAATATGAATGAAGTTTTCATTGACGCAAGTTATTGGGTAGCGCTGATTTTCGCTCGAGACGTCAATAACCTTCAGTCAGTGAATCAGTGGCGGGAAATTCAATCTCGAAACTGAGGTATTTTGACCACTAACTGGACGCTTTATGAGGCGATCACAATTCTGAATGGCAGGAGAGTTCGACGACACGACCTGGCGGTAAATCTGTTAAATATTGCACAGGATTCGGCGGTGATAGCCGACGCCTCAGATTACGAGCGGCAGGCATTAGAGATTTCTAGAGGTCACGCAGACAAGCGATGGAGCGTGGTGGACTGCGCCAATTTCGGTTGCATACGGGAGCGCCACAGAGCGATGGCGCTATCATTCGACAGAGATTTCGCCCAGGCACAGGCAGAGTTCGGATTCGCCGTGCTGGGCGCAGGAGCGAGTTAAATGAGCATACTAGTGGGACGAGACACGAAACTTCTGGTTCAGGGCATCACTGGGCGGGAGGGCAGCTTCCACGCCATGAGGTGTCGAGAGTACGGGGCCGATCTAGTGGCCGGTGTCACTCCGGGGCGCGGCGGGCAGATGTTCGATGACGACATTCCAGTCTACAACTCCATCAACCAGGCGGTTGACGAGACCGGAGCCAACGCATCGCTGATATTCGTGCCTCCTGCCTTTGCCGCTGACGCCATTGTCGAGTCCATCGACGGAGGCATATCAGTCATCGCTTGCATTACCGAGGGTATTCCGGTTATGGACACCATTCGCGTTGTTCGTTATCTCAAGGGCAAGGACGTGACCTTAATTGGGCCGAACTGTCCAGGAATTATCACCCCTGGCGAGGACTTCAAGATGGGTATTATGCCCGGTCACATTCATAAGGCTGGACGGATGGGAGTCGTCTCCCGATCTGGCACGTTGACCTACGAGGCAGTAGGGCAATTGACCGACCTGGGAATCGGGCAGTCCACATGCGTCGGCATCGGCGGCGACCCGGTGAACGGCTCGACCTTCGTCGATATTCTGAAGATGTTCCAGGACGACCCGGACACGGACGGAGTTGTGATGATCGGGGAGATTGGAGGCTCTAGGGAGCAGGAGGCCGCCGAGTACATCGGCAGTCCAGAGTTCACAAAGCCCATAGCCGCGCTGATTGTTGGGCAGAGCGCGCCTCCGGGCAAGCGCATGGGCCACGCCGGAGCCATCATCACCGGCTCAGCAGCTCGAGCCGACGAGAAGATGAAGGCCCTAGCCGCCGCTGGAGTGTCCATAATCCCGGCGCCCGGCTCCATAGGAGTTGCGGTGCAGGAGCTTATGAACTGACGGAGCGTCCTCGGTCTCAGGCGTTGAGAACTCCGGCCTATCTATCCCACCATCCTTGTTGGCCTTGGCGGTTGCGTCGCTTCTGAAAGGGTTCCGCCGGAGTGTGAGGCGCCTGTTATTATAGACAGCGCTTCGCTTTCGTCGTTAACGTCTTTCATGTAACCACATTGCAGGCATTGGATATGCTCGTCGTAGATGTCCTTCGCAAACATAATCAGTCCCTGTTTGCATCTTGGGCATGCTTTGAACCAGATTGTCGTACCAGCTTCTCCTAATTTGCGCTGAACATAGTATGTGAATCTGTATATAAACTCCCTGACCCGAAGCATACCGCTGATTGTATGTGGAAACTATTTGCAGAAGGTATAGGCCGTGGCGTAATTGGGCACAAAATTGAATGGGGTTAGGTAACGTCGTGATTGTATTTCCAGTAGTCACGGTGGACGGCACGCATCCAGAAAAGTCGACCTCTGGAAAGGTATCACCTTGAATAATCTCAAGGGTTAACAATTATTGTCGCGTCGCAAGGCTTCCTGAGAGATAAGGTTCAAAGCGGGGAAAACTAATGGAAATGACCCGACATTAACGCTCTATCGTATGCCGACGAGGAATGCCAAACTGTTCAATCAACCAAAGTCAGGCAGCATTGTAGCCCACAAAGTGTATGTTATGTCTAGCGTTGCATCCGTTACAAAGGATTGGGCCCACCTTATTTAGAGGAGATTCGAGCTCAATTTACCTTCATGATCCTGGCTAACTTTAGGGGTTATTAGGGCCTGTTTCGCATGATTTGTGTAACTCGTGCCACAATGAATAGAGTGGCCAATGCTCCCAACGTGTATCGTGGAAGTGTAAGGCTCCAAACTCTGCAACCAGCATTAGAGTCACGATACAATGGGATCCATGCAGCACATTCTTCACGCAGATTTCGATGCTTTCTACGCCTCGGTGGAGCAGTTGGACGATCCCAGCCTTCGAGGCAAACCTGTGGTTGTTGGAGGCAGTCCTGACGGTCGGGGCGTCGTGGCTTCGGCCTCATACGAGGCTCGGCAGTACGGCATACGCTCCGCAATGCCCATGCGCACGGCCCTTCAGCGATGCCCTCACGCGATTCGGGTTGGCAGCAACTTCGGGCGGTATCGCGAGGTCTCTCGCAAGGTCATGGACATCTTCAACGATATTGCGTCACTGGTCGAACCTCTGTCGTTGGATGAAGCCTTTCTGGATGTCACGGAGAAGGTGACTCCGAACCGCGAGCCTCACGATATTGCCCGATACCTGAAGCGGCGGGTCAAGGACGAGCTAGGCCTGACCATATCTGTCGGCGTTGCGACCAGCAAATCGGTTGCCAAGATCGCCTCAGAACTGGAGAAGCCCGACGGCCTGACAGTCGTTGCTCCGGGCACGGAGCGCGAATTCCTGGCTCCTCTGACTGTGGGCAGTATTTCAGGAGTCGGCCCCAAGACTCAAGAACGGCTGAAAGCGGATGGTATCGAGACCATCGGAGAGTTGGCGCTGCAATCCGAGGAGTGGATGAGGCAGAGGTTCGGACGCAACGGGCCTCACATGCTGGAGTTGGCACAAGGGACCGACGACCGGCCTGTTGAGGTCAATCGGGACACCAAGTCCGTAAGCTCCGAGACCACGCTGGTGACAGACACCGGAGACCCCGACGCCCTGGAGGAGTTGGTCAACCGACTCAGCCACGACGTTGCCGGAGACCTGGAGCGCAAGGGCCTGTGGGCGCGCACGGTTAAGCTAAAGCTCCGGCTGTCGGACTTCACCACCTTCACCAGACAAGTCACGGTTCCGGAGCCTGTGCAGACCTCCGACCAGATCGCCGAGCCTGCCAACGCCCTGCTAACCGCCGAACTCGGCCCAGGGCGCCTGTTCAGATTGGTGGGCGTCGGAGTATCCGGCTTCGACCAACCGGATGAACCGGAGACTCGCCAACCCCGCCTGCCAGGGCTTTAGTCAGGTACGTTACGCAAGTTCTTTTATTTGG
>DCAW01000087.1:5556-6008 GCA_002313895.1 Dehalococcoidia bacterium UBA1123
CCGGCCCAATGGGCGGGTGGTGGAGGCTGTTCATCGGGATGAGATTGAAGTCAACTTGTGTGGGCGAAGGACATCACATACATCCCGATGTCCAGAGGATTCATGTACCTGGCAGTCATCATGGACTGGCACAGCCGGTGCGTGCTCTCGTGGAGACTGTCCAACACCCTGGAAGCCGACTTTTGCGTGGATGCCTTGGAGGGGGCATTGAGCATGGGCGTGCCCGGGATATTCAACACCGACCAGGGCAGTCAGTTCACTTCCGAGGCGTTCACCTCGGTGTTGTTGAACCGTGGTGTCCAGATCAGTAGGGACTCAGCGGGCGCCTACGTGGGCAACGTGTTCGTCGAGCGGCTGTGGAGGAGCGAGAAGCAAGAGGAGGTGTGCCTAAAGGCATGCGAGAGTGTGTTAGAGGCCAGAGCAGGGATTGGAGCCTACCTGAACTTCTGCAA
>DCAW01000040.1 GCA_002313895.1 Dehalococcoidia bacterium UBA1123
AATCTGTTGCTGTTGGGTCTGATCGGTTTGTCGATATTGGGAGTCCCCGTGGTCAGTACATTATTCAGTCTCGCTAACACGATGATGTTGTGGATTGTGGTGGTCCCTGTGGGATAGCGGTGGTCAATAGAATGGGCCATATGGTTCCGCCCAAGGCCCGGTTGTTGGATGGCACGATGCTACACTCCCACGGCCTAAAATGGGTTTGTGGCAGCGTCTTCGCGGATTGAACAATGGCGGCGGCGGCTGGTCTCCTTGGTGGCGACAGGTTGTGAACCCGGTCAGGTCCGGAAGGAAGCAGCCGCAGCAACGAGGTCGAGTGCCAGGATAAGGCTGGCCGGCGTCGCCTCCAATTCCTCTCTGTTATATTGACAGGCTAACCCCGATGGCCCGGACTGGTCGTATTGTGACAATTTTGATATGAGTTATCAGGCCCTTGCGCGACGCTGGCGCCCGCGACAGTTTGCCGATGTTGTCGGCCAGGAATCAACGGTGACGGCATTGACGGCAGCGTTGACGCAGAATCGCGTTCATCACGCCTTTCTCTTTGCGGGAACTCGCGGTGTTGGCAAGACTACCTTGGCCCGCTTGTTGGCTAAGGCATTGAATTGTGATCGCGGTGTGTCGGCAGAGCCGTGTTCAAAATGTGATGCGTGTATCGCAGTTGATGAGGGTCGCTACATTGATTTGATCGAGGTCGACGCGGCTTCTCGTACGCGGGTGGACGACACGCGGGAGCTCCTCGACAACGTTCAGTATGCGCCGACGATGGGTCGTTTTAAGGTGTACCTGATCGATGAAGTACACATGCTGTCCGGGCACAGTTTTAATGCCTTGTTAAAAACGCTGGAGGAACCACCCGCCCATGTGAAGTTTTTGCTGGCCACCACCGATCCACAGAAGTTGCCGCCGACCATTCTTTCTCGCTGTCTGCAGTTTAATCTACGTGCATTGCAAGTCATTGAAATCGTTTCACAAATGGAGAAGATACTGAAATCGGAAGCGGTGGAGTTTGACCTGGATGCACTCAATACGCTGGCGCGGGCAGCGGCGGGCAGTATGCGGGACGGACTCAGCCTGCTTGATCAGGCGATTGCTTTTGGCAGTGGAACGGTGGCGGGTGGTGCTATACGTGACATGCTCGGCATGATCGAAACGCGGCAGGTTGAGCAATTGATCCGTGCGTTGGCAGAGGCAGATGTCGCGGCATTGCTGGACGTCGTGGAAGCGCTCCGGGAGCGCGCATTGGATTATCGATTAGTGCTAGACGATTTGCTCGTGTCGCTCCATGACATCTGTTTGTATCAGATTGCTCCGAATGCTGTCGATGCCAAAGCGCTAGATGCCGGTTTCATTGCTGAATTATCCGAGTTAATGACGCCTGAGGATGTGCAGTTGTTTTACCAGATCGGATTGCTTGGCAAGGCTGATTTGCCGCTGGCGCCTGATCCGGCCACTGGCTTTGAAATGGCGCTGCTGCGCATGCTGTTGTTCAGGCCCGATGCTTCGAATGGGGAAGAGGACACCTCTGAGGAGTCCGAGACCTTACCGGTCAAACGATCACCAGTGCGAGTTGCTCCGGACAAGAAGAGGTCGCAGAGTGACTCAGTGCCCAAGTCGCTTAATCCTGCGGAGCCATCAGTGTGGGCTCGGTTGGTGGGTGATGCTGCTCTTGAAGGTGTTTCACGTGAGCTGGCAATGAACCTTTCACCACAGACGTACGAATCGGGCACATTGACCGTTGGACTATCGAGCGCGCTGCAGCATCTGGATAAATCGACCCGTCGTCAGGAGGTCGAGAAGAAGATCGGCGTCTTGTTGGGTGAGGAGGCCTTTGCCTTACAGGTGGTGAAGGCATCGCACACAAGTGATGCTGCGACACCGGTCGTGGTCCAAGCAAAGCGTACCGAGGAAGCGAAACAACAGGCTTACAATAAATTAATGCAGGATCCGGTCGTGCAGGACATTATTGATCGATTCGATGCGACTGTTGTTCCAGATTCTGTCCAGACAGGTCAGAAAGGAGGGTGAAAATGAAAGGACCATTGGGCAACATCATGAAACAAGCACAGGAGATGCAGGACAACCTGAAAAAGGCGCAGGAAGAATTAGCGACGATAGAGGTGACAGGCAGTGCGGGAGGCGGTTTGGTTGAGATCATCATGACCTGTCGACATGATATTCGGCGTGTCTGTATCGACGACAGCCTTATTGGTGATGATAAGGAGGTGTTGGAAGATCTTGTTGCGGCCGCGGTAAACGATGCGGTTCGCCGGGTTGAAAAAACCAGTCAGGAGAAAATGGGGGGTTTGACCGCTGGACTCAATATTCCGGGTCTTAATCTGCCGTTTTGATTCATGTCTGAGAGTCGCTCAATTGATCGATTAAGGCAAGCCCTGAAACGGTTACCTGGTGTTGGGCCGAAGACGGCTCAGCGAATGGCGTTTCACCTGCTTGAAAGGGATAGAGAAGGGGCGCGCCTACTGGCTGAAGCGATTAATGATGCCGCTGATTCGGTCAAGCATTGTGTTCGCTGCAACAATTTCAGTGAAACTGAGACGTGTGCCATTTGCACCTCCCCCAAGCGCGAAGCGGGCTTATTGTGTGTGGTCGAAACACCGGCGGATCTCGAAACCATCGAACAGGCCGGCGCTTACACGGGGCTCTATTTTGTTCTCATGGGGTACTTGTCGCCGTTGGATGGCATCGGCCCCGATGAATTGGCCATCAGCCGGCTGCTGCTGATTCTAGATGAAAATCCTGTGACCGAAGTCATTCTGGCGACCAACCTGACTGTCGAAGGGCAGGCGACGGCAGATTATTTGGCAGATCAGTTTGCCAGCAGGGAGATTGTGATTAGTCGTCTGGCCCGGGGCGTGCCAGCGGGTGGAGAGCTCGAGTATATGGATTCAAATACCCTGAATCAGGCGTTCGCCGATCGGCGAGCTATTCATTAACACGCCGCCGGACAATGATTGGGAAGCCGAGTGGTCCAGATTAGAGGGTTTGTGTGGAATCGAACGTCAAGGGTTGCCCAAAGATACCTGGTCGAATTGCGCCATCGGCATAGACCACGCGGCCACCGACCACGGTAACCAACGGCCAACCGGTTAGTCGACGACCTCGGTAGGCACTCCACCCCGCTCGACTGACCACATCTTCATCTTGAAGTAACTGAGCGGTTTGCATGTCGACTAACGTCAGGTCGGCATCAAAGCCTTCCGCGATTTGGCCCTTGTTGGGTATGCCATAAAGCTGCGCGGGACCACGACACATCCAGTTCAGAATATCTGCTAGTGTGCACCGTCCCTCAGTCATTGCCGTCAGCATCAATGGCAGCGAGGTTTCGACACCCGGCATGCCGCTAGGCGTTGCTGGGTAGTTCACTGATTTCTCGGCCAGGGTGTGGGGTGCGTGATCGGTTGCAATGATATCAATCACGCCATCGTGAAGTCCCTGCCAAAGTTGATCAGCGTTGGCGGGTTCTCGTATCGGGGGATTCATCACTACCCGTGCACCTTGGGTTTTGTAGTCTTCAGTGCTGAGAAAGAGATGATTGGGAATGACTTCGCAGGTCACCTGCGAAGGTTTGTTCTGGCGCAATAACTCAACTTCCTCCCCGGTGGAGAGATGCAGAATATGCAGGCGTCGGCCGTAGCGCTCGGACAACTCTAGTGCTCGCCGCGTGGCGATACACGCAGTTTCGGAATCTCGCACTTGTGAGTGGATAGAATAGTCATACGTCGTGTTGTTATCGCTGAGTAACGTGCTAGTCCGTTGCTTGATACGATACTCATCTTCGGCGTGTACGGCAATTAGTCGTTGGCCGTGAGAAAAGATCTTATCTAGCGAGGTGTCGTCATCGACGAGTAGGCTGCCCGTGCTAGAGCCCATGAAAATCTTTATCCCACAGGCGGGATGAACGTTATTCAAAGATTCAAGGTTGGATTTCGTGGCGCCGACAAAGAAACCAAAGTTTGCAACGCAGGTTTCAGAAGCGCGTTTGAGTTTCCAATCCATTTGCGTCTGATCAATGGTGGGTGGGTTGCAGTTAGGCATCTCCAAAAAAGAAGTCACCCCGCCGCGCACGGCGGCACGTGCGCCTGAACCAAGGTCTTCCTTGTGAGTCGCCCCAGGCTCGCGGAAGTGAACCTGGGGGTCGATTACACCGGGAAGTAGCAGATGACCGTTGCCATCAACACTTTCTGAGCTCTGCGAATTGATGGATGCGGAAATTTCCTGAATGCGCCCGTCGCGGCACCCCACATCACCCGCCATGGTGCTGCCATCGTTGCAAGCGATGCTGGCATTGCGAACGATTAGATCGTACATCAGTTAACGCTGAACGCTTCGCATCAGCGGGGGGGGGATTCTAAGCGGGCGCCAAGCATTGCAAGCCGGTGGGCAGCAGAGCCGCCTCGTATTAGTACCCCTGTTTTTCGCGCAATTCGTTTAAGTTTTTGCAGTCGATGCACTGGGTTGCCGTGGGTCGAGCTTCTAGTCGTTGTACGCCAATTTCTATACCACAATTCTCACAATAACCATAATCACCGCTTGCGATTGCGGCGCGTGATTCATCAATCTTGCGAATCAATTTACGTTCACGATCTCGTGTTCGAAGTTCAAGTGATCGATCCGTTTCCTGGCTGGCGCGATCATTTGGGTCAGGTAGATTCAGTAGTTCATCCTGCATAGCCGATACGGTACGTTCGAGGTCATCCACAAGTTCGTGGCGCCAGGACTTAAGAATGCCATCGAAATGACCGATTTGCTGCTCATTCATATAGCGCTCGTTCCGTTTCTCTCGATAAGGCACGATGCCGTGGACCAACTCGAGGGAGGCAGGGCTTGGTCGAGTCGATGTTGTCGTTACCCTAGGTTTGCTGGTTTTTCCGCCAGCCTTTTTCCTCCTGCCGACGGAGGTTCGTCCACCGTTCGTTTTTTTCTCGGCCGCGAGCTTTTTTGGGGCGACCTTTTTGGCGGCACTGGGTTTGCCAATGGCCTTTTTCGGACTGGCGGAGCGGGAGGCAGCCGCGCTCGATCGAGTTTTGCCTTTCTTTGCGGTCTGTGTTGGAGTAGCCATAATTTGAGTCTGGTAAGTTTAGTTATTCGGTGAGATAGGCGGCGGGGGTTTATAACAGACCAATTTGGCCCGTGCAATGGGTATGTAAAGTTAGGGGCTAGCTGACTTCATTAATGGCGGACATGGCTGCGGGTTTTCATTAAATTGCCGGTACCGAAGACACGGTTCCGGTATAATTGACCCCGCTTTGAGCAGATTCACGCCTCCTTATTTTTCCCCCCACGTTCCAGGCCCAAATGGCTTCTGCGCACTGAAAGCAAGGGCCTTAGGTGGTGCGTTTTCGTATCAGCCAATTACCTGAACTGCCTTATGCGTCTTAAGAAACTCCTACTCGCCGGATTCAAATCCTTTGTAGAACCCACAACGATCACCTTGCCAGGTGACCTTGTCGGCATAGTTGGGCCGAATGGTTGCGGTAAATCAAATTTAATTGATGCGGTGCGATGGGTCATGGGCGAAACGTCGGCTCGTAATCTGCGTGGCGACAGCATGCTTGATGTGATCTTTAATGGCACGGATAACCGTAAGCCAGTGGGGAAAGCTTCTGTTGAGTTGGTCTTTGATAACAGCGATGACAATCACGCGCCGGAAGGTTATGGGCAGTTTTCCGAGATTTCGGTTAAGAGGACACTGTCACGCGATGGCAATTCGGAGTACCTGTTAAACCGAACCCGTTGTCGGCGCCGGGATATCACCGACATATTTCGCGGCACGGGACTAGGCCATCGTTCGTATTCAATCATTGAGCAGGGAATGGTCAGTCGAATCGTTGAGGCAAAACCCGAAGACTTACGCGCATTTGTCGAAGAAGCCGCTGGAATCTCCAAATACAAGGATCGTCGACGCGAAACAGAGACGCGGATAAGGCACACACGAGAAAATCTTTCACGGGTAAACGATATTCGGAGTGAGTTGGAAACACAGTTACGTCGGCTCCAGAGGCAATCCCAAGCCGCCCGGCGTTATCAGAAACTAAAAGATGAAGAACACACGGTTAACGGTGAATTGCTGGCCCTGCGTCATATTGAAATGACACGGGTTATCGAAGGTGAGCGTCAACAAACGACTGTGGCCGAAGTATATGCTGACTCAAAACTTGCTGATCAACGGGAATTGGAACGAACGATTGAGGAGATACGAGCCAAGCAACTCTCATCGCAGGAGAAACTGAGCGCGATACAAGGCGATGTCTATGCTGTTGGTGCGGACATCGCGTCAGTTGAACAGCGCATCGAACATGCCCGTCAGACTGAACAGCAACAGCGAAGCGAACTTCAGCGCCTGGAAGGTTCGATCGACGAATTGCTCTCAGAAAGAGCAGTGGAGCTGGAACGAAAGGAGGTTCTGGAGCTTCAGATTGCTGTGTCACGGGAATCGAGATCTTTAACCGTCGAATCGGTCACCATGTCAGAAGAAGAGCTCAGTTTAAATGAGCATGGCCTGGAAGACTGGCAATTTCGTTGGCAGGCGTTTACTCAGCGGGCGGCTGAGCCCGTTCGAGCGCAGGAAGTACAGCGCGAGCGGATCTCGCAAATTGAAAATGTTGATGGGCGGGCACAGGAACGCTTGGCACGACTCGATGAGGAATACCAGTCATTGCTGGATGATGAAGAATCACTCGATTTGGAGCGCCTACGTGTGGCGGTTGATAGAAGTTCTGTTGCAGTTGATTCTGAGCAGGCCACGCTGACTGAAACCCTGGAACGGATTGCAGCGAAGAGAGCGGAAGGAGAACAACAGCGCGTCTATCTGGACGCGGCACGGCAGCGATTACATACGGAAAGTACTCGACTGGAGTCCCTGCAAGAATTGCAGGCGGCGGCGCTGGGAGACGAGGATGATCACTATCGTGAGTGGTTGGAAAGGCGAGGCCTGACTCATGCGCCACGGTTGGCGGGAGAAATCCATGTCGCTCCGGGCTGGGAGCGGGCTGCGGATGCGGTTCTGGGCGATCGCCTGGTAGGTTTGGGTATAGGTAACCTACAGACGGTTATCAACGATGAGGCCAGCTTGCCAGATACGAGGAATGTTTTCTTGATTGAGGCGGGGCATGGCAATGACGG
>DCAW01000160.1:0-20827 GCA_002313895.1 Dehalococcoidia bacterium UBA1123
CGCGAGCTCAAGCGGCAGCGGAGACGAACTGTCGTGCCTCATATCTGCCGAACTGAACGCCTTGATCGCTCGGAGCAGATGGGATAGCTCGGATCCGGATGCCGCTGCACGCAGTTGCGTGGTTACTTCTTCCGAGTACCCCAATTCGTCCGTGGAACCGGATTTGATCAGCATTACCGACCTGAGAAATTCCGTGACGCTCCGTTGAAGCTGTCGCAGGTCCGCCCCGGAGTTCGACACTTCGTTGATCGTTGAAAGACCTTCCCCCACCGTTTTCGCCACCACGTGTCGAGCCAACTTGAGAGCTTCCGCGTCGCCGCCCAGACCCAGCATATCCCGTATCTGGTCACCCTGCAACGGCGACCCGTAAGAGACAACCGCCTGCTCCAGCAGATTTTCAGCGTCTCTGAGGCTTCCGGTCGCAGACCTGGCAAGGATTTCCAAAGCCTCTTCTGTCGCCTCCACGCCCTCCGCTCCGCATAATTCCGCGAGCTTCTGGCTCATCGCGCTCAGTGGTATTCGGCGGAAATCGTATCTCTGGCACCGCGATATGATTGTCAGTGGAACCTTGTGAGCTTCTGTTGTCGCCAAAATGAATATCGCGTGATCGGGCGGCTCTTCCAGCGTCTTGAGCAGCGCATTGAACGCCTGCTCAGTAAGCATATGAACCTCATCAATGATATAGACCTTGTATCGGAACTCGTTGGGGGCGAAATTTATCTTATCGCTAAGCGAACGGATGTCGTCGATGCCCCTGTTGCTGGCAGCGTCGATCTCGATCAGGTCCAGCGCCCTGCCTTCGCTGATCGAGACACAGGCATGACACTCATTGTCCGGCTCGCCGTCGATCGGCGATTTGCAGTTAACGGCTTTCGCGAGAATTCTGGCCGTGCTGGTTTTGCCTGTGCCTCGCGGACCGCAAAGCAGATACGCATGGGATATTCGGTCAGTGGCGACCGCTCGTTGAAGTGTCTGTGTGACCGACTCCTGGCCCACTACATCGGCGAGTTTTTGAGGTCGCCACTTTCGGTATAAAACCTGGTTTGTCATAGCTTATCTTCCGGGTTCGGCATCATGCAAAAATCCGTCGGAAACGACAGCGTCGAACGCCTTCGACTCCCAAATTTTCATGATCGCCGCTTCGCCGTCTTTCTCGTGATCGTAACCTAACAGATGCAAAATGCCGTGGGCAAGGAGAACTGCCATTTCCTTTTCGACGGTATGCCCAGCTTCTGGCGCTTGTCTTTCGGCCTGTGGGTAAGATATGACGATCTCTCCCAACCCGACGTCAAATTCCGGCGGCAGCACGAACTCGTCGACCGCATCCGTAACCGATGCCCGTTCGCCGTCCCCGTAATATTTGCCGGAATGCGCGTATGAAAATGAAAGCACGTCTGTCGTCTCGTCAAGACCTCGGTGAGTTTTGTTCAACTCTGCCACTGTCGCATCGTCTGTTATGACAATGCTCAACCCATCGCCGGACTTACCTACGGCGTCCAGCGCGGAGGCGGCAACGCCGCCAATCCAACGACCGTTGACCGAGTCAGATTGTTCTTCAGCCACTTGGACAGATATATTGGAGGGGGACGTTATATTGGGCAATGTCGAACCTTTGGTCTAATGTTATTATTATACCCTGAAAACGGTATTCGTGCCTGATTTTGTCCACTAAATTTGAGATTCTGCCATGCTTATTTTGCCCCAGAAGTTTCGGAATTCTTGCTCTGTTATTGATGGCCACGACGCTGCCCCTTCTCTCGCCCGGCGTTCTAACATTCATCGATTCCACGCGCCCATCAATCAACAATCGAACAGGAACAAGGCAGCACGATTTCTGACATTCGTGTCGCAAAGGGCGTCAGCGCCTTCGACCCGCGACCTCGATAGCGCCATGAGCGCAATAATCAATCACTTGAGGCACTGAACCATGAAGATCACTGACCTGACTATTCACCGCATGTCCGCTGTCCCACACAAGACCAGCGGCACTAACTGGTTGTTTGTTCGGATTGAAACCGACTCCGGGGTTCACGGAATCGGCGAGGGCAGTTTACAGTACAAAGACGCTGGCCTCGCCGCGGAATTAAACGAGTTTCGGCGCTTCATCATTGGCAAAGACCCCTTCGAGATCGAGAATATCTGGACCTCGCTTTATCGGCGGGTGACGTGGGCCGGCGGGCCGGTCTCGATGAGCGCGATCAGCGCTATCGACCTTGCTCTATGGGACATCAAAGGCAAAGCGCTGGGCGTTCCGGTTTACGAGCTTCTTGGCGGAAAATACCGAGACAGCGTTCGGCTTTACGCAAATGGCTGGTTCGAGGGCTGCGAAACTGCCGAGCAACATGCCGAAGAGGCGACGAAGATTGTTGAAGCCGGCTATCGCGCCCTGAAATTCTATCCGTTCAAAGGCCCACAGGTGATCACGCCAGAGCGCTTGGAGCATGGTTTAAAGCTAGTCAAGGCGGTTCGAGAGGCCGTGGGACCGCTTGTGGACATTGGAATCGACATCCGGTCACGGCTGGATATGTGGAGCGTCGCGAGAGTCGCCCAAATGTTGGAGCCGTATAACATCGCGTGGCTTGAAGAGCCGGTGATGTTCGACAATGTTGACGCAATCAGCGCGTTAGCAAAGTCGTTGCGAATTCCTGTCGCGACAGGAGAGCAGTTATTCAATCGTTGGGAGTTCAGACCGCTGCTAGAGCAGAACGCGGTGAAGATAATTCAGCCTGACATATGCCACGCTGGAGGTATTTCGGAATTGAAGAAGATCGCGACAGCCGCCGAAACCTACTATGTCAGCGTCGCGCCCCATAACTCCAACGGCCCCATATCAACCGTCGCGAGCCTTCATCTGGACACTTGCATACCCAATTGCTTCATGCAGGAAGTGTTCGTGAACTTCCTGCCCAGGTACGAAGCAGTGCTGACGAATCCGCTGGTCATTACGAATGGTCACGCGGCCCCCCCTGAAGGTCCAGGTTGGGGCACCGATATCGATCTAGACGCCCTCAAACAGTTTCCGCCCAACGACTATGTGACGGTGGAGTCAGAACCTTACGCCGATTTCTAGATTCCTGTAAGGTTTGCCCGGTCTAATTCTCGGTATCAGACTTCGTCAACCCTTCAGGTGACTGTAGGAACTGGAACAGGTCGCTGTCTGCTGGGACCACTATGGTTGATTTTTCTGCGAAAATTGCGTGGTAGGCTTCCAGGCTCCGCTGGAACGAGTAGAATTCGAGATCAGACCCGATGGCGTCCGCAAATATCTGAATTGCCTGGGCTTCACCTTCACCACGGAGGATGTTCGCGTTCTTCTCTGCGTTGGCGACAATAATAGTCGCATCCCTGTCCACCTCGGCTCGCACCGTGGCGTCAATCTCGGCGCCTTCGGCCCGTTCCTTGTCCGCTTTGCGCTGACGTTCGGCCTGCATCCGGGCATACACGCTGTCTGCGATTTCGACAGGGAAGTCGGCACGCTTGATGCGAACGTCGACCAGTTCGATTCCGAACAGAGCCAGCTGCGGCTTGGAATTCTCTAGGATTCTGTTCATGATGGGTTCGCGGCTAGTCGTTATAATTTCCGCCTGGTTGTCCCCGGCAATCTCTGCCCTCATCTCCGAGGATATGATGTCGACCGCACGGGATGCCGCCTGGCTCTCGGTTCTAACCGTTTCGCGGAACAGTTTGGGATTCACAATTCGTCCTCTGGCATAAACGTCGATGATTAGCCGTTTCTTGTCTTTGGTGAGCAGCGAATCGGGCGGAGCGTCGAATATCATCAACCGTTTCTCAAAATAGGTCACATTATCGACGAATGGGGTTTTGGCGAAAAGGCCCGGGGACGTGACCTGTTGCTTGACCTCACCGAATCGGGTGACGATTGCAACTTGCTTCTCGTCCACAACGAAGAAAAGTTGCGGCCCAAGGATTCCCGCGACCAACACGCCGACAACTAACAGGATTGCTACATATTTCATGTTAAATACCTATGGTTGGTTCAGGCCAGATTCGGCCGGAAGAACGCTAGTTTGTTCGGTTAGAGGCAGGAATTGGAGCAGGCCTCCGCCGGTTTCTTCAGACACCACATACTTGGTGATGCCTGGCATAATCTCCTCCATTGCCTCTAGGTACAACCTCTGGCGAGTGACCAAAGGCGCTTTCTCGTACTCCGCCAGGATCGAAAGGAACCTCGCGGCCTGGCCTTCGGCTGACGCTATCTTTTCCTGTTTGAAGGCTTCGGCGCCTTGCTCAAGCGCAGCGGCCTGGCCTCTGGACCTGGGGAGGATGTCTTCTTTATACGCGTCCGCAAGGTTGATTATTCTAGCCTTGTCTTCTTGAGCGCGAACCACGTCGTCGAAAGCGTCCTTAACCTGCTCAGGAGCGAACACGTTAAGCAATTTCACTTCGCGGATGTTTATGCCGGTCGAGTAATCGTCCATCAGGCCCTGCAAAGCCAATTTGGTTTCCGCCTGGATGTCCTCTTTGCCATCGGTCAGCACGTCATCAATTGGACGGCTTCCAACGACCTGCCGCAGAGCGGTCTCAGTTGCATCGACGATAGTCGCGCCAGCCGGGTCAATCGATTTGTACAGGAAACTCTCCAAATCCTTGATGTCGAATTGGACTAGCAACTGCACGTCCACGATGTTTGGCGCCTCGCCGGGCAAGCCGGACTCGTCGGCGTCACCGGTAATCATCAAAGATTCCAGCAGGACGGGCGTTCCGCCGCGCACTCCGATTTCCAACCGTCGGACTTCGTCAACCTGAACAACATCCCGGGAACCTATTGGCGTCGGCCAGAACCAATGGAGGCCCGGCCCCTGGATATCGTTAAATGCGCCAAGCCGTCGCAAGGCCGCTTCCTCGCCCGGTTGCACCGTGTAGAAACCGGTCGCCAACCAAACAACGAACGCGCCGACGATCACGACGACGACGGCGATCGCTCCGATGCCTCCGCCTCCGCTCAGTCGAAAACGTTTGAACACGTTTTTGACACGTTCCAAAATCTGTTCAAAATTTACTTCTGGCTCTTCAGGCCTGTACATTTGTGCCTCGATTTCTGAGGGTATTCGCTAGATATATTATCACACTGGTCGCACACGCAATGATCGGGTGAAACGGCTCTTATCTTTAGCTGATTCGAATACTTCAACCAGCACAATTATCATTGTGCCATACAAAACAGCCTCTGCACAGGTTAATGTCGTGCGATACCTGTCTTTGAGATTGATACGTTTGATCTGGATTCGGTGGTTTCCAGTCTTCACTTATCCAATTCGTCGAGTTCGTCCATAAATTTCTGGTAGCTGGAAAATCCAGCAATCATTTTAACGAAGGAGCCGACATTAGAGGCCGCAGCCCTGTACCGATTCAATTGATCAGCAATCGGACTGGACGAAGCGGCGTTGTCCGCATACGTGCCATTGAAAGCGAAATAAGCTTGATTCAGCTTGCGGATGTTGAATCCATTTGCGACAAACACCTGGCGCTGCTCCTCCATGAAAGACTCCGCCGCTGCGATTTTACCCAGATCGAGCAACTCATCCACCCGCTCCCTTGTCTTTCGCATCTCGTGTTGGAAGTCGAACTCATCAACTTTGGCAATTGCGCCGCTTTGAGCCTCGTCGAAATTGCCAATAGGCAAACTTGGATTGATGCTCGCCGCAACCGGCGCGAAGTTTCGTAGAGCGATATCTCCGATCTCTTTGCCGGCAATGTTCGCTAGCGTTTCGTTGAGCGCCTGCATCTCAGACGACTGATATATATTCTGGCCGAGTGGTTTGAAAAACAGGTAATGGTGCAGCCACTCGTGAGCCGCGGTTCGGAGCGTGCCTTTGATGTCGCCGCCGCTGTAAAGTGACGCAGGATAGGTCGCCACACCGCCGATGTCGATCACCAGCGCAGAGAGATCGTCAGATTCCAACAATCTGGATTCCATCGCCTCTCGATCCTCCACCTGCACATGCGGGTCAACCAGCACGTCGTTTGTGCGTTCTATCCGGTCTCGCGGGGATGTGATCAACACTTTTGGCGGCTCCGTCAAGCGGATGTCCACAGGAGGGAAGACAAATTCTCCCAACGCCCCCAATCGCTGTTCGACCGCAACGGCGCTGATCGCGGATTCGATCACTTCCTCGACATCTGGCTGAAGGTGTTCTCTCCTGGCTCTGACCAGATCAAGTTCTGACTCCAGACCTGCCAAGCGCGGCCCGGAGTCATTGTCGGCCTCTGATGAGACGGTTCTGATTATATCTTTCAACTCTTGCATTCGAGGGGTCAATTCGAAATATTCAGCCACCAGACTTTGGCGCTCGGCGTCAGAGAGATAATTCCACGGCAGGTATCGCGATGCACGGTGGGTCCATTTGGATAGGAAATTTTCAAAATGCCAAGTGATGAGATCGTAGCTGTAAGGCGCCGCGACCTCTTGAGCCGAGCTGAAACGAAGGGCGTCGCCGCTGGTGGTGGCGATCAACAACAAGCTGCCGATTAATACCAGCGTCTTCAGCGTTCGTTTGGTCCGAATCTTGAAGAAAGAGAACATATAGATATTCGCGTTCAGTTTCATTTGGATACATTTTATAACGTTTGATGGGACAAAAGGTTTCGACACCGATTGGATGCGCTCGATGTCCATTCCGGTTGGAAGTGAAATTTTGAATGGAAAAGCGATGCCACGACGTTTGACATGGCCGTTACATCGACTCTATGATTCGCCCGCAGAGGGACCGTTTGTGATTCTCGGTCAAGGGCCCAACTGGGGAGCGTTCGCGGTTTGCATCTCAAAGCAGGGCAATCAATTCTTCGGAGGCATCGTTGGACAAGGTAAATCTCGCGATCGTTGGATGTGGAACTATCAGTCAACTGAACGCGCCGGGGTACCTGGAGCATAATGACTGCGATGTTGTCGCTCTTTACGACCCGATAACTGAGCGCGCCGAACGTCGAGCCTCCCAATGGGGCATCGCGCCCCGGTTTCATGAGAGTTTTGAGGATGTGCTGAACGACTCCACTGTGGATGCCGTTGAACTGCTCACTCCCACCAGCCTGCACACGGAGCAGATAATCGCGGCTCTCGACGCCGGCAAGCACGTCTCATGCCAGAAACCCATTGCGGGCACGGTGGCCGAAACCGACGCCATCGCTGAGGCAGTGGCAAGGTCTGACAAGACCTTCAGAGTAACCGAGAATTTTCTGTATTACCCTCCAATCGTCAAGGCTAAAGAATTGATTGACTCCGGCGCCACCGGAGAATTGTCCATGGTCAGGATTCGCACCGTGTGGTCTGGCATTGAGTCCAACAAGTCCTACGAAGTTGAAGAAGGAGCGCTTGATTGGAGACGGGATGCCAGTCTCAACGCCGGCGGGTTGATCTACGACGACGGCTGGCACAAGGTCGCGACCGCCATGTGGTGGGCCGGCGACGTCGAACGCGTTTCCTCGATCGTCACAAAAACCGATGACTTCATGATGGAGTCCCCTAGCGCGGCGATTTGGAAGTATGCGGACAAGAATTGCCTCGCGGTCTTCGAATATGCCAGCGCCGCTAACATGCCGCTGAGAACAAAATACTATCCGGTCGATGAGTTCATGGAGATCATCGGAACCAACGGAGTTCTCTGGGTCACAAGATGCACGGGCGAGATGCTGGACATGCCTCCGGTTGTCTTTCATCACGACGGCACGACGACGTCCTATCAAGTCCCCATGGACTGGATCGAGAGCTTCAAGGGCGCAGCCCGTGATTTCGTGGATTCGCTCATAGAAGAACGGCAACCCAACATGGATATTCGTTTCGCAAAGAAAGTCCTGCAAACAACACTCGCATTCTACGAGGCTTCAGAAACCGAGCAGTGGGTGCGGCCCGAAACTCTGACATAAACCGCTCATTCGCGCGAACAGGATCGCATTAACGGAGACAGCAATCATGAAATTGACGATGTGCATCGTTGGGTGCGGTGGATATGCTCGGAACGTTCTGGGCGACATCCATGACATGACTGACGAGTTCGAATTCTATTTCGCCAGCCGCGACATCGAAAAAGCGCAGCAGTATTCTGAAGATTTCGGTGGCGTTGGTGCATTCGGAAGTTACGAAGAGGCCGCCTCAGATCCCAGAATTCAATCCCTTTATTTCTTCACGCCTCACGACACTCATTTGGGTAATGTGAAGTTAGCGGCTAGTCACGGCAAACATATTCTCATCGAAAAACCCATAGCCCGCACTCTGGACGAAGCTCAAGAGATGGTGCGTATTGCCAGAGACGCAGGCGTAAAACTGATGGTTGCCGAGAATTACAGGTTCCTGCTGACCGTGGATAAAGCCCAGGAAATAATGAGCCAAGGCCGCGTCGGTGATTCCTTCGGCGAGCTTCGGCAAATCGAGCTTCAGGCGGAAGGTTACTCGCATCCGACCGAATGGCGCAAAAGCGCCGAACAAAACGGCGGTGGCGTCTTTATCGACGGCGGCATCCACTTCGTGGACATCATGCTCAGGCTCGGCGGTTTTCCGGAGTCCGTCTATGCCATTCAGCCGCCCCAACTGTTCACCGACGTCGAGGGCGAGGACGGCATCGTCATGACCGCACGACTGTCCGGAGGCGTGCCAGCAATCATCAATTTCTCCCGATCCACGCCAATACGAGAAAAACCGCCAATGGTGCATCTGACTGGAACGAAAGGGAAACTCAGTTTTGTGCCTTATGGGAGGGAACTGTCGGTTGAGACGCTCCAGGTGCGAAGGACTGTTAGAGTCGCTGCCCCTCGAAGAGGCGTGAGACAGATGGTCTCGGAATTTCGAGCCGCGATAGAGGAAGACCGCGAGCCAGTCATGTCTGGCCACGAGGCGATAAGAGACCTTGCGATCGTGCTTGCCGCCTACGAGAGCGCCCGCACCGGTCAGGTCGTGAACCTAAGCGAACCCCAATCATGACAGGTTCAATCCAATTCGTCCAAAGACCCGCCAATCCGGCACCGGAGCAAAACAAACAAGCGGAGGAACATGCTGAATTGTTGATCGTCCAGAGCGACTTCGACGGCACCATAACCACAAGCAACATCGGCGACGCCATTAAAGAGGCTTTCGGTCCTGAGGGTTGGACAGACCTGGAAGCAGAATACCAGGCAGGAAACCTCACTGCTGAGCAAAACATGATCCGCCAATTCGCAATGATCGACGCCGCGCAAGAGGACATCGAAGAGCTCGTCAAAGGTGAAGTCGTGATGAGGTTCATGTTTGACGAGTTCGTTCACCACTGTCATGGCGTCGGTATCAGGTTTGATGTGGTCAGCAGCGGACTGCACACCTATATTGATGCCATATTAAACATGCTGCTGTTCGATCACATACAGGTTCACGCCGGCCAGTCGGAGTTTACGTCAGAGGGCATTCAAGTCACGTACACAGGGCCGGACGGACAGAATCTGGATTCCGGATTCAAGGCGGCTTGGACCGACCAGTTCAAATCCGAGGGGCGTACAGTCGTGTACGTCGGCGATGGACGGTCAGACCTCGAGGCCGCGAAGAGAGCCGATCATGTCATCGCGACGTCCGGCCTCGCTGAGGAGATGACCCGACTGGGCTTGCCGTTTCACCCGTTCGAGAATTTCGAGCATGTCGGCGAGCGTGTGGAGGAAATCCGCGCGGAATTGGGAGGGGAAAATTAGTTAAGCCGGGTCACGGCCTAGGATTCCTGAAGATGTTCAGAAATCGTTCTTCGTAATACTCGAACGCTCCCCACTGATCAAGCTCGTGCTTCAATTCTTCGGGACTCCGGCCTCGCCCCACTTCCCGAAACATAGATTCGATGCGCTGAACCGCCGCAGTCGGCAGCCCGCCTACCGTTGGATTTGGGTCCAAAAGCCCCCGGCTCATCATTTCATCAACATTCATGGCCGACGAACTTGCGGTGAATTCGTACATGAATTTTAACAACGCAACATCCCAAAGTTCGTCCACGCCCACCATGACCACTGCCAGATTCTCTGATCGTGAGTCGAGATCGTCGCTAATTTTGTGCGCGATCTCTGCTGGCTCGCCGCCAATAATCTCCAGATTATCGGACTCGTTGCGATACTGATAGAGGATGCCAGGGCTGTTGGCGCCCAGACGATCGGCCAGGAACTGGAGGTACTCATAAGCTTCGTCACTGAACCCCTGCACTTTCAGCGCATAGTAGGGTGTAACGATTGTCGGCCGTTCGGCAATAACTTTCCCTCTTCTTACGACGCCTTCTCGATCGCCTGTGTCCGAGTCGGCATAAACTGGGGAAGTTACAACGAAGTAGTTGATACTGGTCACGCCAAACGTCGCGAGGCTCTGTTTTGGGTAGCGCACGACATAGGTTTGTTCAAGAGCCTTCATCCAGTCTCCAGGTTCACGCAATTAGATTACCGCCTTCTTCTTCGCAGTCCCAGACCTATCAGGCCTACTAGGAATGCTGGCATTGTCAGGTCGCGAAGCCTTGCGTCCGCGTATTGGGGCGCGTTGCAAGAACCCGCGGGAGGGGGAGATTCGTCCAGTTGGGGGCCTGCGGAAACTACGGCCGGTTCTGGCGTCGGGGCGCCCGGAACATCTACCCGGGCCACCACAGGCGCTTCGGGAGTTGCTGTTGGAACCGATTCGGGAGCGGGTTCAGGCGTGGCGGTTGGCTCAGGTATCGCCGTGGGTTCTGGGGTCGGCGTTGGAGTGGTTTCGATTGACGCCACTACTTGCGACCCAGCCTGGGGGGTCAAAGTGAACAGCTGGACCTGAGCCCTGGGGACGGGAGTCGGCAACAACCTGTCCCTCGAAGGAGGCAGATAGTCGGGGGCTCCTATAGTTTCGCGCCACTGGTTCTCTAGCTCGACGCGAGTCAACCCATACACATCCTGGATCGCGGCGTTATCATTTTTCCCTGTCTTCATCGTCGCCATTAGTTCTCGCATCATGGCCGGGCCATATGCCGCGACCATGAACTTCACAATGCTCCGCGCTTGACCATAGAAGATAATCACATCCTCAGGGTCTCCGGGAAGAACCGGCATGGATGTGATGGGAAGAAGCCTTCCGGTTGCCAGAGCAAATTCCAGAGCGATATCGTACGAGAATCCGGGGTCGATGTTTCCAAATTCAGCCAAGCCCTCATCCAGCCATGAGGGCACGTTTCCAAGCACACTGTCGCCGGCCCGGTGAGTTAGGATGTGAGTAACCTCGTGAGATGCTGTGCCTTTCGCGCCAGTTCCACCGCCCAGCACGAGTAGCGTGCCAAGGTTGGTGAAAGCCTGACCTTCGGTTATCAATTCTCTGCGAATGGTTGATGATCCGGGAGGCAGCGCTTCCAACATTTCTTTTACGTTGTTATACATGGTGACCCGAATTGGGATCGTGATATCTGCCCCTAAGATCGGACCCATCGTATCCAAAGTTTCGATAATCGAATCAAGGATTATCGTTGCCCTGGTCTTGACCGGGCCATGAAACGCGACCGCGACCGGGCCTTCTTCTACTTCCTCCCATTCAAATCGAGCATCAAAGTAGATGAACTCTTGGCGCTCTGTGTCCAGACGATTGCCTTCTGAGTCC
This sequence comes from Dehalococcoidia bacterium UBA1123, assembly GCA_002313895.1. Taxonomy (GTDB): domain Bacteria; phylum Chloroflexota; class Dehalococcoidia; order Lucifugimonadales; family UBA1123; genus UBA1123. The sequence goes on from DCAW01000160.1 coordinate 11,564, forward strand.
TCGATCTCGAGGTTGAAAGTGATGATCGTTCCGGGCGGAATGTACCGGGCGCTCGTGTTCGTTCTCCAAAATAGCTCGGCATCGACTAGCTCGGCCTGCTCGAAGTCGAGATACTCATATGACCCTCTGGTTTCCTGGCCTATCCGAAACCTAACGGCAATGCTGTCGATGTCGTTGTCGCTCTGGATCTGGGCTTTGAACCTTATGCCGTCCGGAAATTCACTGCTGACGCTTATGGACAGGACTTCGATTACGCCCTCGTTAGCGTTGGCGATTCTGAAGCTGGTTACCGAAATTACGGCACTCAACGTCGCCAACACTGCCAGCACGAGCATACGGCTGGACTTATTCGATGTAATAGTCCGGCCTTTAGTAATCCAATGAGGTCGCCACATCAATTTCCCACTACCTAAGCCAACGGTGTTGTGTCGCTCGAATCATGTTCATGGCCGTCCTCCAGGTCGATCTCTATCCCGACGGCCTCCAACACCCTCTGGACAAACACAGATTCCGGAACAGCCCCTGTGAACGACACGCTGTTGTTGATCACCGTTTGAGGGACGCCTCGGACGCCATATGCCTGCGCGAGTTGAGGGTACTCTTGCACCTCTACTACGTCGGCTGTAACGAAAGAGGATTCCTGTGCGATTGCGTGGGCGACCCGGCCCACGGTAGGACAATACTGTCAAGTGGGCGTCACGAACACCTGGATGTGAACGTCCTCCGTGACTTTCGCAAGGGCCGCGAGAGCGACCTCACTCAGGCCGGATATCTGCGTAGACGCCGCAACGATTGCATCCAACAGAACTGGAAACTCAAATCCCGACGGCAGGCCATAAAACTTGGCCGCGCTGTCGTCCGAGTTGTGGACGATGACTGCAGGTATTTTGTCGACGCCGAGAGAATTCGCAATTTCGGATTCTCGATAAAAATCCACGATCTCGAGTTCGATTTTCGACGAGAGCGCAACAACCTCTCCGATGAGGTCTTGAGTTGTTGGGCAGGATGGGCACTCACGTCCCGGAATCATCAGACCGCCAATCGGGTTGTGAGTCACTAAGGTCATCTTGACGTCACCCGTTAACTCAGATTCAAACCGTTGCCGGATGGCCTCTTCGTCTTGTGGTTGCAGTATTGGCATGGGGTGGTTCCTCGGAATAAAGCATATGTCGTGCGTGACCGCCGCCTGGTTCACCAGGACGGGTAAAATAATTGTAGCCTAAGTCCGCATCGCTGGGCTACTCAGATTTGCGAAATGTGGCCGCTGCGTGCAGCAATCTGTGTCCCGTGGTGATCATAGCCAAACCGGCAATCACACCCAGAACCGCCAAAAGAACCACGGGCGCCCAATGACCAATTACCAAACCTCCAACCATCAGAAACACTCGCTCGGTCCGAGTCATGACTCCAACTTTGTTTTCGATGCCAAGCCCTTCTGACCTGGCCCTCACATAACTCACCATGACCGATCCTGCTAGGGCGAGGTACACCAATACCACTCCCTGGTTATCGTCGCGAGCGAGGTAGTATGCTAAAAGTCCCAGAAACACGACTGCTTCGGATATTCTATCAATCGAAGAGTCAAGAAGCGCTCCGAATGAAGACACCGTTCCTGAGGCGCGAGCCAAAGCGCCGTCGAGTAAGTCGAATACGCTTGAGAAAAGGAGAATCGCGCCGGCGCCCCAGAACTGACCGATCGACGCCAGGTACGCCGCAGAACCCGCGATCACCACGCCGAAGACAGTGAGGGCGTTGGGGGTGATTCCCAAGCGCCCCAGCATCAGGGCAATTGGTGTCCCCATGTTGTCGGTGAACATTCGCTTGGCGTCTTCTCGACCTAGCATCAGAGTAACCCGTGCCTCGACCTCGGAGGATTAAGCGCTCTTGGCTGACTCACGACGACAGTGATTGCGAGAGCGCCGTTTTCGGCTCGTCCAAAAATTGATGGTAGTAGTCCATCACACGTCCAGCTACACGATCCCATCGGAATTCGTCTGCTCGGAGCGACCCGTTAGACGACAGCCGCGCTCGAAGCTCAGGGTCACGAAGGAGGCTTGCTATCGCATCCGCCAATTGCTCGGCGTCTTTTGGAGGAACGAGCAGCCCATTCAAGCCGTGATCTACTACGCTGGCATATCCTTCGATCTCGGTGGCCACGACCGGCACGCCTGCGGCCATCGCCTCCAAGAGGACGATACCAAAACTCTCTTTTCCGGTGGCTGGCGAGCAAAATATGTGAGCTGATTTGAAGTACCGGGCGACGTCATAGTCAGAGACGTTTCCCGCGAAAACAACATCGGTCAGGTTGTGTTCGCTCATGATCCTGAAGGAGTCATCATCCGGTTTGCCTGCGCCAACCACGACGAGTCTCAAATCAGGCCAATCCCACCTCAATTTGCTATAAGCCTCAAGCGCATATTTCAGGCCTTTGCGCTTTTCCAGTCTGCCCAAGAACAAAAGGTTTGTCTTGCCATCCATCAATTCAGGGAATGGATCCGCAGAGGCAAAATCGTCCACATTTATCCCGTTGGGAATTATGTTGTAATCTGACGGGAAGTGGGTGTTGATAAACTGGTAGGCCGGGTTGGAGACAGCAATCTTGCCGTGCAGCCTCCTGAACAAAGGCATTGCCAGCTTATTGCCTCCCATGCCCCAAAGTTTCGTGCCCTGGTACGTATGGAATGTGCCGATGGTCACTGCGTCAACCGAATTCACAAGGCTTAAAACGCCGATGGGCACGAATCCAGCGAATGGCTCGTGTAGGTGGATGACGTCAAATTTCTGTTCCTGCAGTACGGTCTTGATAAATGGCCTAAGCCAGACAGAAAAAGACACTCGAGCAATTGAGCCGCCGCTAGGAATCGGAACAGGCCGCCCCATGGGTATGAAATCGGGGTCTGTGATGCCTTGCAGCGAGGAGCATGGGGCCACAATTTTGACATCGTGTCCCCAGTCTCGGAACTTGTCTGCCAACTTGTTGATGTGACTGGTGACCCCGCCATGAAACGCGTGGTCGTAAGGGGAAATGAACCCGACCTTCAAAGAGCGATGCATACACTCCCTTTCGATCTAATCGGTCTCCTCCACCAATCGCCCAACTGGTTTCTCGCCGATTGAGTGCTGGCAGCTTTGCGCCGACTTTTCGCTATTTTATATTCAAACCACTAAAATGGCTAGCCGACTGGATGTCACAACTGAGCCACCTAGCGCTCTTCGCAAACCGAACGCCCCGCAGCAGTCGGAATCTGGCACGGGGCGCAGTCGTTTCAGTTGGAATCAGGACAGGATTCAGTTTTCATTGCCGACGATGAATTCCTCCACCATGTCATACGCTTGTGAGTCCGTGTACTGCACAGGAGGAGATTTCATGAAATACGCCGATGGGCCAAGAATGGGGCCCGACAATCCGCGGTCTTTCGCGATCTTGGCGCATCGTATCGCATCGATGACAACGCCAGCAGAATTGGGGCTGTCCCAGACCTCTAGCTTCAATTCGACGTTCAGCGGCACGTCTCCAAAGCTGGTTCCCTCAAGTCTGATGTATGCCCATTTGCGGTCCGAGAGCCAAGGAACGTGGTCGCTGGGGCCAATGTGAACATCATCGGCGTCCAGGTTGTATTCGAGTTGAGACTTGACAGAATTTGTTTTTGAAATCTTCTTGGAGACCAGCCTCTCACGTTCGAGCATGTTCAGGAAATCCGAGTTGCCTCCGAAATTGAGCTGGTAAGTGTGATCAAGTCGAACACCTCGATCCATGAATAGCCGAGTGAGGACCCTGTGAATTATGGTCGCGCCAACTTGAGACTTAATGTCATCGCCGATGATCGGTGACCCGGCCTCGCGGAATCTCTTCTGCCAATAGTCGCCTTCGCCACTGGCAACAAATACTGGCATGCAGTTGATAAACCCAGTCCCTGCCGACAATACCTGCTCAACATACCATCTCGTCGCTTCTTCAGAACCTACGGGCAGATAGTTGATGACCACATCCACTTCGCGCTCTTTCAGGATTCCGGAAATATCATCAGTGGGACCCGACGCTATGTCGATGACTTCCGACATATAATGTCCAACGCCGTCGTGGGTCATCCCGCGTTGGACTTTGACTCCGGCATTTGGCACGTCGTGGAACTTCACGGTGTTGTTGGGTGCGGCGAAAATTGCTTCGGATACGTCCAATCCAACTTTGTTGGCATCGACATCGAAAGCCGCGACCACTTTAATGTCCCCGATTCCGTATTCGCCCAATACTGGGTGCATGATTCCCGGAATCGTATCTGAAGACGTGGCGTCCGAATACTTTTCGATTCCTTGGACCAGGGATGACGCACAGTTCCCTACCCCGATGATTGCTACTTTAATCTCTCCCAAGTTTTACCTTCCTCCCGTTAATCGAACTAAAAATGGATGCCTCGATTTTTCAGCAAAATACGATGCTTAACTACCACAATTACGGGCAATTTTATTTATTGGAGCATCCTGGCCGATTGTAACAATTCCACGCACGACGAACAAGTCAGCCCGTTCTTGAAAGCAAGTTTTGGCGCTGTGTCGTTGACTGGTTGGGTCGCCGGTGTTAGCATCCCGTGAGCGGTAAATCCGCTGATATTTCAAGTCAATTTAGAACGAGCTTAGATATGCCGGTGGCGCAACGATTGTCCGAAAAGACGCCGTTTTACTACGGATGGATCGTGCTGTTTTCGGCGGGAAGTTCGCAGTTCGTAAGAAACGCAGCCGCAAGTTTGACTTTAGCCGTTTTTATCTACCCCATATCTGAGGAATTGGGCTGGAGTCGAACACTCATCGCCGGAGCCGCAAGCGTCGGCGGACTGGCGGCTTCAGGGGCTTCCCCTGTCGTTGGTTGGATGGTCGACAAGTATGGAACTCGAATCGTTCTCACGATCAGCATCCTGGTTTTGGGACTGTCAACGATGTCCCTGGCCTGGGCGACTGCGCCGATCGCTTTTTACCTCGCATATGGCATCGGCAGGGTGATCTTCAACAGCTCAATCCAGATCGCCTCATCAGTCGTCGTATCGAGGTGGTTTATAAGGAAGCGCGGAAGAGCGTCAGGCCTACTGAGTATGACTCACGCAATTGGCATGACACTTTTCCCCTTGATGGCTTCATTGGTGATTCTATACCGCGACTATCAAACAGCGTGGATCGTTTTGGGGCTGACCGCCTGGATAATTGCTTTATTGCCGGTCTCGTTATTAATCGCCGAGACTCCTGAATCTGTGGGTTTGAGGCCGGACGGAGACCCTGATCACGATGAGTCAGAATCAGGTGGATCGACTGTGCCTGAAGAGCCGGCATGGTCTGTGCGTCAGGCAGTCCGAACGCCGGCGTTGTGGTTAATTGCGGCGAGTGTCGGGATGCTGTTTATCATTCATTCTGGCGTAAACATCCATCTTGTCGCCTACCTGCGCGACCAGGGATTGAGCGAAGCTATCGCAGCGTCGGCCATCAGCGTGACGGCGATACTAATGGCGGTTGGAAGCGTTGCATGGGGGTGGGTCGTCGAACGCCTGCCTGCTCGATTTGCCCTCGCCGGAGTTGCGTTGATAATGGCGGTGGCGTCACCGGCGTTCATAACAGCCGACACTGTCGCCGAAGCCTACATTTATGCCGGACTTTTCGGATTCGCTCTCAGCGGTCTGCTAGTGGTTCCGCCCGTCGCCTACGCGGATTATTATGGCCGACGATCCCTGGGAACAATCCGAGGCATCACGGAGCCATTTATGTCCCTCGGGCAAGCCGTCGGCGCGGTGACATCTGGTCTGATTTATGACGTGACTGACAGTTACACAATCGCGTTCTGGACATTTTCCGCAATCGGAATCGTGACAGCTATTGCGGTTATTTTGGCGCGCCAACCTACCCAGACTGCAACTACCGTTGCGGTTACGAGAACGCAGATAAAATAGGGGCTGGCCTACAATCAGCCTGCCCCTATTTGGATTCATCGTTCAGGTCAGGTTAGCTTGAGCCGGGGCCTCTCTCCATTGAGTACGGCTGCCATCTGCGCAAGTCTGTATTTGCAAGCACCGACGGGTTGACGCACGTGCGGGGCCAGCGACCGGAGAGAACAAGAGTCACCTCCTGCCCTACGCGCCGCTGTGTCTCAGGGGCCATTCGCTGTGACGCCGAAGCCACATGGGGCGTCAGGGTCACGTTGTCCATCTGGAGCAAGGGGTTTTCAAGATCAGGTGGCTCCTGCTCTAAGACGTCCAACCCGGCCGCCGCAATCCATCCTTCTTGCAACGCTTTGATCAATCCAGACTCTTCCACGGTTGGGCCGCGACCGTTGTTTATGAACAACGCAGTGGACTTCATTTGTCGAAAGTGTTCTTCGCGCATCATGTGGTGAGCTTCGGCGGTGGACGGCGCGTGCATCGACAGAATGTCTGACCGTTCAAGCAGTTCGTTGTATCCCACAGGCTCCACGCCGGCGGCAGTCATTGTAAGTTCTTCGATGTAGGGATCATACGCGATCATACGGACGCCGAATCCGACTGCCCTGACGGCGGTGGCGCGGGCCACATGACCGAACGAAATAAATCCCAGCGTTTGGCCCATCAAACGAGGATAATTGGAGAGCAATGGGCGGCCTTCGGCCCATCGACCGTCTCGAACGTATTTGTCCATTGTGAGCAGACGTCGGTACGTCGCAAGAATCATCATTATGGTGTGGTCAGCGACTTCTTCGATGAAAGTGTCAGGGACATTGGTGACCGGAATGCCCTTTTCAGTTGCCGCAACTACGTCCACGGTGTCGGCGCCAACACTGCCCAGCGAGATCACTTTGCAGTTATCGAGATTCTCGATGATATGTCTGGTGATTCGTCTGCCTCTAGCGATCAGAGCGTCGGCGTCTCGAGCCGCCTCAATAAACTCTTCCTCTGTCTCGGCAGTGGTCTCAACGATCTCCGCCCCTATGGTGCTGAGAGTCTCCATCTCAAGCTCATACGACCCTCCGGCCAGATCGAACGTCGGACCAGTGGGCCGTTGAGTGATTACTTTGAAGTTCGCCAAATCGAAACCCCTCTCAAAAATAATTGTTGGCGCCTGTCCAATAATTGGGCAACGCTTTTCGTGAATGTGGCCAACAACAGGATACGTAACCGCGAATCGTATGTCCAGAGTCACAACTTAGGCAAGTTGACACACTTGCGGCCCTTTGCTAGCATGAGGAAACAGTGGAATATAGTACACATAGACGGCACGGACGTAGCGTTCTTTTCCACGGTATCAGAGGCGCCTTTGTTGGGTGCTTTTTGTTTTTCTACGAATGAACTCTCCCTCAGCTATCATTTTGGCCGCAGGCCAGGGAACTCGCATGCGGTCCCGCACGCCCAAAATGCTTCATAAATTGTGCGGGCGGGAAATGGTCAGTCTCGTGGCCGACGCCGCCATGCAATCTGGCCTGAGCCCGATCGTGGCAGTCCTGCCTCCTGTGTCAGAGGCCTACACTCAGGCGCTCGGCGATTCTGTATCTCATGTTGTGCAGAATGAACCCCTCGGCACGGGACACGCTGCGCTTCAGGCCAGAGATAGTTTGAAATCCGTTGACACAATTTTGATCCTAAATGGAGACGTCCCGCTGATCAGGCCTGAGACGATTCAGGCGCTTGTGACGAAGCACACAGACACAAAATCCACACTCACACTGCTGACATCCACCAAGACGCTGCCTGACGGCCTGGGACGCATCGTCCGGTCTGAAGACGGAACCGTAAAGGCAATCGTGGAGGAGCGCGTTGCTGATAGGGTGGCCCTCGATATCAGCGAAATAAACTCAGGCATCTACTGCTGCCGGGCGGAATGGCTCTGGGCGTCGCTCCCTAAACTTGAGAAATCCAGCACTGGCGAAATATTTCTCACCGACCTGGTGGCTTTGGCCGTGGACGAAAAACTGCCGGTCAGATCAATGCAGGTCGAAGATGGTAGTGAAGTTCTGGGGATCAACACACGGATCGAGCTGGCAAGGGCTGAAGGATTGCTCAGACACAGGATCAGAGAGAAATGGATGCTTAATGGCGTTTCAATGCCTCATCCTGAATCGGTTTACATCGACTCGAACGCGCAAATCGGCATAGACACGATCATTCAGCCTAACACTCACATCCGGGGCGCTACCTCTATCGGAGAGGGCTGCGAGATCGGCCCAAACTCCATTGTGAGCAATTCTTCAATTGGGCAAGGCTGCAAAATCACCTCATCTGTGATCGAACAGGCGACTCTCGAAGACGCGGTTATCGTCGGCCCTTTCAGTCACATGAGACCCGGAGCGCATCTTGAATCTGGCGTCCACATCGGCAACTACGGCGAAGTCAAAAACAGCCGAATAGGCCGAGGAACCAAATCCGGTCACTTCAGCTACATCGGGGATGCCGATATCGGAGCTAACGTCAATATCGGCGCAGGCGCTATCACTTGCAACTATGACGGCGACAACAAAAACCGGACGATAATTGAGGATGGCGTGTTTATCGGCAGCGATTCTATGTTGGTCGCCCCATTGCATATAGGCGCCAACGCTCGAACTGGAGTCGGCTCAATTGTCACGAAAGACGTTCCGGCAGGCGCAAGCGCGATCGGGGCGCCCGCACGAATAATAACCAACGGACAAAAACAGCCCCAGAAGAAAGTAGATTAACAACCTGGTCGTGTTTTAACACGACATTCACCAGGAATACATCAATTGGATACTGACAGCACTTACTCAGCATTAGCTCTGGCGATTTCAATCGCCGTATTCGCTTTGACTGAAATCGCCGCTTCTTCTATCGCTATGGCAATCCGATCCCATGCTGGGATTCTCACTCCTGACCGAGACGAATCCGCCAGCAGACTTGCTCCGCTGTTAAAGATTCCGGCTGGTCCCACCGCCCCTCTCAGACTGGTGAACCTTGCCTCCGTAGCCGCGGTGGTGTTGTCCACAGCAGCGCTAGTTTCGTCTGTTTCTGGAACCAGATGGCTCTTAATCGCCATCGCGGTCGCCGGCATGTTGGGCCTGCTCGGACTTCTGTTGGCAATCTGTCGCAGCGCGGCAAACGTTTGGACAGATCGGATTTTCGCCTTCGCTTCTCTCGCTGCGAGGGTGGTGTCTTATCTCCTTTATCCTCTGTTAATCCTTCAATCGAAGTTGCTGAAGGGATTTAAGGCATCAAACGAACCTGACAACGGATCATCGGGCGAACTGACGCTTGACGTAGAATTGGGTGTCGCGCCGGCAGGTGAACCGCTCGACGAACACGA